>JAVBKL010000007.1:0-31500 GCA_031554055.1 Eubacteriales bacterium | reverse complement strand
ATCTCGAAAATGGAGTTCGTCGCTTTATATTTTGTGTATAGGTCTTCTTAATGCTCTACGCTATAGTATTCACACAATAACTCATGCCCATGCTTTAGCATTTGGCTTTCTTGAACAAAATTATAACTGACAAATCCTTGCTTATTTTTATAAACAGCCATATCACCATCAGCACAAAATATATTCATAATCCTTGCTAATTCACAAGTAAATTTCTCATCAAATCCATTGCTATTGTTTTTAAATTGGCTTGAACTACTAAGTCCATATTTAAAAAGCCCAACCTGACCTGAAATAGGATTAGCAAACCACAACTTATTTTGAAAACCCTCTGGCTCTTTTCCAACCTCAAACCAATCGTCCAAACAAATCCGACTAAACACGATTTCCACCTCCATCAAAATAGATTGAATCAACAATACATCTATTTTAAATTATTAAGACCTATTTGCATCAATGTAGTTTTTCAGCCTTGCGATACTTTATACTTAACTCCTTTTATTGTGAATATACCACTTACATTATCATAAGTTTCTTCAGTGAATAGAGGAATATCTTTTAACTCCACACCAAACTGATAAATAATCTCAAAGACAAGCAAATAAATATAAGCCCATTCTTCCGCAGAAATTGTAGATACTTCTAATGACTTAAACTATATGCTCGGTGAAAATAATCTTCTCTTCTATCGGGCAATACACCTTTTGTTCCCCTGACCAAAAGGTAATCCCCGATTCGTCGTTATTTCTTTATCACCGACCATATAAGTAAATATTTTTTGCTAAGTCTTTTGTGCGCCTTAACTTCGTAGCCTCTCATCGCATATTTTAAATGAAAGCCGCATATAAAGTCTTACGTTTGGATCGTCGAGATCTGAAGTAATCAATTCCTTTAATTTGCTCAACCTGTAAAATAGCGAGTTGCGGTGCAAGTTAAGCACACTGGCCGTTTTTACTTGATTACGCTCATTTTCAAGATAGCATTTGAGTGTTTTGTAAAACTCTGTGTTGTGCAGCTTGTCATATTCCTCAAGTTTCGGTAGGTCTGGATGAACTAGGTCGGTTTGTACATCTGAGCAAAGTATATTTATCATATGGCAAAGAGCATAGTCGTCACATCGGTTTATAACACCTGTCTTTTTAATTCCATATTGAGCAGCAATCTTAGCTTGCTCAAAATATTTTTTAAGGACTTCGATGTCCACAAATATATTGCTAAAACCACAGTAAGATCGCGAACTTCGAAGCAATGGCACAAGCCCTTTTAAAAGCATTTCAAACGAGTTTAACCGAAGATTAACGATTACAACAACAGACATTTCATATAGAATACAGGCACAACCCAAAATACTTTTTTCCAATGCTGCACGAAGCGGCTCATAAACATCCAACTGTGGAGTGGATGATACAATTTTCATTATAAGCTTCTCATCTTCTTGCCTCCAACCCATCGCCCCTATTCGTTGATTTAACTCCCCTCTGAGATAAGTCGTTCCTTCAAGAAGCCTAGAAAAAACTGCCGTTTTATCCTGCATTTGCTTGTCGTCCTCATGATTTCGAAGCCACGCCTCTATGATTCCACCTAGTGTTTTAAGCAGATGCATTCTCCCTTGTGTATGTGGGTGGCTAAGCGGGATAATAGCGACCCATCCAATATGTTTTTTATGTAGAAACAAGTTTTGACAAAGACAGTCTATCATTAAAAACTCACTTTCTAATAAAAATGGGTTAACCTCGTTAATTTTTGTTAACACAAGGTTGTTAATGTTAACTATAATATCCATATCCATCGCTTGATGCTCTATCATATGTGCCCAAATCTCATTAATTGCCACTCTACTGTACTTAGTTGAAACTGCGGACACCACATAACCATCATCAAGAATTGAAAGTGGCTCGCCAAAAATATCCTCACTTCCGTCAAGAATATCGGTAAGCATACAACTTTCGTCGATCATTTTTCGCATCGTATCTGCCCAGTTATTATAGAAATCGAATGCCCTTAGCACTTCATTAAACACTTGATCAAATTGTGCGGTCGGTATATAGATGATGTCAGATTTGTGCATACAAATAACACCAGTTTCTCCATTTCCCCACAGAAAATCATTGGCAGCCACAATATAAACATTCTGACTATCCGTCGTTTCCTCTCCACTGAAAATACGAGATCCTCGTAAAACTTGCGCTCCCTCTTTGATTAAGGCAATTGGAGAAAAAGGCTTAAGCCAATCGTAAAGTATATGCATACTTAATTTCATGAAGACCCCTCCTTTTCAGAATAAGTATAGTGCAATCTGCACAACAAATCAACTGATTTTAAAATTTCATTTAGCTGTTTGCATCTTTGCATACCAATACACATGTGATATTTTTATTGTAAGCATATCAAAATAATAGGAGTGATGTAATATGTTAACACCTAGAGAAAATGCACTTATGGCTTATCGCCATCAGCAGCCTGCATGGATTCCTTGTTTTTATACTGATATAGCAATGACACAGGCTCGACCAGAAATGGAAAGGTTTTTGGGCTATGATGGTGGACCGCCTTCTGGTACAGACGGCTTTGGTGTAGAGTGGACGTACGAGCCAACTGTCCATGCACCAATGGTTACACCCGGCAAAGTTATGTTCACAGACGTTACGGAGTGGAAAAAATATGTAAAATTTCCTAATTTAGAAGCTATCGACTGGGAGGCACAAGCGGCCAAAGATGTTACTACAGACTTTCAAGTATTTGTTATGGGTGGAGGGATTGTTCCGTTTGCTGACGGCAGTTCCATTCATGACACAAATAAGCTAAAGTTGTGCATGGTAATCAATGGTATGTTTGAGAGATTACATTCACTAATCGGTATGAAAAATGTTCTTGAGTCTCTTTTACTCGAACCAGAAGCCTGTTCCGAATTTTTCAGTGCAATGGCCGATTATAAAATTAAATACTTCGAAAAAATTGCTAAATATTATAACGTAGACGTAATCAATGCACATGATGACTATGGTAGCAATGACCGTTTGTTCATGTCTCCAAGTACATGGCGTGAACTAATAAAACCACATCTTAAACGTATCGTGGATGCAGTTCACGACATGGGTTTAATCTACCAACACCATTCTTGTGGATACATCGAGCCACTAATGCCTGATTTTATAGAAATTGGAATTGATGCAATCGACACGCTTCAAGCTTGCAATAAAAATTTACCAGAGTTAAAGAAACAGTACGGCGACAGAATAACTTTCTGTGGTGGCTTTGATAACATGGGTGTTTTGGATGTTCCGGGTGTTACAGAAGATGCAATCAGAAAAGAATATAGACGTGTCATTGACTCACTTGCTCCCGGTGGCAGTTATGTAATATTCCCGATTGGTGCATCTTTTAATTTCGTCAGAACTTTCCTTGATGAGCATTTTAAGTATGGAATGGGTTTTTACAATAAATAGCTGAGGTGTTACAAAACTATTTAATAAAAGGGGAGTTTTTATGGATACAAGTTCTTTGCCACCAATCGCCATTCGAAGCAGCAGAGTACAAACTGCTGTTGCTCTTGGCACACCCGATCGCGTACCTTTTGTTCCAATGCTAGGAAATATTTATTCCCTTGGTTATGATGTAACAATTTATGATGCCATGAAGGATGCAAAAAATTTGATGCCCGCCATGGAAAAACTTTTAGCACAATATGACCCAGACCTTTTAAATGCACCCACTTTTTTCCCTATTGATGTGTTAGAGTTCGCAAAATCTACTTGTATGTGCTGGCCAGGCGAAACCCATAATCTTCCGTTAAACACACCATACCAATACATAGATCATTCTTATATTGAAACAGACGAAGACTTTGACGATTTTCTTCGGGATCCTTCATATTTTTTGCTTACTCGTGTTGCACCAAAGAGGTATGCCGGATTATCGGGTTTGGCTTATTTCAACCCATATGGTCTTTGTGGTCCCTCGCCACTTAGCTTTGCAGACGGCCTTACACCGCCAGCAATCGAAGCGATGGAAAAATTGATTGCCTCGGCGAAAATGGCCATGGGATACATTGGCGGTCTTATCTCTCTTGAACTTCGTGCAATTGAATTGGGATACCCTGTATTTGGTGGAGCTGTTGCACTTAATCCGTTTGATGAATTTGCTGATTGCATAAGGGGCTTGATTCCTACAATAACTGATCTGTTAACTGATCCCGAAAAGGTAGCAATCGCCACAGAACGTTGGGGTGAAATATCAATACCGACAGCAATTGCTAAAGCTAAAATGATGCATGCATCATATATTATGATTCCACTTCATTGCGGTATTGATGAATTTATGTCACCAACTAACTACGAAAAGTACTATTGGCCACCTCTAAAAAAATTGATAACCGCCATAATTAATAATGGTATTACTCCGTTTATCTTATGCGAGGGCGGCTACAACTCAAGACTAGAAACACTACTTGATGTTCCTAAAGGAAAAGTCATCTATTCATTTGAAAAAGTAGATATGAAGCAAGCAAAAAAAATATTAGGCAATACCGCTTGTATTGCTGGAAATATGCCAACTTCTGCCTTAATCTCAGGCACACCAGAAAAAGTGGTTGAATTAACAAAAAAACTGCTAGATGATTGTGCTCCTGGTGGTGGATACATTATGTCAAACTCAATATCGCTTGACAATGTGGATCATAGGCTTATGGAAGCTTGGCATGAAGCAACCTTAAAATATGGAAAATACTAAAATTCGAGGTGTATATTATGTCTAAATTATTAGAAATAAAAGAAAGTGTTATGAAAGGCAAGGCTAAATTAATCGTTAATTTAGTAGAAAGTGCCTTGGCAGATGGCGTTGCCGCACCCGAAATACTTGGTACAATGGTCGACACAATGAGTGAAGTTGGCGAGAAATTTTCAAGTGGGGAGATTTTTGTACCGGAAATGCTGATTGCAGCAAAAGCAATGCAAAAAGGGCTTGAGGTTCTTAAACCACAATTGGCAGCTGGAGATTCCAGTCATTTGGGTAAGTGCATTATTGGAACGGTAAGCGGAGATATGCATGACATTGGCAAAAATCTTGTTTCGATTATGATTGAAGCGGTTGGCTTTGAACTTATCGACCTTGGAGTTGACGTGTCAAAAGAGAAATTTATAAATGCCATAGAAGCGAATCCAGATACAAAGATTGTTGCTTTATCTGCTCTTCTTACAACTACAATGCCAGCGATGGAAGAAACTATTAAAGCAATTAGGGAAAGTGGCTTAACAGGATTTAAGATAATTGTTGGTGGTGCACCAATCACGCAAAGCTTTGCAGACAAAATCGGTGCAGACGGCTACTCTCCCGATGCTGGCTGTGCATCACTAAAAGCCAAGGAACTTGTTGGTTGTCCTGTTTCACTTTAAATGAGTGTGAGGTTATAATTATGATTATTATAGGTGAAAAAATAAATGGCAGTATTCCCTCTGTAAAGAATGCAATTGCAGCAAGAGACGCCGAGTTTATTAAAAATCTTGCTAAAATGCAAGCCGAAGCAGGTGCAAGTTTCATTGATGTTTGTGCATCTGTTGAAGACTCACAAGAACTTGAAACAATGAAATGGCTGATTGATTTGGTGCAGGAAGTAACCGACACACCGATATCCATTGACAGTCCAAACCCCAAAACATGTTTAGCGGCAATGGAATTTTGCAAAAAGCCGGGACTAATCAATTCAGTTTCTGGTGAAGGCGATAAACTAGATGTTATTTTCTCTGCAATTGCAAATACGAAATGGGAAGTCATCTCGCTGCTTTGTGATGATAGTGGCATACCAAAAACTGCCAAAAAACGTCTACAGGTATTTGAACATATCATGAAAAAAGCTGCGGAATATGGAATTTGTACAAACAAACTCCACATTGATCCGCTGGTTGAGATGCTCTGTACTTCTGATGATGGAATTTTAGCAATATTAGAAGTAAATCAAGCAATTAAAAAGGAGTACAGCGACATCCACATTACAGGTGCTGCTAGCAATATTTCGTTTAATCTGCCCGTAAGAAAACTCGTAAATCAAGCATTTGTTGTTTTGGCAATGTATGCTGGCATGGATAGCGTGATTCTCGACCCACTCAATAAAGATATGTTGGGAATTATTTATGCAACGGAAGCCTGTCTTGGTCTTGATGAAAATTGCATTGAGTACATAGGAGCATATCGAAGTGGTTTGATCTCAAATCCGGCAAAAAAATCTATATGAATCCATTGACTAAGCTTGGCTTTTTGCTGTAGTTGAAATAATTTACGACAAGGGATGTCTCGCTAAGAAAAAAACGAGGCATCCCTTTAAAATATCCAATTGAAGATTACACCTTGGCAGTTTCGTGTCATACATTTGCGTAATTGAATCGGACTAAACATGATTTCCACCTCTATCAAAATAGATTGAATCAACTATAGACCTATTATAAATTATTAAGAGTAACTTTACAACGGGTTTATTCTTGACATAATAAAACATGGAATAAAACCATAATGAATGGCTATCCCATGTTTCCGGCATTTTCTTGATTAGGAACTTAGGTACGGTACTCATGTAGCGTAAGAATTTACCTACTACACCACCGCTCTATCGCTGTGATTTCTGTACATAATTCTTTACATTTTTTAAGCAATTATAAAACATCTTCCCTTCTTTTTGTTATACGTGTCTATAAATGACAAAAAATTATCTATTTCTTATAATACCGTGATTTTCATCACGGTATTCTCTTGTCAGAATTGATACAGTATCGTTATAAATTTATCAAATTTCTTGAGGGGGAAATTTATATGTATTCAGAAGATTTTTTGGCAATGGGAAATGCGGCAAAAGCAAAATGGGATTTTTTCAAGGGGAATGCATTGGGGTACTTTTTAGCATCGATGCTTGCTGGAATGTATGTAGGGTTTGGTATTCTACTGATTTTCACGGCTGGCGGAATGCTCAAAGACATTCCAGGATTTAAAATTGTTATGGGCGCATCTTTCGGAATCGCACTGAGCCTCGTCATCATGGCTGGTTCTGAATTATTCACAGGCCAGAATATGATTATGACGGCTGGTATGTTTCAAAAAAAAGTTACCTTTGCACAAACAATGACCGCATGGGTTGCCTGTCTTTTAGGCAACTGGGCTGGAGCAGTTGTATTGGCTTTAATATTTTGGGGCTCAGGTTTGGCAACAGGTGCCACAGGCGAATTTATGGCAGCAACAGCGGCAACCAAAATGAGCATTCCATTGGTTCCCTTGTTTTTAAGAGGCATCTTGTGTAACGTTTTAGTTTGTCTGGCTGTTTGGTGCAGTTTCCGTTGCAAATCAGAGTCTGGTAAGCTCATTATGATTTTCTGGTGCTTGTTTGCTTTTATTACTTCTGGGTTTGAACATAGTATTGCGAACATGACGTTACTTACAGTAGGGCTTTTAGCTCCGTTTGAATCTGCTGTGTCACTATCTGGTTATTTTTACAACCTCGGTGTTGTCGTATTAGGAAACATGACTGGTGCCATTTTATTTCTAGCTACACCGTATTATATCATTTCCAAAAAGAAGGAGGCATAACATGGGTTATTGTTTAAGCACACAAAACATGAACAAAGTGATTTTAGACTGGTCAAAGGACTATTTAATTTATGCACCCAAAACATTTGTGGGTGGACACTGTTTTTCAGACAAAGATCTTGTACGGTATGCTCAAATAGACAAGTTTGAAGACATTGTTTTTGACAAGAAATCCGATTATTCGTTTAAAGAAGTGTTGCTCCCATTATCACAAACATTGTTTTACTACACGGAAGACAGTGTGAAAGAACCGAGCATCGACAAAAAAGGCGCTATTATCTTTTTACGCAGTTGCGATTTACACGCAGTAAAACGACTTGACGAAATTTATTTACATAATGGCTTTGAAGACTATTACTACAACAGACTCCGCACGAAAGTTAAGTTTGTATTGATGGGTTGTCAAGAATCTTTTGACAGTTGTTTCTGTGTTGATATGGGAACAAACAAAACGGAACTCTATGATTGTAGCATGGATTTTAAAAATGAAAATATTTATATTAACAATCAAAACAAAGAATGGGATGGGCTTTTTGAAGCTTTTACAAAAACAAGTATAGACGTTGTCCCCGCTTTTGTTAAAGAAAATGCAACAAAAGTGAACATTCCAGAGAATTTAACCACGGATGTAACTCGTTCAAAAATGTGGGATGAATACGATACCCGCTGTATCAATTGTGGTCGCTGCAACTTTGTCTGTCCAACTTGCACTTGCTTTACGATGCAAGATATTTTTTACACAGACAATGGCAAGGCTGGCGAACGCCGTAGGGTTTGGGCTTCTTGCATGGTTGACGGATTTACGGATGTTGCTGGTGGCGGACGTTATCGACAAAAGAATGGTCAACGCATGAGATTTAGGGTGTTACACAAGGTTTATGACTATAAAAAACGTTATCAATATCATATGTGTACGGGTTGTGGCAGATGTGATGATGTTTGTCCTGAATATATTTCGTTTTCCAATTGCATAAACAAATTGCAGGGAGCAATGGAGGAGGTAACGGATCATGCAAAATGATTACATTCCGTTTTTATCAGAAATCAAAGAAGTGATTAAGCATACAGACATCGAGTATACCTTCCGCTTGACTTATGAAGGCAATGTAAAACCTGGACAATTTTTTGAAGTTTCCTTTCCAAAATATGGCGAAGCACCTATTTCTGTAAGTGGAATTGGCAACGGCACCGTTGACTTAACCATCAGAAAAGTTGGCAAGGTAACCGATGAAGTATTTGAGCATTTTGTAGGGGACACCATGTTTCTTAGAGGACCCTATGGAAATGGTTTTGATATAGCGAATTATAAAAACAAAGAACTCGTGGTAATTGCGGGTGGTACTGGACTTTCCCCTGTAAAAGGTGTTGTCGATTATTTTTGTGACCATGCGGACGAAACGCTTGGCATGACATTGGTAGCAGGATTTAAAACCCAACATGACATTTTGTTTACGGAAGATTTTGATAGATGGAAAAAGAAAATGGAAGTCATTTTGACTGTAGACTCTGCGGAAGAAGGTTCGGTGTATCCAGTTGGATTGGTTACACAATACATTCCACAACTCAAATTCAACGAGCGTAAAGATGCGGTTGCCATTGTAGTTGGCCCGCCGATGATGATGAAATTTACTACAAAAGGCTTATTGGATGTTGGATTTAAAGAAGAAAACATCTGGATTTCTTATGAACGAAAAATGTGTTGCGGAATTGGTAAATGTGGACATTGTAAAATAGACGATGTGTATGTTTGCTTGGACGGACCCGTGTTTAACTATAAAGAAGGTGGCAAACTTGCTGATTAAGAGAGGAGTGAACTCATGGATATTATTACCAAGAAATTGAAAAAAAACGCTTTTCGTATAACAAAAACAAGAGGCTTTACTGCTTCGAGAGTTCGTGTGCCTGGGGGACATCTTCCAGTTAAATTTCTTCCTCTCATCCAAGAAATTGCTGAAAAATATGGCAATGGTACAGTACATATCACCAGTCGTCAAGGGTTTGAAATACCAAATATTAAGTTTGAAGATATGCCAGCCGTAAACACACTGATTCAAAAAATTATCGACGGGCTAGACATCAACCAAAAAGATGCAGGGCAAGGCTATACGTCTGCGGGCACCAGAAATATCACTGCCTGTATTGGCAACAGAGTCTGTCCTTACGGTTGCTATGATACGACTGCTTTTGCTAAGAGAATTGAAAAAGTTGTATTTCCGCATGACTTGCATTTTAAAGTTGCCCTCACTGGTTGCCAGAACGATTGTGCCAAGGTGCGTATGCATGATTTTGGTATTATGGGTATGACCTTACCACAATACGACAAAGACAGATGTGTAAACTGCGGTGCCTGTGTAAAGGCTTGCAGCAAAAAATCTGTGAATGCACTGGAAACTGTCAACTACAAAATTAATCGTAACCATGCAAAATGCATCGGCTGTGGTGAATGTGTGTTAAGTTGTCCAACGTCGGCTTGGACGAGAAGCGAGAAAAAATATTATAGGCTTACCCTCTTGGGAAGAACCGGCAAGAAAAACCCAAGGCTTGGCGAGGATTTTATCAAATGGGTAGACGAAGAGAGCATTACAAAAATTATCGAAAACACCTACGAGTATGTGACCAAATACATTGACCTCACTGCACCAGGCGGAAAAGAACATATCGGCTATATCGTGGATCGCACCGGCTTTGAAGAATTTAAGGCATGGGCATTAAAAGATGTTACCCTCAAAGAAAATGCAGAATTGTATTCGCCGATATACTGGGGCGGCATTAAATATTAGTTTAACGTAAGTTTGATGGGAAGCAACAAACTGAAAAGCCGTGCCTTGAGCGATTAACTCGCATTTGGCACGGCTTTCATTTTGGAAATATTGGATACAGACTTTTCAACTTGGTTCTGTCTTCTTTACAAAATAACTGTTTGGTTTTCTGTCGCAGCAAAAGTGTCGGTGTAGATTTCTCTCGCATCTCATAACTTTTGATTTGTTCGTTCGTCAAATTAAAATTAAATTGAAATAATGCAAGTTTTTTTGCACTCACGCGTTTTGCGAGCAATGCCACTTCTTCCCATGAGGAATGACCCCAACCTTTTATGCAGTTGTCTTTGCCAAAAAACGAATCAATAATTAATAGCTGTGTATCTTTTAAAAGCTCCACGGGATAAAATGGCGTGCGAAAAATAACAGCCATTGATTTACTCTTAGTTCCTCTTGCTGTGCTTCTGTCAAATGATTTTACCCATATATAGTCTTGGGCGTTTTGATGCTTTTTTGTTTAGAAAACTGAATTACTCTCATTTGCAAAAACCCCTAGCTATCGCCTAACGAAGTTCGGCCAAGAATTTCTGATATTTTCTCATACTGGAAGGAATCAATCAATGATTTAATCAGATTGTACTCACCCACCGCCAAGAATTCTCTCATTTGTTCTAGAACCTCAAGTGCTTCATTAAAATCAGCAGTTTCCACCGTTTCAGTTAAAATCTCCACAAGTTCTTTTGGCACCGCATCAAAACTCATATCCGTATCTTTTACTACAACATCCTCGATCTCATCATCCTCGTAAATATATTCGATGTCAAGATGCTTTTTTATTGCATTAAAAAGGGTTTTTCTTTGGAACGGCTTTCTGATGTAATCATCGATTCCGACGGAATATATGCGTACTTTGTCTTCCTCAAACGCACTTGCAGTTAATGCGATAATTGGCGTGTAGGGAATTTTTTCAGCTTTTCTCATCTTGGTTGATGCCTCATATCCGTCCATGATCGGCATACGCATATCCATCAAGATTAAATCAAATGTTTCGTGCTCAAAAAAATCAACTGCCTCTTTGCCATTTTCTGCCTCGATCACTATAAACCCAACCGGTTGAAGCAACTCCCTCAGCACTTGGAGGTTTTCCTCCTTATCGTCAACGATAAGAATTTTAGGGCATTTACCGTCTTGGATTGAAATAACATTCTGAACTATCTCAATCTCGGTTATGCTGTATGCATCGCTAATTTGAACTGGAAGTACCACACGGAATGTAGTGCCCACGCCATATTCGCTTTGGGCGGTAATGTCTCCTCCAATGAACCTTGCAAGTTTTCTGCTAATAGAAAGTCCAAGTCCTGTTCCCCCATTTTTCTTACCGCTCTCGCTTTGTTTAAACGGTTCGAAAATCAGTTCTAGTTCGTCTTCACTAATTCCTGTGCCGGTATCTGTGATTTCAATCGTAAGCAGCTCTTGTTCATATCTTGTTATCCAAGAGATTCCGCCACTGCTTGTAAATTTAACCGCATTGCTAAGCAGGTTTATGATGATCTGTCGAAGCTTACTCTCATCAGAATAAATATATCGCTGCAAATCGTCATACTCAACAATGAATGAGATCCCTTTTGCATTTGCTCGCAACAGGAACATATTCTTAATTTCTGTAATCATGGTATATGAATCAATCGTCGACGGATTATACGTTACACTTCCTGCTTCTATTTTTGACATTTCCAAAACATCGTTAATGAGTGTAAGCAAATGCTCGCCGCTTTTATTGATGGAGTAAACAAATTCTTTTTGTTTGCTCCCAAGTGCCTTATCAGAAATCAAGATTTGCGAAAAGCCTATGATTGCATTCATGGGCGTTCTTATTTCGTGGCTCATGTTTGCTAAAAACACACTCTTCATTTGGTTTGCTTCTCGCTCTTTATCTGCCGCCTTTAATAGATGCTCCGCCTGCTTCTTTTGGGCAGAAATATTTTGACATATAAAAATAATGCTATCTTCATTTCGATACACGATTTCACTTGCCGATACCAATAAATCCACTTCTTCTTGGGATGTATGTAGAATCTCAAAATCTACTTGGCTATCTGACATTTCCTTACTTTGGTTATATAATTCTACAAATCGTGTTAATTTGCGAGTGCCCTCTGTTTCTGCCTCACTAGATTTGAAAAGATAGGAAGAAGCATGGTTGGCATACAATATTTCATGGGTTGCTTTGTCAACAATCAACATGGGAATGGGCAGCGTATCCACTATCTTTTGCAGACCCATTTCTGCCAGTCGCAACGCATCTTTTTGCGCCTCAACTTCTTCAACAGACACAAGCCACGTAATAGCCGCCGTTTTATTGTTATATTCAACATAGTTAATATTTAGTTGAAAACGCTGTGCTTCTCCCGACAATGTATTTAAATAGCATGTCCTTTCTCTAATTATCTTTTCTTCTGCAATTTCTTCCTGTATCCCATCGCTTTCGAGTGGGTCAAGATGTGCACCCCTAACCGATTCATTAAGCTTTAAATCAAACATTTCATTCATGTAATTATTTGCTTCTAAAAGTATGCTATCGATTGTAACGGCGTATCCGATTGGTGCACTTCCTATGGATTTTTCTAATCTACTTTTTATTTCCTTAATGATTAAATCTCTTTCTAACAATTCTTCTGCTGTATGTAGGCTCTTTTGGGTGTTCATCAGGATTTCATTTTTCTTCCTCTGAACACGTGCAAAAATAAAGAGAAACGCCATAATCACAAATACTAAAACAAAAGTGGCGTACAACAATCCTTCTTTGTTCGTTTGGTAAAAAGTGGGAGGCTCATTTGTAATGATGGCACCCTCTGGCAATTGATCTTTTTTGATACCAAACTTTTTCATGGCTGTATAATCAAAATACCAAGGATATTCTACGTTCGTGTCCGTCATGATTGGTATGTCTGCAACATTTACTCCGATCAATATTTTTTTTAACATCCCACGGACGTGGCTTGCTTGCACATCTGCCACCGAGTACTTTCCACCAAGCTGACCTTGCCCATACATTGGAAAATAAAGCCCAAACATCGGAACTTTGGAATAATCATAAAATGCTTTTTGACTTTCCGTAAGTGTTTGATATTTACCTTCACCGTCGACCAAATAGAAACCAAATAATACGAGCGTTCCTGTTTCCAATGTACTTATTTTTGTTACGAGATCATTAAATGGCAAATTTTCGTTATGTTCCACTTCAAGCCTGTCTTTATATTTTTCAAGTTGCTTGTCCATATCCTTTTTCCATTGCTCACCGGATACGGTATCATCGTTTACAACAAAAATCTTATTGGTATTCGGATACATTTTTAGCATTTGGTCAACTGTTTCCGTGGTGGCAGTCTCCTCAACCACTCCTGTAAAAATATCCTCAAATCCTTTGATGCGTTCCGGCGTAAAGTCGTTGATGGCACAAAAGATGACAGGTGCCCCCACAAAAGTGGAATAGTAATTTTCTTTTACAAACTCAAATGCTTCATCGTCTGACACGATTACGGCGGAAGGCACTTTGTTAACAAAATCCCTTCGGATAATATTTGACAAGCTCTTTCTATAATAAACATCATTGTGAAGTTTTAGCGCGTTGATGCTGTAGTTATGCACTTCCATCGGAATGCCCTCTCGATATTGAACTCGAAAAGCATCTTGCATTTGACGTTCCCATAAAACGTCGCTGCTATAAGATGAAATGGATAAGACAATCTTTTTCTTCGAATCGTTGTGGTTAAGCTCGTTGTTTAGAATCTTTTGCGTTACGCCCTCGGTATTCATTTTACGAAGCATATTTTCAAGTTCTGGAACCAAATACTGATTGCTCTTATTGACAAACATAAATGTTGGAATGCTGTCAAATATACCATTTTGTCTAATCCCTTCTGGCGAAGAAAACTTGGTTTCATTCGGCTTTAGAATCATTGCCACTTCAATTTCTCCACTTAACAGTGCGGCATAAACGTCGTTTATACCTTGATAACGTTTCCTATTTATGTCCTTTGGCAAACTTTTTTCTGTGTGCGTGCCTACAGTCATCATTCCAACTGTTTTGCCGCTAAAATCATTCCAGTTATTGAAGCTGGACGCATTGTCTTCTCTGGTGAACGTTATGTAGTTTAATTTTGAAATCGGCACATTTACTTTCACGAGGTTTGTGTAAGTTTTTTCATTGCCATCCGCAGCACTAATCACGCCGTCCGTATACGCTGAATTTGCTGATAACAGAGCAGCCGTGATGTCCTGAATCAAAACAGAAAAATTATATCCGAGTTCTTTAAATGCATAATAAGCAATTCTATCCGTATAAATTGAGGAGCTTTCTCCGCCACTAAACGTAATCGTTTTTTCTTGTTTTTCGGCAGCAAAAATTACTCCAGATGGAGTGATCATTAGAAAAATCAAAAACAGTGCTACCAGATATTTATATGATTTATACATTTTATACATCCTTTAATTTTGAAAGACATTTCTCTGAGTATATCATGACCACCTACCCTTATCAATCTTTAAAACACAAAAAAAGATAAAGCAACCGTGTTGTAAATACGACTACTTTATCTTTTCTCCATATGACTACCTTTTAAATTCTCGACAAGCTGCCACATACGCCTCAATGTTCTCCCAAGGAACATCTGGCTCAAGCAAGTGCGTTGGTGCTACAAACAGCTTGCCATTTTTTGCAATGTTTAAGTTGCGAGTGACTACTTCTCTCACTTCTTCGGCTGTGCCAAGTGGCATGGTGGTTTGTGTGCCGATTGTGCCGTGGAACGCAAGCTTGTCACCAAATTTTTCATATATCTCCGCAAAGTCCATACATTCTGGCTGAACAGGATTTAACACATCAATGCCAGCTTCAATCAAATCTGGAATGAGTGGCGTAACAAAGCCGCAAGTATGATAGAAAATAATAATGTTTGGGTTGACCTCTTTCACGGCTTTTATAATTTTAGTGAGCCTTGGCTTTAACCAAGTACGATAAGTCTCTTGGCTCATCATGATTGTTTTTTGCATACCGATGTCGTCGCCCAAAAAGAGAATGTCCACCCCTGCATGTGCATAGAGCAACGCACGAGAGAGTGCTATGTCGGTAACTCTGTCAAGTAAACAATCGGCCATAGGATCCTCGCTAAGCATATCCATCATCAGGTTTTCCATGCCACGCAAATACCAAGAAGTCTCCCAAATGGTTGTCTGTAAATTTGCAAGAGAAGCCTTGCCGCTTGCGTGAATGGCATCGGCCATTTCTTTTAAGTTTGGATTTTTTGCGGCGGAATAAGTCGGCATCGGATAATTTTCAATGTCTGTGACTTCCTCTGCTTCTACCAATGGGTAAAGCATTTGTGTCATGTGCATAGAGGTTGGCGTACTGCGATGGCCAATGCCCCACTCATCAATTTCAGTTGCAGCATCAATCACAGGGTGATATTTATGAAAACGCCTACGTTCGTCGTCGTCCGGAACAAGATACGGCATATACACCCAAGGCATTTCAAAATATTCTTTATAAGTAAGCTCTGATTGGGTTTCCTCTTGATAACGGTCTTCAAGTGATGGGCAAAGATTAAACTCCACCGGAATCGTTGCATGTGGGTCACCTTTCAAAAGCCTTATTAAATTTTCTCTCTGTGTCATCTTGTTTCCTCCTTGTATCGTATTGTATTTATTTCTATTTTACTACATGGTGGGCTTGGAATATAGTAAATAATCACACTTTTTGGTATTTTTTTTAAAACAAGAACACATGTAAAGATAATGCTAAAAATAAAAAGGAATTACAAGATTAATTATCCCATCTGCTGTACAATGAATGTAGAATTTGAAATGAATGAGGAGGACTATCATGAACGAACTATTAAATGAGATTTCAGAAACATTGCAAAGAGGCAAGGCAAAGATTGTAAAGGAATTAGTAGAGCGAGCACTAGCTGAGGGCATTCCAGCAAAAAAAATTCTTGACGATGCCTTGTTGGCGGGCATGGATATCATAGCAGTAAAATTTAAAAACGATGAGGTATATGTGCCTGAGGTACTTGTTGCCGCACGTGCCATGAACACAGGAACAGCACTTTTAAAACCATATCTTGACGAAGGCGGCGAAGTTGCCATCGGAAAAGCAATCATCGGCACCGTTCTTGGCGATTTGCATGACATCGGAAAAAATCTTGTGCGTATGATGCTTGAGGGCAAGGGAATTGAAGTCATTGATCTCGGCGTTGATATTTCTGCCGAGCGATTTGTAGAAGCATATAACGAGCATAAACCACAAATTATTGCTATGTCTGCCCTTTTAACCACAACGATGGCAGAAATGAAAAACGTTGTGCAAGCTTTTGAGGCAGCTGGGGTACGTGAGAATGTTACCATTATGATTGGCGGTGCTCCTGTAACCGAAAGTTTCTGTACAGCCATCGGAGCAGATTATTATACCGCAGATGCAGCGTCTGCCGCAGAAGTTGCAAAGAAAGTACTAACAGCAAACGCATAGAGAGGAGTGCATCACATGAATATGAATCATTGGCTACAAACAGCACCATCGAAGCACAAAGCCATGCCGATTTTATCGTTTCCGGGTGTTCAACTCATGGGGGCGAGCGTTGATAGCTTGGTCAGATCTGGAAAACTACAAGCCGACTGTATGAAATCCATTGCAGATCGCTATGACATTCTTGCGTCCGTCAGTTTGATGGATCTGTCCGTGGAAGCCGAAGCGTTTGGCAGCCCTGTTCGCTTTAGCGATTCGGAAGTGCCCACCGTTACGGCACCCATTATCAATACAGACGAAGATTGCGAGAAATTGCGTGTACCACATGTGGGCGATGGACGCACTGGCGAATACGTCAAGACCATCGAATATGCCAAGGGGCTTATCACGCATGTTCCGATTTTGGCTGGAGCCATCGGCCCTTTCTCTTTGTCTGGTCGACTGATGGATATGACCGAAATCATGGTGAAATGCTATTCAGAAGAAGAGTTGGTTCATGCCACTTTGCAAAAAGCAACCGATTTTTTAATTGAGTACAACCTAGCACTAAAAGCCGCCGGTGCCAATGGCTTGATCATTGCGGAACCAGCCGCAGGACTTTTGTCACCGTCACTGATTGCAGAGTTTTCAACCCCCTATGTCAACCAGATTATCAAAGCGGTTGAATCAGAAGATTTCTGTGTCATCTACCATAACTGCGGAAAAACAATTCCTTTGATTGAGAGCATACTCAACACAGGTGCCCGTGCGTTACACTTTGGTAATGCAATTGCACTCGACCAGATGCTTCCGCTTGTTCCGTCTGACCGTGTGGTGTTTGGAAACGTAGAGCCAGCTGGTGAGTTTAGAAATGGCACGCCCGAATCCGTTCGCAAAGCGACACTAGATGTTCTGAACAAATGCAGCAAATATCCAAACTTTATTATTTCTTCTGGCTGTGATATTCCTCCTATGTCGCCGCTTGCCAATATAGATTCGTTCTTTGCTACGGTTGAGGAATTTTACAAGTAGGAGCGTTTACAATGGAGAATGTTTTAATCACTTGCGAGACTGTTCGAAGGGAAATAGAAAAAGCCTTGAGTGAAACAGACTGTGCGTACAGAGTTATCTGGCTTGAAGCTGGGTTGCATTCTTCGCCCGAACGACTACGCACCAGATTGCAACTGGAGCTTGACCAGTTGCAAGACACAGGGCGTGTTGTTTTTGCTATGGGATATTGCGGCAACGCAATGCTTGGACTTCGTTCTCGTGATTTTCACATGGTGTTGCCAAGAGTGGACGACTGCATCACACTGGTACTTGGCTCTTTGGAGCGACGCAAATCCATTTCACGTGAGATGGGTACTTATTTTATTACAAAGGGTTGGCTTGAGCAGAAGGACAATATTTGGGCAGACTATCAAGCGATGATTGAAAAATATGGCGAAGAAGAATCCGAGATTATTTACGAGGAACTTCTCAAGCATTACAAAAGGCTACTCGTCATTGATACGGAATGCTTTGACATCGAGGAATTTTGTGCAGAGGCTGCCAAAATAGCCGAGGGCTTGCACTTAAAAATAGAACTTCAAAAAGGGAATCTCAACACCTTAAAGAATTTATTATCAGGTCCATGGGAAAACAGCAAAGATTTTCTGTGCATCGCACCAAACCAAGAGATAGTGCTTGCGGACTTAATCTAGTCTAGTCTGCAAGCACTATCTCTGTAGGTTAAAGCGATATTTTCCGGGTGTGGTGTTAAACATCCGCTTAAAAACTTTTGTGTAATAACTCTGATCCTCAAAGCCAACCATTGTTGGTATATCAACGATGCTCAAGTCAAAATTTGCCAAGAGCTTCTTGCTTTCCTCCATACGAACAAGGTTGAGGTAACTGCTAAAACTATAACCAGTCTCTTCTTTAAAAATTCTGCTTAAGTACGAACTACTAAAGTGCACCTGTCTGGCTGTCTCTTCTAGCGTGAGCTTCCGCATAAAATTCTCTTTGATATAGGCGATTGCCTTGTAAATACTATCCACATGCTTCACACTGGCAAAGTCAAACACCTGTTGAGAAAACCGCAAGGTCACTTCGTTTAACCAAAAAACCAATTCCTCCATTGTGGTCAAGGTTTCAAGCTCACGCAAGTAACTGTGGTTTAAACCGAAAATTGCGTCTATGTCTGCACCGCCTTTGAGTGCCGCTCTGGACAAAAGCACGGTCAGTTCAGTAACTCTTGCACGCACGAGGTCAAGTTTTGAGCCCGATTGGAATAATATATGCCCAAGTATTTGGTTGAGCAGAGACTTTGCGTTTGCAAAATCGCCGTGGCTAATCGCCAAGACAAGTGCATTTTCTTTTTCAATTGGGTACGCCACTGCCTCACGTTTTAACTGATGAATTGAGTTTGAAATATGTGCCTGAATCGCTTGTCTCTCTTTTGTTTTATGCGTATATTTTCCCAAATAATAGCAAGTGCAGACTTGAAGCTGTTCTGAAATCGCTCGGACTCTCTCGGGTGAAATGTACGGCACCTTCATGAGCATCGGACGCAGTGCCGCCATCGCACCCTCTGAAAGCTTATGTCTGTTTTTCAAGTCTATTTCCATGTACTCATCATAGTCTATCATGGTGAACGGCCCCACTACTACACTGGTTTCCAATTTGTCATCGTCAAGCGCCAGTGCCGAAGCGATATAAGCCAATGCGTTTGGGCTAAAAAAAACATATGAGCCACCGTACAGCTTGGACTGGGAACTGCCGTACAACATAGAAACTCTATGCGTATCGGCGGTTCCGAGCAAGGTTGAGAGTGCCTCTGAAAAGGCTTCGTCGTAATATTTAGAGGTATACAAAGTGGAGCCGTGGTTGTCAATGATTTGTAGCCCCACACCTACCGCACAGGAGAAGTTTTCAAAAAAGCTGTAATCCATGATTCACGACCCCTCTAAACCAAACTCAATCAATCACATACCAGATAATTTCATTGGCAGCCATTGTCACATCAAAGCTACTGCCATCACCCCTGTAAACCGTTGTACTCTGTGGCACATAGGTATTGTTCACAACACAATATTTATTATTTTCCACAAAAGCGTGAACGTCCACATTGAGGTTTGTACTAAACCATGTCTTGAGCTGTGATTCTGCGTGGCTGCTCCAGAGAATCGCACGGTGCAACAAGCGGCTGTTCTCAAAACTATACGGTAGCCCACTCATATACACACAACGTCCACGACCATATTCATTCACAGCCAAATGCACTTCTTTGTTTCGATTGACCAAAACAGTGGCAGACTCCAACGCATAAACGGAGGATTTCCCCTCGCCAAAGTTAATCGGTTCGCTACAGTCCTCGGTAATAAAATGGGAATGCTCTTCCCAATTATACTTGTCGTAATTGAGTGTAAAACCTGTCTCCATCTCCACGCCCAACGCTTGTGCCAGTTGAAAGAAATGCCCTTGGTGTTGGTGTGCTGTGGGTTCGCCCACGCCGATAAATCCACCGCCCCCGTGTATAAATGATCTTACCGCACTGATGATTGTGGCATTCGCCCAGTAAGAACCACCGCTGTGTGCGGTGTCTGCATCACCAACATTGATGATGACGTCCAGTTCTTTTAAAATATTTGGATCTGCCAGAATATCATCAAAACTGATAAAGCGTACATCCAAAGCGGCACCAGAAAGTGCTTCAATGATTCCCGAATAGCTATAATTTTTCTTGTAATATAATCCATGGTGTACCATGTGGCAACCCCAAGAACGAATTTTTCCCCAACAATTTAAAACGCCAACCGTCTTAAACGAATATGCTTTCGTGTCCTTGATGTTTTCATACAAAGTTCGGAACTCGTCCGCTACGCTCTCCACATAGTCAATAAAATCTGGAAACTGTAGTGCAAGTTTTAAATAGCCACCATAACCGATGCGGTCAATGGGTTTACGCAAAATGGAACGTCTGGCTGTTACCCAGTTTTCTTTGGCTTCCTTGGTTGGGTTGCCGTTTTCATGGAAGGTATCTGGAAAGAAATAAGGAAGGAGCCGCCCCTCAGTGTACTTTACCCCAGGAATATCACTAATGAGTCTTAGTGTGCTGCCATTGCCAACACTACCCACTACGCTATCAAGCCCAATGGAAAGAAATTCCTCCATAAATGGTTCGGTGCCGATCCAGTGATCTCCCAAAAACATCATGGCTTCTTTGCCGTACTCGTGAGTAATGTCCACAAATTCTTTGGCAAGCTTGGCAACTTCCCTACGTTGGAACGCTTGAAAATCTTTGAATTCCTTACTTGGAATCCGATATTGGTTGTTGTAATATCCTTGGTCAATGATGTACTCTGCCCGAAACGCATAGCCCATTTCTTTTTCAAACTGTTCTAAAATGTAGGGGCTAACCGACGCCGAATAACCATACCAATCCACATATTTTTCTCGCTTCAATTCATCAAACAACAAAGTAAATTGGTGGAAGAATGTGGTGAAACGAATCACATTTACATAAGGGTGTTCCTCGATAAATTTACGCAAGCGATTTAAACTAAACTCACGAGTTTTCGGTTGTCTCACATCAAAAGTGATTTGATGCTCAACACCTTGCCAATCGTTTACAACGCTGTTGTACATATGCACAGGATCCCAAATTAAATACGCCAAAAAGCTCACGGTGTATTCATGATAAGGGGTTGGGCTTGGGATAATGACAGAACAAGTATTTTCGTCGTAATGCCAAACTTCTTGAGACAATGCTTCACCTGTGGTTCTGTCAATAACTTCCCACCAATGTCGTATGTCGTCTCGTGAATTTACTTTAATGAGTTCATCACTGGTTCCTTTCATGAGGTCTATGGCGAGTCTTTCTCCAGTTGCCATGTGAAACCCTGTCATGATGTAACATTGCTGCACTTCATCGGGGTTGTTCTTTGCCCATTCGTTGTCTTTTCTTGTGGTGTAGTAAGTCGTGTAGATTTTTGCATCCACGGTTCTAAGCTCTGGCGGAAACTCCGTTCCGTCACAATCCCTTACGGCGTCTGCGCCCAATCTTTTAATCATCTCAATTGTTTCAGGAACGATGTCCACATCTGTTGGGAGGGTAAGTCGTCCGTGTAGTTTTTGTTTGTCCATTCCAACCAATCCTATTCAGTAGTAGTAGTAGTGATGCTATTGATATGTTGGTAGATAATCGCCGTGGGCGGCTATCAACTCATCACACATATTGACAATGTCGTCTATGCTAAGCTCTGCACTTGTATGCGGATCCAACAACGCGGCGTGATAGATGTTTTCTTTTTTCTTGGTCATGGCGGCTTCAATTGTTAGAAGCTGTACATTTATATTGGTGCGATTCAGTGCCGCTAGTTGTTCTGGCAACTTGCCCACGTGCTGTGGCGTAATGCCTTGTGCATTTACGATACAAGGAACTTCCACACAAGCTTCACTTGGCAGATTGGTGATCCAGTTGTTGTTAAGTACATTGCCCCCGATTTCATACGGTTTGCCCATCACCATCGCCTCCATAATATAAGACGCATACTCATGGCTTCTTGTATGAGAAAGATGTGGGTCGTTGACCAAAGAATCCCTTACGGCATTCCACTTTTGTATTTGTTCGATACAGCGGCGTGGATATTCGTCAAGAGGAATGTTAAATCGTTCGATTAACTCAGGGTATTTGTCCTTTATGAAATATGGCAAATACTCGGCGTTGTGTTCGGAGGATTCTGTGACGTAGTAACCAAAGCGTTTCATCATTTCATGGCGAACCATATCGTCATGCTTTCCGACCTTGCCAAGTGCTCGCTCTCGAACCTCTGGGTAAATGTCCACGCCGTTTCGCTTGATTTCTAGCAACCAACCCATGTGGTTAATTCCAGCAATCCTTGAAGTTACATTGTCAAGCGGCATATCTAAGCTCTTTAAAATTGTGTCGGCACAGACTTGCACCGAGTGGCACAGCCCCACGGTTTTAATGGGTGTATACCGAACCATTGCTCCTGTCAGTGCCGCCATCGGATTTGTATAGTTCAAAAGCCACGCATCTTTACAAACTTTCTCCATGTCTGCCGCAAAATCAAGCATCACAGGAATGGTGCGGAGTGCTCTGAAAATTCCACCGATGCCAAGGGTATCCGCAATTGTCTGGCGTAAACCAAATTTTTTGGGTATCTCAAAATCTCTAACAGTGCAAGGCTCATACCCGCCCACTTGCACAGCGTTTACCACAAAGTCTGCCCCTCTAAGTGCCTCAAGCCGATTGGTATAGGCTTTGATATTTCCTCGGGATTGATTGCAGTTGCTGTTAATGGCATTTAAAATAAGTTCAGATTCTTTTAACCGCACAGGGTCAATATCATGGAGTGCAAACTCTGCATCACAAAGGCACTCAGTCAGCATGGCATCACCCATTACATTTCTTGCAAAAATCGTACTGCCTGCTCCTAAAAAAGTAATTTTCATCATAATCACCTATTCTTTCACTGTGCCTGCTACCATGCCCTCAAAAACGTATTTCTGGAAAATGAGGAACAAAGCAATGGTTGGAATCATAACCAAAACAATGGCGGCACTTAAATTATTCCAAGACGAATACTTGGAGTTACTAAATTTCAAAAGTGTTGTAGTCAGTGTGGACAATCCCTCGCTTTGTAAATATAACTTTGGTATGTACATATCGTTAATAACGTCTACCGATTTGATGATGCCCACCGTTGCCATCGCTGGGGTCAAGAGTGGCACAATCATTTTGGTGTATACTTGGAATAAGTTACAGCCGTCAATCATCGCACTCTCATCGATTGCTTTTGGAATTTTCTCCAAGAACTGAATGTAGATGTAGAGTTGCACCATATCCGTTGTCGAGTAAATGATAATCGGTGCCCATAGTGTATTGTAAAATCCCATGCCGCTGATCACTTGAAACCTTGCAATTTCTGAAATAAGCTGTGGCACAATCATTCCCACAAGAAACAAACCAATGATAAAAGGTTTAAGCTTAAAACTGAAACGATTGATTGCGTAGGCGGTCATGGTTCCCAAAATAATGTTAAAGAAAACAGAAGCAAAGACCAACACCATTGAGTTTTTTAATCCACGAAGGATATGTCCGTTTTTAATAACCAGTTCATAGTTTGCCCAGTTGAGACTCTTGGGTGGTTTCAGTGCAAATTCCTGACCGATTTCCACCAAAGTTTTAAAAGAGGCATTGAGAATGATAAGTAGCGGTAAAAACACAAGTATGGTAATTACGATGAGAACACCGTATTTTGAAATGCGACCAATCAACTAAATCCCCTCCTTGTCTGCAAATATTTTTTGTTGCAGAAAGTTTACCACAATAATAATGATCATGAGCACAATACCCATGGAAGACGCAAGCCCATAGTTGTGGAAATTAAACGCAGTCTCCATCGTGAGCACGGTAAACGTGCTGCTGGCGTGAGCAGGGCCGCCCCCCGTCATAACATAAGGAATATCAAAAATCGTCAACGCACCACGAATATTTAAGAAGATTAAAATTTCAGTAATGCGGCGGACACTAGGCATGTAGATGCTAAAAAACACTTGAAACGCATTGGCACCATCTATTTCTGCTGCTTCAATAATTTCACCGGGGATAGATTTTAATGCCGCAATGTAGATGATGACACCAAAGCCAAAGTATTTCCACATGGAAACAAAAACAAGTGTGAAGTTTACAATTTGTGGATCGGACAACCATCTTTGAATGAGAAAATCCATTTGCAACGCTTTTAAAATACCGTTTAATGCTCCGTTCATTGGAGTAAAGAAGTACGAAAAGGTATACGCAATCGCAACGCCATTGATGATGTACGGCAAGAAAGTTGTTGTCTTAAAAAAGTTCCGTCCCTTTAAAAACTTGGCGTTAAGCACAGCGGCAACAGCCAACTGAAGCGGAATAAGAATACCATGCCCAATGAAGTACAGTGCGTTATTTTTCAATGAAATCCACACTTCGGGCGAACGAGTCAGCACCGATATATAGTTGTAAGCCCCCACAAATTTCTTTTTTTCTGCTATGCCATTCCATTCCACAAAGCTCAATTGCACCAAGGATAGTACAGGATATACCACAAACATAAATGACATCACAACCGGAATAAACAGGAACGCACAAAGGAAAAGCGTTGTTTTCCATTTATTTTTCGACGCAATGGCTGTGTTCATAAAATTCACCTCTAGTCTACGTGACATTTCTTAAATACGCATAAATATACAAAAAAGTGGCTCTGCAAAAGCGGTTTCTTTTGCAAAGCCTCTTTCATTTTTTAAAACAATAAATCAATTATTGTTTTCTAGCCGCTGCCCACTTGGTGTTTAAGTCGTTCATCAAACTGTCAAGGTCGCTCTTTATCATCATTTGAACGCCGAGTTCTTTCACGTCAAATTTGATGTTGTCTCTAATTTTCATAAAGTTTTCATCGCCGGCTTTGTAAATGATGTATTTCAAGTTAGGCGTATTAAAAGCTTCTTGGAAAACTGGGTTTGGATTTGCAAGTGTAACGTCTTTAACTGTTGGTCCCAAGTTGAGTTTGTTAATGTGTGCGTTATACCATAAATCTTTGTTAAACATAAAGTTAAGAAGAGCTTTTGCTTCTTCTGGATGTTTTGCTTTGGCGTTGATACACCAGAACTCTTCCACGCTACCTGCTGTGATTAACTCTTCTGTCTCTGTTTTTCTAACAGGGAGAATAAATGTGCTAATGTCGCTTGTGTCGCCGTTGAGTGCGGTAGCAATGTCACTTAAAAGCCATTCGCCCATCGCAATCATCGCGCCTTGTTTACCAGCAAAAACTGCTTTGGATTGGTCAAAGCCAATACCCATTGGGTCATCGCCCATTACTTTTGCATCATAGAGCTGTTGAATCATGGCATAAGAATCATAAATTGGTTGGCCTTTTGCAAAAGGTGCATCCATTGTTGCCATTGTGCTGAAATAGTCGCCGTTTTTAGCAACGATTGGAGGCATAAATTCGTTGAATGGATAATCAACCCATGAATCTTTCGCACCCATAACAAGTGGTATGTACTGGCCTTTTTCTTTAATTGTCTCACAAACCTTTATAAATTCGTCCCAAGTTTTTGGAACTGTTAAACCGTATTCTGCAAAGATACTTTTGTGATAATAAACAACCTCACCGAAACGAGTGTAAGGAATGCCTAAAATTTTGTTATCAACTTTGTTTTCTGCCGCATACAAACTAACTTTTGCAGCGTCAGTGTCATCAACTGGCATTAAAGCATCTTTAAAGCTAACCAACCATTTTTGTTGTAATGGGAAAAGGTCTGGAAGCTCGCCCGATTGATGTCTGATTTTCATTGTGCTTTCATAATCTGTTTCTTTTAATACTTCGATTTCTACATCGATGTTAGGAAGAGCCTTCTTTACTTTGCCCACAAAATCAAGTTCTGTTAAGACATCTGCTGCGGAAGGATTCCAAAGTGGAATAATAAACTTAACTGGCTCTGCTGCTGCCGGTGCTGGGGCTGGTGCCTCTGTAGCTGGTGCTGCTACTTCTGCCGGTGCTGGGGCTGCTGGGGCTGGAGCAGGTTTTACAGCTGGTGCACAAGCACCTAACAACAATGTAGTCATTAATGCGAGTGCAATACTTCCTTTTGTACCAAAATTCTTTTTCATAAAAAACCTCCTCATACTTTGTTTATAGATACTACGACTATAGCATATTGACTAAAAATGTAAATGATGTATCTATATTTTTATTGATTTTTTTTAATATTTCCAAATATTTTTAAATATTTTCAAATGATGCTGAACAATTGACAGATTATCCGTGCCTGTACTATAATCAAGTCTATGTATAATTAATCGCAAAGATAATGCTGATTGGGGCGGTAGCAAAATGCATAAAAAGAAAAGTCTGCTCTATATCTTTACCAAGCTTTTTGTGCTTGTTATCGTGATTCCAATTTTTGCAATCGCTGTCGCCTCTCATGAGGTCTATCGGCTATCTCTCGTTAACAACCTTGCAAAAAAAGCTTCACAAAACACAGACCAACTCGCCTTTTACTTAAACGACACCATCGAAAAGCTTAGGCTCTCTTTAAAAACATTAAGTTACTATAATGATGCAGAAATTCCTCGGCTGATTGCCGACTACAAAGCAAACAACAGTGACCAACAAGTACATACAGGTTCAACTGAAATTGAAGAAAAATTATCCACAATGGTAAATTATTTTGATTGCGTTGAAGCAATCATTTTCTTTTATCAAGATGGTGGATACTACTATTATAAATCGGATTTAAAATCTGGCGATGCCGTCATCAGAGACACCATATGGTACAAAACTTGCTTGAGAGATCCACAAAAAATTATCGGCTCACGGATACCATCAGAGGCTATATCCGATACGCCCAACAAATTTTTATCAACTTTCTCCATGACGCTCAACCGAAGCGGTATTGAAGTTGTCTCCATCGTATTAAACGATGAGCTATTTCGAAGTGTCTACGACAAAACCAAAGAGATCGACGGCGGTGCCGTTACCATTTCCGATTACAACGGAAGTATCATTTCAAGCAGCCTAGCAAGAAAAGGCACCGTACAAACTGATATCATGCAGAAGTTATCTGTTAAAAACAGCGGATATTTTCTACGCAAAGACGGCGGAACGGAAACCATTGTAACTTTTGCAAGAATCGCTGTGGCAGACTGGATTCTCATTAATTTCAGTGATTCTGAACGAATGCAAGCCGACAACGTTCGGCTATTACAAATTTTTCTAGCTGTTTTTGCCACAGCACTGTTGCTTTTTCTGTTCGTATCCTATAAGTTTATGAAAAATATTGCCGCACCCATCAAAGAGTTGTCGTCCGCCATGAAAACCCTTGAGGGCGGAAACTTTGAAATCTCCATGAAAACCGACTGGGGCAGCAATGAATTTGACGGATTGACCCGAACATTTATGAATATGTCCAGCCGAATCGGTCAGCTCATCAGTGAGATTGACAAGAAAGAAAAAACCAAACGCAAACTTGAGATACAAGCGTTGCAATACCAAATGAATCCGCATTTTGTTCGGAACACATTAAATTCTATCCGCTTGCTTGCCATGTTGAATCAGCCAGATAAAATCATTCATATGTCAGAGGCTTTGTCAAACTTGCTCTCTTCAAGCATTGAAAACGACTCCATTTTTACAGACGTGAGTACAGAGCTTACGCTGCTTCGTGACTACGTTTACATCATGCAGATTCGTTACACAGATCAGTTTGTGATTAGTTACAACATTGATGACAATGTAAACCATTATCAACTCCTGAAAAAAACACTGCAACCCATCGTGGAAAACTCAATTTTTCATGGTGTTGCGAGCCGAGCGTCGGGGGGCGTCATTACAATTTCTGGTTATGAAACTTCGGATGTACTAATTTTTGAAGTGTATGACAATGGCGAGGGCATGACCCAAGAAGTCATACAAAAACTTTCCACACATGACCCCTCACTCAAGAGCATCGGGCTTTTTAATACCATGGAACGCATAAGGTTAAATTATGGCGAGGGCTTTGGGCTTTCCTTTGAAAGCAAGCTTGGCGAGTATACAAAAATTACAGTTAGGCTCCCAAAAATTGAGTATATGGCAACAAGCGGAGGCGAATAAAATGTATAACATCTTGTTAGTGGACGACGAATCTCTTATTCGGCACGCCATACGATCCCTTGAAAATTGGGAAGAATGGGGTTTTCATTTTGCCTATGAAGCGAGCAATGGCAAAAACGCTTTAAAGATTTTGGAACACAGCAACGTTGACTTGGTGCTTACGGATATAAAAATGCCTGTGATGGATGGGATTGAGTTTTTAGAAAATGCCAAAAAAACGAATTGCGAGATACCGTTTATCATGCTTAGTGCCTACAACGACTTTGAAACGGTACGCAAGGCGTTTAAGCTTGGTGCCCAAGACTACATCGTAAAAACGAAAATGGACGGCGCCTCACTCATATCAATTTTTTGTTCCGTGCTTGGCGAAATCCCTAAGGCTGTCGCAAAAAAACAACACGAAGGCGACAACCAAGTGCCGTTATCCGACAACCAACGCCGTGCCATTAAGATGGCGATTGACTACATACATTTAAATTATATGAACCCCATCAGCTTGAGTGTGATTAGCGAACACTGCCAGTTGAGCATCGGGTACTTCTGCAATTTCTTTTCGAAGGAAATGGGCATCTCGTTTGTAGAATACCTCTCCAACATAAGAATCAAGTACGCCGAAGAACTTTTGAAAACAACCAGCATGAAAGTCTACCAAGTGGCAGAAACAGTGGGTTTCAACTCCACCGAGCACTTTTGTCGTGTGTTTAAAAAAACAACAGGCAAGAGCCCACGCATTTATAAAGAAACTGCTGATACAAACTAATTAGAGCCTGTTTAGTCTATCTCCCTAAGAGAGATGCCAAACAGGCTCTTATCTTTAATTTTTGAACTTCATAATCAAACGCTGCATTTCTTCCCAATTTTTTTCCATCTCTGCCACAAGCTTAAACTGTGTACGGCAGCGATCCAAATTATGCGTTTCCCGTTTAATATGAAAATACGTGTCGCCAGAAAGATAATCCGTTAAAAAGCGAACGCCGCACTCTAGTGTCATCATTTTTGCACCATCTCTAAGGTGCAAGATCTCGCATTCGGTTAAGCTGTTGCCACATGCCGAAAGAAATCCTTCTGCATATGTTTCAAGCAAAGGCAAAGACAGTGTTACTTTCTCTAAATCTTGCTCATCTTCCACGGCTGTGGACGCACCGAAGCGTATCGAATCACCAAAATCATTCACAGATAGACCTGGCATTACTGTATCCAAATCTACAACGCAGAGTGCCTTGCGTGTGGAACGGTCAAATAATATGTTGTTGAGCTTTGTATCATTGTGAGTAACTCGCAGTGGCAGTTCACCTTGTTTCTGCAAATCTGTCAGTGTAGAAGCATATTCGTGTCGTGCGAGTGCAAACTCGATTTCCTTTTGAACAAGCTGCACACGTTCGCAAACATCTGCCTCAATCGCCTTTTTTAGTGCATCATAACGCTTTGGCGTATCATGAAAACCCGCAATGGTTTCCACTAATGTATGTGCTGGAAAATCTGATAAGTGACGTTGGAACATTCCAAAAGCAAAGCCGCTTTCACGAAAATCATTGGGCGTTGCCATATCCAAACAAATGCTATCGGCAACAAATGCGTACAATCTCCAGTATTCATTTTCTTCATCCACAAACCAATCTTTTCCATCCACAGTTGGAATCAGCTGCAACACTTCTCTTTCATGTGCTGCCCTACTCCTCAAATGCTTCGTAACAGCCACGATGTTGTTCATCAGTGAATCTGGGTCACGAAATACACTGCAATTTATTTTTTGCAAAATATATTCCCTCGCCGTGGAATCCACCACCAAGTATGAACTATTGATATGACCATTTCCATAACGTTGATGAAAGATAGGTTTACCGTCTAGCTTGAATTGACTCAGTATTGTAAGCATATTTCCCTCCATGAACTTCTCTTTATTTTATATTTTTTATGTACCAGATCTGCCAAAATTTTAGCACGTTTAAATCGTTATGACAAGACTTTGCGGCTTTTCACTTTCTTAGGTTTCTTTTTCACAGAAAATCCAAAATGCCCCAAGCTCTTGCCCAAAGTGAAATATTCTCCATGTGCGTAAGCAATAAGCCCGCACTTTATAAAATCAAGCTTTCCCGCCTTGTTAAACGCCGAGTCATCCACGTTAACCGCCACGATTTCGGCAATAAACATATCATGCGAGCCAAGACTTGTGCAACTTTTGACAACACATTCAATGCTTACAGGGCTTTCTGCAATCATCGGTGCGGCAATCTTTGTGCCCAGTTGTGGTGTCAGTTTCATTTCCGCAAACTTATCAATATTTTTGCCCGAACGAACGCCGCAATAATCAGTCGCAAACACAAGCTTCTCTGTCGGAAGATTGATAACAAATTCGCCACAACTTTTAATAATCTCATAAGAATACCGTTCTGGCCGCACCGAAATATATGTCATAGGCGGCTGAGAATTAATAATGCCCGTCCATCCGATTGTTATAATATTTGGCTTATCCATTGTTCCACAGCTCACGAGCACAGGTGGCACTGGTGCCAAAAGAGCACCCGGTTTCCAAACTTGTTTAGCCATTTAGCTCACCTCTTTTTTCTGTTTGTAAAATTCATTATATCAAAAAAACGAGCCATTTGCGACTCGTTTTTCGGTTTACACTGCATGAATCAATTTTTTCCTTTTGAAAGCACTCTTAAGCTTGCTTTTAAAAAGATGCAAAGTTCTTTGGTTTCCGTTTCATCCAAATTATATCCAGCCAACTGTGAAAATACCTTGTCGTACATTCCACAGTTCTCTTCTGTGATCAAACTCTGCAGTTTATGTAGCACTTTATCTTTCTTTGAATTGCCGTTGTCACTATTGTCGCTTTCGCCTCGGAGTAGGTAATTCGGCGTAACACCTAGCACTTGTGCAAATTTATTTAATCTTCGTACTGTTGTGCAACGCACCCCTCTTTCAATTGTGCCCAAAAAAAATGGGGAAATCTCTACTCGTTCGGCCAACTCATCTGCGGTAATTCCCAATTCTTTTCGAGACTCACGAATTCTGGCACCAATCTCTCTTTGAT
>JAVBKL010000136.1:0-7249 GCA_031554055.1 Eubacteriales bacterium | reverse complement strand
CTTTCTTCAAGCATTTTTAATATTTGCATTTTTTCATTACTCATATTAAATCTCTCCTCTTCTTCATATGTATCTATATGCCCATATACGTTTGACTCGAAATAAAGTTTATTTTTGAGCTTTACAACTTGAAAAAGTTTGTTTATACTTAATTTTTACAGTTTGTCTACTTTTTGGAGGTCATTGTTTTGAATTTCATTTCTGTTTTTTTTATTGCGGTTGGTTTGTCTATGGACGCTTTTGCTGTTGCCGTCACGAACGGGTTATTTTTAAAAAAATTGAAACCTTGGTATGCAATTAAGTTTGGCTTATTCTTTGGCGGATTTCAATTTCTCATGCCTGTGATTGGTTATTTCCTTGGCCAAACTTTCAATCAGCATATCATGGCATACGACCACTGGATTGCTTTTGGTCTTTTAAGTATTATTGGCGGAAAAATGCTTTATGAATCACGAAAAGCTGATTGCGAGGTAAATAAAAAAAGCGACGAAGAAATTATCTCCAATAGTAATTTAACTTTGCTTGCTATCGCCACAAGCATTGATGCCATGGCGGTTGGCGTAAGCTTTGCTTTTGTTGGCGGCGAAATTTTAAATTCTGCCATTGTAATTGGTGTTGTGGCTTTTGTATTTTCCGCATTGGGGGTAATGCTCGGTAAAAGACTCGGCAGCGTTTTTAAATCTCACGCAGAGCGGTTTGGTGGTTTTATTTTAGTCGGAATTGGTTTTAAAATTTTGTTTGAACATCTGGGAATTCTTGGTTGATTTAATCTTCCTCTACCAGTTCAAGACTTTTTATGGTTACTTCCAAATGTGCCTCGATAAAAATTTGTGAACATTGCCTAAGCTCCTTAAGCACTCCGTCACTCACTTTAAACGAAAACACCTCGCCAAGTTCAGATTCCAAAATATAGTTCAGTGCACTTATACAAGCTTCGGAAATGAAAACCTTCCGTGGCTTGTTTTTTTTGCAATTTCCGCAAACCAAACCATTGTCTGAAAAATGATAGGGCATTCCAAATACTTCCCCACATTCAAAACAACAAGTAAGCTCTGCCGCATAACCGTTTAGCTGTAAGAACTTGAATTCAAATATCCTTGCACAAAGCTCTGGGTTAATTTTATCTTTTGACAAGAGCGAAAGTGCTTTTAAAAGAAGAAATAAAACTTCGTCACAGGCAACGTTTGGCAAAAGCACTTTCTCACAAAGCTCCAAAAAATAATTAGAGTAACAAAGCTTTCCATAGTCGTTTCGGAGGTCATAAAAATTTTCTATTATGTCAATCTGTGCCATTGTGTTAAATTTTCCGCCGTCAAAAATCACGAAATCAGAATATGTAAAGAGCTGAGTGCCAGCCAAAAATTTGCTCCTTGGCTTTCTGGCACCCCGAGCAGAAACGCTCAACTTCCCCACCCCTTTTAGAAGCAGGCTAACAAACTTGTCCGATTCTCCCACGAAATTTTCTTTTAAAACAATTCCCCTTGCCTTAAATGTGCTCATTGGTTCACCTTTTATCCCAAGGTTTTAACGCCTTATAAGTTAGGTACGCCTCAATTGTACCATATTTTTCAAAAACTCGCCAAGTAAAATCTGTTAACATAGTAAGCCCCCCATATGAATCTTTGGTTTATAAATCTATTTTTTTCATTTGGGCGTTACAATATACTGTAAATTTTTTGAAAGATGGCACAAAACGAATTGAACCCTCATATAATATCAAAAAACCTGAGGTGCCATATGATAAGCGATAGGGATTATATCGAGCATTCACTTGAAACGCATTTGTTTTTTTTAAGGATCATGAAAGAGCATATTATTTTTTTGCAAGCGGGACTTCCCCCAGTAAATGCCAAGCTTACCAAAGATTGTTGTATTTTAATTGAGAAATTTGAAAACTACCTGAAGTATGTCGTTCAAATATCAAAAGGTTATGTCAAACAAGAATTTCTTCAAAGCGGCCAAATCGTTACACCGTACACGCTGGATGCAGAAAAAATAACCCAAAGTTTATCGGGCATACCCATTGATTTAAGCATCACAAAATCAGAACTTGAACTTAGTGCAATTTCTGTTACGAACATACGTCATGAAAGCTTAACTCGTGATGTGAAGCAATTAAATTTAAAATTATTATCAGAAATCAAAGCCCTAATTGACTTTAAAACTACATATCATCACGAGCAAAGCAAATGCAAAATTTTCAGTTGGATTTACCCCTCCATGGTTGAGCATATGATTCACGAGGCACAGCTTTATCATTCAACCCTTGAGCAAATTGAATCCAAACAACCGCTTGATCGTTCAGGCGTTTATACGCTCGAAAAACATTGGAATGACTTCATGAAAGAGCACGGAGAATACACAAATGGTCTGCTTGATCCGTCAGAGTTTGACCTTAAAAAAGCGGTCAAAAAATTTATTGAGGCGTATTCCGCAATCCTCGAGATGCAAGACACCTTAAACCCTACTGATTTAAAGTTTATCACTGAAAAAAGTTTCGACATAACCAAAAAATATCAAAGCTTTAACGAAACTTCCGCCAAGGCTTTGATCTGTTGCGAAATCAGCTCGGTGATTGTTCCGCTTCTTGGCGACCATTTATTGCGTGAGTCCAGCCACTACGCTTATTTTTTAGGCGAACTATTGGAAGCCAAATAATTTATTTTCTCAAAATTTCAATTTTGTGCGTTGCAATTGAATCGGTAAATTCTTTATCATGCTCAACAAAAATCATGCTAGGATTGCCACTTTTTATTAAATCAACGATCTGCATTCTCGAAAAAACATCAATATAGTTGAGCGGTTCGTCCCAAATGTACACATTCGCTTGCTGGCAAAGGCTTTTTGCTAGCAGCGTTTTTTTCTTTTGCCCCGCACTAAATTCACTCATATCTTTTTCAAACTGAACCCTCGAGAAATCCATTTTCCGCAAAATTGCTTTGAAGAGTGACTCGTCAATTTTATTCTCAAAAGCAAACTCTTTTAAACTTTGACTTAAAAATGAAGTATCCTGTGAAATATAGGAAATCACGAGACTCTTCGGAATCTTCACATCTCCCGTGTGTACGATGTCCTCGCCCAATAGAATTTTTAAAATGCTCGATTTGCCGCAACCGTTTTTTCCTATAAGGGCAATCCGCTGTCCCGAAAACAATTTGAAACTCACATTTTCGCAAACTATATTTTCACCATAGGCAACCGAAAGATTATTTACTTCAATCAATGTATCCGAATGGAACCTTAGTGGTTTGATCCGTAAGCTTTCGTTTGACTCAACGTTTTTTAGCAGTTCGGATTTTTGTGCAATCGCCTTTTCTTGGCGTGACTGCGTGTTTTTTGAACGCTTCATCATTTTCGCCGCTTGATGCCCCACATATCCCCTGTCGCTCACATGGCTGCCAATTTTCGATTTTTCAATCTGTTCCGACCACGATGCGGTTTGCTTGGAAGCTTCTGTTAAACGATCTATATCCTTTTTTAATCTTTCGTTCTCTGAAATTTCATATTGGTCGTTTAGTTCTTTATTTTTCCACCACGATGAAAAATTTCCGTTTTGCACCTCAATATTCGTTTTGTTAATGGCAAGCACATGGTCGATGCAACTATCCAAGAAGTATCTGTCGTGCGAAACCAAAATAAAACTCTTTTTGCTTTTCAAATACTTGCTCACCGTTTCTCGTGCGTTTACATCCAAGTGGTCAGTCGGCTCGTCAATGAGCAGAAAATTATTTTCTCGCATGAAAAGTGCCGCCAGCAAAACTTTTGTTTGTTCGCCATTACTTAACGTGCCAAACGGTCTATGCAACACATTTTCGCTGACACTCAACATAGAAAGTTCTTTTTCAAGTACCCACATCTCGTATTCATCTGCGATTTCGTTCACAATTTCTATCGTATCCTTATTTTTATTTTCTACTTCAAACGGAAAATAATCAAACTTTACAGTTGAATGAATCAAGCCGCCATGCTCATATTTCCCCATCAAGAGTTTCAAAAATGTGGTCTTACCTCTTCCATTTCTGCCAATCAACCCCAGCTTCCAATCTGTGTCAATTTGTATATTTACATCCTCAAAAATATTATCATAGCTACCATCGTAACCAAACGTAAGGTTTCTAATACTCATTTGCGACATACGCCCACTCCTTTTAAAAATACAAAAAGAACAGCAAGAAATCCCTGCTGTTCTCATAACATTCATCATTATAGCACTTACTTTGTACTATCCTTTGAAAGTTGGTCTTGACTAAAAGCGATTTCATGACCTTCTGGCAAACTTAATTCATCAAGCGAGTCAAAACCCAAAAGCCCAGCAAGAGCGTCATCAAGCTCATCTTGACTTACACCAAAAAATTCTTGTTTCTTAGGCATTCGACTCATAATGTCGTCTAAAAGATTTTGTTCTGAAAGTTCTAAAGTCTGGTCTTCAATTTTGGTTTCCATAGGATTTAACTCATTGCCTCCAATGCGATTGCCATTATTTGAGTTTTTGTTGCCTCTATGCCTCTAGTATACCATAACAAATTTAAAATGTGTATATTTTTATAACATAAAAATGGTTTTATTTTTAACAAATATTTTTTTTTTGACTAATATATGTTATTCTATAGTTATATTTTGAAAGTAAAACAAAAGAATGGGAGATTATTATGAAAAACGATGAGGTTCCAGAAAAAAATTCAATTTTGAAAACGGTTTATGAACGCTATGTTATAAATGCCATGAGTTCTATGGCACTCGGTTTATTTGCTACGTTAATCGTTGGCGTTTTGCTTACGCAAATTGCAAAAATACCAACATTTCTATTTTTAGAAGATATAGCAAAAATCACGCAAGAGAAATATATTATCGGAGCAGCAATTGGCGTAGCAATCGCCTATGGTTTCAAAAACAAACCACTTGTCATTTTTTCTTGTGCTGTAGTTGGTGCCCTTGGCTATAGCTTGGGTGGGCCACTCGGTGCCTATATCCCCTCGATTTTTGCGGCTGAAATCGGAAAGCTTGTTGCTTCAAAAACGCCAATCGACATTATTTTAACGCCAATCACCACCATTGTTTCTGGCGGGCTTGTAGCAACGTTTGCATCCCCCTTTGTGGGGCAATTCACAATTTGGCTCGGAGAGATTGTAAATCAATGGGCAACACTGCAACCGTTTATGGCTGGTGTACTCATCGCCTTGGTCGTGGGAATGTCACTCACCTCTCCTATTAGCTCCGCCGGATTATGTGCCTCCATCGGAATCACAGGCATTGCCTCGGGTGCGGCCTTGGTCGGCTGTACCGCACAAATGGTTGGCTTTGCCGTTGCAAGTTATCGTGATAACGGAGTTGGTGGTTTGGTTTCGCAAGGGCTTGGCACATCAAAAATCCAGTTACCCAATGTGCTTAGGCACCCACAAATTTGGATTGCCCCATCCATTGCCAGTGCGATCATGGGGCCAATCTCCACTTGCATTTTCAAATTAGAAACGAGTGCATCAGCGGCAGCTGGCATGGGTACTTGCGGTTTGGTCGGCCCGATCTCTGCTTTTGACAAAATGGGTTATAGTGTCCAAAATGTGTTCATTGTTCTCATGATCTGTATTGTTATCCCAGCGATAATCGCTTTTGTTTTTGATAAGATATTCTTTAAAATGGGACTTGTTAAAGCGGGGCAGATGAAACTCACAGTGTAAAAGGTTACAAAAAACCGAGGCTTACATGCTTCGGTTTTTTTATTTTCTACAAATAGCATTGTCAGAAAGACAACTTTGCTATATAATTAATACAAGTTTAGTTTGAAATGGGGGAGAAACCAAATGTTACCTGAATCAATTGGGGCAGTCAAAGCGGCCACAGATGCTACACAATCAGTTATGAAACTTAAAAAACCAATACTTCATGAATTGGCAAAATTAACGCACGATTTAACGGATATGCAAGCTTACATTGACTATCTTGATAGCGCACGAGAAAAATACGGAAAAGTGAGAAGCATTCTGATTGAGCAGCCTACAGATTTGTATAATTTTTATGTACATAATCCCTTGCTATATAAAGACAAAGAAGTTGAAACTGAAAATATGATGAATGTCCTTAACATATCAAACTTTGTATTAATCCTTGGTTCTGGTGCAATGGGGAAAACAACTCTTATGAAACATGCTTTTATCTCTGTCTCACTGTCAGATGACATCATACCAATTTTTATTGAATTAAAGGACATGAATGAGACAGACATCTCTTTAATTGAATTAATGCATTCGTATATATTTAGACTTGGATTTAAGGAAGGTACTGATATCTTTAAACATGCACTTAGTAGCAAAAAATTTTTATTTTTGCTAGATGGGTTTGACGAAGTGGTTTCTCCTAAAGTAGCCTTTGTTCAAAAAGAAATACACGAACTTTGCGACAAGTACCCTAAACATTACTATGTTGTAACTTCAAGAGAAAGTACCGATTTTACCTCGTGGCAACGGTTTCATGTTTTTAAATCAATGCCCTTTTCCAAAGAAAAGGCTATAGAGCTTATTGAAAAAATTCCATTTGATGCATCAGTAAAAACGAAGTTTTTAAAAAACTTAAATGATGGTATGTACGAACAGCACGTTTCGTTTCTCTCAAACCCTTTGTTGTTAAGCATTATGTTAAAAACCTTTAAATCATATGCAAATATTCCCATGCAATTATATCGTTTTTATTCAAACGCCTTTGACTGTTTGTACAGTATGCATGACGCAACAAAGGATTCTTATGAAAGAGAACGAAAAAGCAAATTAGACGAAGACTCCTTCAGAAAGCTAATAGCAAAATTTTGTTGCAAAACATATTTTGCTGGAAAGTCTAAATTTTCAAATAAAGAACTACATGATGAATTAGACGCTCTCAAAAAATCAAACTTAACAAAAACCGATTATAAAGCAAACGATGTTATACATGACTTGGTAAGCGGTATTTGCCTTTTATATAAAGATGGATTCGATTTTTATTTTACGCATCGCTCATTTCAAGAATACTTCACCTCCGTGTACATTTTAGGAATGCCTGATGAACAACAAAAGAATTTGTACATGAAACTCTATAAAAGTAAACGACTTATTTTTTCAGATGCAGTTTTGCCCATGCTGTTTGACATGAATGAAAATCGGTTTAACGTAAACTTTACAATCCCTCTGATAAGAGAACTCTGCGACGAATGTTCTCATGGTGAACACCCAGAGTTGGAACTTATAAAAAAATGCTTTCATCATGTCGATTTTTATTTTAC
>JAVBKL010000097.1:0-14981 GCA_031554055.1 Eubacteriales bacterium | reverse complement strand
ATCTTTTGTCAGTGCAATTTCAGTCAGTCCAATAACGGCGTTCATTGGCGTGCGAACCTCGTGGCTCATGTTTACAACAAATCGGCTCTTAATTTTATTGGCTTCCTTTTCTTTTTCGGCAGCACTCAAAAGCATTTCCTTTTGCCTAAACTCGGCAGTAACGTCCTGTATCACATGAATTTCGCAAGCTGTTCCATTATAAAACACTTTTCTTGCATAAATGCTCGCTTCCATCATTTCGCCAGTTTTCATTTGCAAGCTTTGGTCGTACACCGTGGCACTTTCTTTTTTTACTACCATTTCTTTTGTCAATGAGTTCTCGGTAAACAACCGCAGATATGCCTCGTTTGCATACACAGTTTTAAATGTTTCGTTGTCCTTGATAACAGCCGGCAAAGGCAATGCATCCATAACACGCTGCAAATTCAACTGCATACTTTCAAGCAGCCTGTCTTGTTGCTCGGCTTCTTCTATATCCATGCCACAAAGCACAATCGCTTTTTTGCCCTCAAAATCCGATTTCATAAAGTTTACAAAAAAACTACGGAATACACCACTCGCTGTCTTTAATTTCAATACCTCGCCGCTTGCTTGGCCGTCTGAAACAGTTTTTCGTAAGATGCTTTTTGCTTGCTTGATGTCTTGGTATAATCCATCAATCGTTTGACCCAGCACAAGCCCTGTTGTTTCTTCCGCAAATTTATTTAAGTACACTATATTTTGGTTCACCGTAACGATAAATAAAAACGGAGCAATGGACATATATGCCGTCTGCTGTTTTTTTGTTTCAGTAATTGCTGCTTCTTTTTTGAGGATCTCTTCTTTTGAGTGCAAAGTTTTTTGCAGTTCCACCAGTTCGGCGTTCCTTCTTCCTTGACGCAATGTATAAAATCCAAGAATCGAAACAATTGCTCCAAACATCACAAGTATTCCAAGCAATGCTGGATCCTCTTCAATAATGTTATAACCGTTGTTTAGAATCACGGAACCTTTTGGTAATTGTAATTTTGAAATGCCCCATTTTTTTAAAACTGTTTGGTCAAAAGTCCATGTGTTTTGTTCATCAGTATTGTACACAACAGGAATATCCTTAACCTGCGTGTTGTTTAAAACCTTGTCGATTATTTCGCAAGTAAGTGTAGCTTGAACCGTCGGCTCTGTGTATTTTCCACCGATTTCTCCAAGGGTTTTGCCAGGGTCAAAAATTCCGAAATAAGGAACTTTTGCATTTTGCCAAAGCTTGGTTTGGTAATCGTTTGAAAAGTGAAAGCTTTGGTTGGCATCAACAAAATAAAATCCCGATAAAATAACTGTATCTTTGGATAGACTTGACACCTGTTCCATCAGATCATCATATGTCATGTTCTCGTTATACATCACGTTGAGCTTGCCCGCATAATCCACAAGCTCTTGTTCCATGTCGGCTTGCACGGCTCTTCCTGTATCGGTATAGTCGTTGATTACAAGAAGATTTTTTGTGTCAGGGAACATCTTTAAAATTTGGTCAACAGTTTCTTTCACTGAATTTTTTTCGGCCACACCTGTTGCTATATTTTCGAAGCCACCAATCATTTCTGGTTTAAAATTGTTAATGCCCATAAAGACAATTGGTGTTGAACTAAAAGCAACATTATAAAATTCCTTGGCTAATTTCAATGCCTCGTTGTCCGAAACCACAATCATGTCGGGTGCTTTTGAGATAAAGTCTTTTTGTATTGCATTTACTGTCATTTTATTTTTATAGTCATAATTCATTTGTAGCGTGTTTAAATTTATGGTATGAAATTCGTAAGGTGCATCGCTGTACTTTTCTTGCAGCACTGTATGCAAGGCTCTTTCCCAAGGCATATCACTGCTAAACGAGGAAAGGTGCAAGATTATTTTGTTGCTTTGGTCGTCACTTACTTTCATTTCATTTCTTAGTAATTTTTTGGTTATTCCGCTTTTGTTCATTTCTGCAAGAACCTCGTTAAGTTTGGGCACAAGGTCGGCGTTTTTTTTGTTGATAAGTGCAACGCCCGATACGGAATCGAGCACGCTATTACGCTCAATGTCTGGTTCCACAACGTAGTCAAGCTCCAAAGTTCTTGTGACAACCGCCACGTCGATTGCTCCGCTTTGCAACGCATCCCATAGTTTGCCAAAGCTTTCGTATCGGGTTACATCTGTACTCTGTGGTACATGATTGTCGATATACAGTTTTTGTACCAAAAATCCCACTTTGTAGTTTGATAAGTCCTCCCAACTATTGATTGGAAGCGTGTTGCCCCTTTTTACATAAGTTTCAAAACTTACTGAATAAACTGGTTCGTCAACGCTAATTAAATTGGGATAGTCCTGTTCAGTTTCTTTTAAGTAAGATACCAAGCCATCGGTTTGACCAGTGTTTGCTGTGATTACAGCAGAAGTCATTCCCTGTAAAGAAACAGTAAACTCGTAACCCAATTGCTTGAATGCATAGTAAAGCACCCTCGAAACACTGGCGGATGTATCTTCCGCACAGCTAAACGTTAGTAACCGCCCTTGACTGCTATAGGCAACGACTGTGAACATTTGAAAAATTAATATCCATACTAAAATCCTGATAAGCTTCATGTAATTCCACCTTTGGACAGTATTCCTCTTTAAAGCGTTTCACGCCTGTTTCCATGTCAATATCCTAAATAGAAACGTTTATATTTCGTTAAACTTGTTGGCTTTCTTCTGTGTCCTTGCAATGTGCTAGACATAACGCAAGTTGTGAGCTTAAATTATTTAAATCAATCGGCTTACTGATATGGCCGTTCATGCCCTCGTTTATACATTTGTTTATTTCTTCTTTTACAACATTGGCAGTCATAGCAACGATGGGGACGTTTGCATATGGCTTTTTGGACGCTCGGATTGTTTGTGTCGCTATGTGTCCGTCCATCACAGGCATATGAATATCCATAAAAATCAGGTCAAATTCTTGTTTCTCAAGTAAATCTATCGCTTCTTGTCCATTGTTTGTAATGCTTGCATTGATCCCAAAGATTTCAAGCATACTGCAAGCAACCTCTTGGTTGATTATATTGTCCTCAACTACCATAACCTTTGCACGGCTATATGTATTGCTTTTTGCAACTACTGTATCGGACTGCTTTATGTTTAGTGAGTTCCTAATCTTTTGCACAAAATCTGTTGGGGAAAATGGCTTTTCAATAATGTCATCAAAACCAGCATCACTAATTTGGCTCGCATTCAATTGTGTTGTATATGCTGATACCATTAATAGTTTTGCTTGATTCTTCACAGATTCTCCGAGTTGTTCGGCAACCTCTATCCCGTTTTTCATGCCCATAAAATAATCGAGCAAAATAATTTGGTATGGATTTTTTTCTTTAATGGACTTGGTAACTGCAACAAGTGCTTCTTCACCACTTTTAACGCAAGTTACTTCACAATCTAAAACCTTAAGCAAGCTCTCTATAATTCCTAGCGAAATCTCGTCGTCGTCTGCCGCCAATATTCTGCATTTTGCTAAGCCACCCGATTTTATGCTGTTTTTAATTGTCGCTTCTTTTTCTACTACTTTAAAAGGCAATGTGATAGTCGTTGTCGTGCCAACATTTACTTCGCTCTCAACTGCAATTGTCCCACCCATGAGCTCAATGATTTGCTTTGCAATAGACATACCAAGCCCTGTGCCTGTTGAAACATTTGTTGCGTTTTGGTGAAACTGTTCAAAAGGCGTAAATATTTTCTCTAAATGTTCTGGGCTCATGCCAAGACCAGTATCCGAAACTACAAGTTCGAGCCAGACTTGTTCATCGCCTTTTTTGTAGTTCTTGCTTGTCGCTGACAAAATAATTCTTCCAGTGTTTGTAAACTTGGCTGAGTTATCCAATAAGTTTTTAAAAATCTGCCAAAACCTAGTCTTATCGCCGTGCAAGACATTTGGCAAATTTACATCAATGTCAAGATTCATTTCAACACGTTTGGTTCCTAACCTCTGCGATGCAACCAAACAAGCGTTCGCAAGTGTATCTGTCAAAACAAAATCGTCTTCCATTAGTTCTAGTGTTTCCGCTTCAATTTTTGAAAAGTCTAGCACATCGTTAATGATATTAAGCAAATGTTTGGCTGATGTGTTTACCTTCCTAAATGTTTCTGCCGCTTCTTTTTCATAGTTTTTCGTAAGTGCAATTTCTGTCAGGCCAATCACTGCGTTCATTGGCGTTCTAATTTCATGGCTCATATTGATTATAAAATTATTTTTAATTTTATTTGCTTCTTTTTCTTGCTCAGCAATTTCCTGTAAGAGTAGCGTTTGCTTTTTATCCGCCGAAATGTCCTTTACAATTGATAAAACTGCATTTTGGTCATTGTAAACAATTTTGCTGCTAAACACCCTTGTGACAACTGACTCATTGCCTTTTTTGTAAAATTGCCATTCAAACTCAATTGATTCACCGTCTTCCATAAATTCCGAAATCGGGCCACTAATCTCTGAATTAAATCCCAAAATTTGTGCATATACCAAGTTTACATACAATGGTTTGTTGTGTTCTTGTTCGTATATATATACACCAAGTGGCAACGTATCCAGAACGCTTTGCAATTCGGACTGCAATCGTTTAAGCAGCAATGTTTTTCGTTCTCGCTCTGTAATGTCAACGCCCCAAAAATTTATTCCTGTTTTGCCGTTATGATCCACTAAGTTAAAATTGCCGTAAAGCGTCTTAATATCTCCTGAAGCCGTTCTGGCACGACAAGTCATCCCTGTCGCTTTCCCATCTTCGTTGAGCCTTTTTATAACTTCATCACGCCCACTTGCTTCCGCATAGAAATCGGTTGCATTGCTGCCAACGCTCATGCCTACCTGCTCTTTGTAATATTTATTAACCAAAACTACGACACCCTCTATGGATACAATAAATGCAACTGGTACAGCGGATACGATTGCGTCAAGCTGCTCAGCGGCTTCTGTTAATGCCCTGTCTTGTGCCAGAAGCTCATCTGTTGTAACCAAACTTTCTTGCGTCTTTAAAAGTTCTTTTTCGTATCTTAACTGGCTACGAGTAACATAAACCAATGCACCCATAAAAATCATGAGAAGTCCCACCAAAGACGCAAGCAAAGGGTTTTTTTCAAATATGTTAAGTTTTTTATTTATGATTTCAGCATCTTTAGGCAGTACGCTTTTATTGATTTTCCATTTGTTTAAAACACGATTGTCAAAAATCCATTTATTCTCGTCAGACGACTCCATTATAATCGGGCTATTGTCAATTGATTTTTCCATAATCACGTTTTCCATCATGGTGTGTGTTTTGCGTGCTTGTTGCTCTGCACTGGCATATTTGCCGCCTACTTGTCCATATCCGATTGAACCAGGAAACAATCCAAATATGGGTGCAGTTGCTTGTTTATAAAGTTGTTTTCGAATATCTTCTTGCATAAAGCTCTTAAAATTTGAATCTCGAAAATAAAATCCAGTTAATATGAGACTGTCCTTTGGCAAAGATTTTATTTTTGCAAACAAATCCTCAATGGGTATGTCTTCATTGTATTCAATGTCAAGCGTATCTTCAAAACTCGAAAGTTGGCTTTGTATATCTGTTCTCCATTTATTGCCAGATTCAGTAAAGTCGTTGATTACAAATAGCTTTTTGGTTTTTGGAAACATGGCGATCATTTGCTCCACGGTTTCTTTTGCTGCAATGGCTTCCGTCACACCTGTCATGTCTTTTTCAAACCCTTTTAAGTCTTGTGGTGTAAATCCGTTTATCCCACAAAAAACTACGGGGGTTCCATCAAACGTTATATTGTAGAATTTCTTGACAAAATCAAGTGCCTCGTTGTCAGTTGCAACCACCAGATCTAAATTTTTATCAACAAATCCTTTGTGTACCATGCCTGACATCATTTGTTGGTGAGACTCGTTATCGCCATACCGTATGGCGTTTAGGTTCATACCATATATTTCAAACGGCACATTGTTCGAAAAACTTTCGTGAAGTTCATCGATAATCGTCTGCTCCCACTTGGTTTCGCCGCTGTAAGAGGACACGAGCAATACAATTTTATTTTTTGATGTATTAAAGGTCATTTCGCCAGACATAATTTTTTCTGTGGTGCCATCATGGTTCATTTCATGCAGTGCATCACTTAATTTTGGAACAAGGTTGCTGTGTACTTTATTTACATATGTGTAGGTAGGTAATTCTTCTACAACACCAATATCTTTGGCGCCTTCAATTTCCAAAATCCTGCTGCCGCCTACAAATGGTACAACAACAAAATCAACTTCACCCGCTACCAGTTTTTCAAAAACTTCTTCATTGGTTGGGCATCTTGTAATCATTGCATCTTTTGGCATATGATTGTCAATATACGGCTTTTGTTCCATATAACCGACTTTTGTTCCAGAGAAAGACGCCCAGTCACCCACAGAAGTTGTTTCATCTGTTCTGGCATATGCCACGAATCTTACGTTTGAGATTGGTTCTGGTACTTGAACTAAATTTTTATATGTTTTGTCAACACCTGCCACATTTGCCATAAATCCATCAGCAGAGCCTGTGTTTGCCGATACCATCGCTGATACCATTCCCTCAATTGTTACGTTCATTTTGTATCCGATTTTCTGGTAAGCATAATAAAGCAGACGGTCAAGATATGCTGTTGTATCCACCGTCTGTGTGATGTTCATAACTGGCTCGTCTGGTTTTGTAATTTGATTCGCGTATGCCGTGGTAATAAACGCATTTGCCAGAAAAATAATGATAATTACCTGCATGAGGCAGCTTTTAGTTTTTTTCAATATTTCACCCTCGATTTATATAAAACGTTTTACACATACTACCATACAAAGGCCGATTTGAAAAGCTTTCAAGGTTAATTGACATAAAAAAAAGCGAGGGCAACCCCGCTTTAAAAAACTCTCTATTACATTTGTTCTGGTGCTTTAATGCCAAGTAAATTAAGCCCTGATTTTATGATCGTTTGCACCGCATAAACCAGTGTTAACCTCGCAAGTTTTACGTGATCTGCTGACTGCAAAATTGCGTTCTCATGATAGAATTTATTAAACGCTTGAGATAGTTCTACTAGATGACGAGTGACAATGTAGGGTTCAAACTTTGCTGCCGCTTCTTTAATTTTATCTGGGTATGTTTGAATGAGCTTAATTACGGCAAGGCTGGCTTCATCTGCAAGCACTTCATAATCAACTCCGCTAAATTCTGTCACGCCCGATTTATTTAGCAAGCTGCAAGTTCTGGCGTGTGTGTATTGCACGTATGGGCCTGTTTCTCCTTCAAAGTTTAAAACACGTTCCCACGAGAACACCACGTCTTTGATTCTGCTGTTGAACATATCATTAAATTTGATTGCCCCAATGCCAACTTCTTCCGCCACTTGTTCTTTATTCGGAAGATCAGGGTTTTTTGCCTTAATGACTTCCATCGTTTTGTTTACGGTTTCTTCAATTAGTTCTTCCATGCGAATGACGCGACCCTTTCGTGTGGAGAACTTTCCTTCTTCCATACTCACAAGACCAAACGGAATATGCACCATGTCACTGGCAAAATCGTAGCCCATTTTTTCAAGAACTTTGAACAATTGTGCAAAATGCAGTTTTTGATCAAGACCCACCACATATATTGATTTTGCAAAATCAAATGTGCGTTTTCTGTATAGTGCCGCCGCAATATCCCTCGTGTGATACAAAGTGCCGCCATCACTTCTCAATATCAAACAAGGTGGCATATCAAACTCGGATAAATCCACAACCATGGCACCATTGCTTTCGACCAAAAGGTCTTTTGCTTTTAATTCCTCCACAACTGCGTCCATTTTATCGTTATAAAAACTCTCGCCTGTGTTGTTGTCAATTTTAATATCGAGCCGTTTGTAAACTCTGTCAAATTCTAAAAGGCTAATGTCATAGAACCATCTCCAAAGTGCGAGTGCCTCTTCGTCGCCCTCTTGCATTTTTAACATCCACGCACGCGCTTCGTCCTCAAGACTTTTATCGGTCTCGGCTTCGTCATGAAACTTCACATAAATGCGGGTAAGTTCTTCGATGCCTTTTTCTTCCACCGCTTCTTTGGTGCCCCATTTTTTGTAAGCCGTAATCAGCTTGCCAAACTGAGTACCCCAGTCACCCAAGTGATTGATGCCAACGCTCTTGTAACCCAAAAAATTAAAAATATTATAAAGCGTGTGACCGATTACTGTTGACCGCAAATGTCCGATATGAAACGGCTTTGCAATGTTTGGTGATGAGTAGTCGATGGTTACGTTTCTGCCGCCCCCCATGTCAGAACGGCCATAATCCAATTTCTGTTTGAGCACCTCGCCTAAAATTTCCTCGGCGTACACGGCCCTGTTGATATAGAAATTTACATATGCCGCGACTGCTTTTACTTCCTTAATAAAGGAAGGCAAGTTTGCGTTCAATTTTTCTACAATTTCAAGTGCAATTACAGGCGGAGCTTTTTTTAGCGTTTTCGCAAGTCTAAAGCTTGGATACGCATAATCCCCCATGTCACTTGTTTTTGGTAATTCTAATTGTGAATAAATCTCTTCTGTGCTTTCGCCTTCGAGTACAGTGCTCAAAAGCTTTGCTATTTCTTGTTTAAAATCCATTGATAATATCCCCTTTTACGCAATAAAAATCTCCAGTTGTTGCTTTAAATTTGTAACTTCAATCGGCAGCGGTGGGCCGGATTCTCCGTCAAGATCTGTACCTAGAATGCCGATTGCCGGATTCGTGTCCCCCACATACTCAACTCTAAAATAATTGTCCTTGAAGTAAATTATATTTTTGTCGTCCAAGTATTCATAACCCCGAAGCATTTTCACGAACAGCAAACCAAGTTCGTGAATGGGCATCGCCTTAAAACCAATAAAATCGAATAACCCATCGTCGATGTCTGCTCTTGGCGAAATCTTATCAAATCCGCCTGTGCCTGATGTGTTTAAGATTGTAAACCAATACAGGTCTTGTGTTTGTTCCTCACTCGAATTTGTGATTTTCATTTTAAGCGGTGTAAAATTCGGCAGTTGCTCAATGCCTTTTACATAGTATGCAAACTTGCCAAGAACAGTTTTTAAGTTTGCATCCACAATTTGCGAAACATTGCTAAGTAGCCCCGCCGCACAAACATTGATAAAATACTTTCCGCTTGCCAAGCCAATATCTATTTTTCTTGTTTTGCCATTACAAATTACTTGTGGTGCGGTTTCAACATCCAGTTTTAAAAACCTGGCAAAGTCATTCGCTGTACCCGACGGAATAATGCCGACTTTGGTTTTTATACCAAACTTCATAATTGAATTCACAAGCATATTGACGCTTCCGTCACCACCAGAAATAACAATGGTGTGGTATTCGTCCTCTCCCAGTTGAGAGATATGTTCTTCAATATCTCCAATAATCATGCTTCTGAAAATATGCACATCATAACCTGCCTGTTGAAACAATTGAATACTCGTGTCAAGATTGTTCTTAAAACTTTTGTCGCCCGCAAATGGGTTGTAAATCAATTTCAATTTTTTCATACGGCAACTCCTCTCTATCATACATATTTTGCCTAGATTTTGCAACAAAAATACTTCATCTTTCGTATATTCTAATAATGTGGTATACTGTCCATAAATGAGTTTAATAATAACTGTATAAATAGGATAACATACTTTGGGAGGTTTTAAAATGAAAAAATGTATTAAGCTACTCACATTTGCAGCAGCAATCTTAGGAGCTGCCGCTTTAAAAAATCACATCATTTTTAAATATGCCGGCGTACCTTTAAATTCTAAATTCCCAAGCAAAAGGCACAAGTGGAAATTTGGGGACATCAATTATTTCGAAGTTGGCACAGGCAAGCCGCTGCTCCTCATTCACGGACTTGGTTGTGGTTGTAGCTTGCACGAATGGGAAGAGCAAGCACAATTGCTATCGCATTCGTACCATGTGTATGCTTTAGACTTACTCGGTTTTGGTGATTCGGACAAGCCACAGCTTTCTTACTCAGCATACCTCTATGCTTCCTTGTTAAACGATTTTGTTCGTGATGTTATAAAGGAAGAAACATATGCCATTGCTTCCAACTCTTCATCTGGATTTTTGATTGCAGCAAGCGTGTTCTCTCCAGAACTTTACAAGAAGCTAATCCTCGTCTCCCCTACTGGATTTGAAACGGATTCGCCAAGTCCAAACAAGCACTCGCTCTTTATCCGAAACTTAATCGAGCTGCCGATTGTTGGCACAAGTATTTATAACATAATAAGCTCGTTTACATTTTCAAAATATTTTTTACGCAAGTATTGTTATGCCGGAGCTTCCAATGATCTTGTAAAAAAATATTACAACTCGGCACATTGTGGTGGTGTCGGTGCAAAATTTCCGATTGCTGCATTTATCTCCGGTTACTTCAATATAAATAACTTGGATCTTGTTTCCAGATGCAAAGTTCCTGTTTCAATTTTCTGCGGCAAAGAAACAGAATTTTATCCAGGGTCAAACAACCCAGCACTCGACTTATTTACTTGCGAGACGGAAATTTTTGAGTTTGAAGATTCCATGCTCATGCCGCACAGAAACGAAGTGAAAAAATTCTTTCGTGCTGTAAAAGAAACTTTATAAAACAAAATATTTTTTCTATAGAGTAAAACTCCATGAACTTGCGAAACGTTTTGCAAATTCATGGAGTTTTACTCTATTTTTTCCATTTCTATTTTTGTATAAAAATTTTTTATTTTGAGTAAAATCTTTGTGCAGATAAAACATTGACAGTAAAATGTTTTAAGGGTAAAATAGTTTTACCGTAAAATGATTTTACTGTCAATGAATGTCCGCTTCTGGAGGTGTATCATGAATGAAGAACAAGTAGCCAGTTTAATTTATGAGTTTGCCGAAAACGTTACGACCTACGCAAAAAATCATATTGATAAAAATTTTAAAATTAACTCCAAGTGTTCAAATGAACTGAGTGAGCGACAGTTCCACATTCTTTTCTCAATTGAATATTTAAAACAAGATACCCTAAGCAAGTTATCCAGCACCTTGGGTCTTAGTGCAAGTGGATTATCCACCATCGTGTCAAAGCTTATGAGTGGCGGATATGTTACAAAAAATCATTTTGTTGAAGGCACGGACGGCAGAATGGTTATTTTTGAAGTTAGTGAAAAAGGACGACATTCTGTAGCCGAAGCCACACAGCTCATTATTCAAAAAATTGAGGAACTTTATGTTTCACTAAACACAGAGGAACGGACAGATTTTTTAAAAAGCTACAGACAGCTTAGAACTTTATTTAATTTAGAGGGCTTTAGGGATCATCACGAAGCCGTCGAAATGAAAGAGTTTGGCATAATTATTTTAGAGGGTTATATACTGGCAAACAGATTCAGCGATTCTTTTTTTGCTAAAAATTTTGACCAAAACGGAAAACAACAATCCAAAGTCAGTGTGGAGCAGTTTCGTGCATTAAAAACAATTCATGACTTTGGGCTTGATAACTTAACGGCACTTGCCAGATGCTTAACCATTTCTGAAAGTGCAACGTCTTTGACTATTTCTAAACTGAGCCACGCAGGTTACATTAAAAAGGAAAAGACACAGGGTTCTGGGGACGCTAGAAAAATGCAGTTCTATATTACTGATTTAGGCGTTTTAGCTCTCGCAGAAATTGACACCATTCTTCAAAACGGATTTAAAAATCTTTACAACTCGCTAGACGATTTCTGTAAACAACAACTTTGCGAAGGAGTTAGTCAGCTTAATAATATTTTTAAAACTTTAAATAACAGGGAGGATTTTAAATGAAACTCAAGGCAATTACACTATTGCTCGTCTCGACTCTAATTTTTGGCGGCTGTCAAGCAAAAGAAGAGGTTTCAACAGCAGCGCCAGAAACAATAATTCCCGTAAGCGTACAGGCAATTCAAAAAGGCGAAATATCCAGTCAAATCACATATGCGGGTAGAATCAACCCTAGCGAGACAGTTTCTGTGTCCAGTAAAATGGCGGGCAAAGTAAAAGCAGTTCTCTTTGATGTGGGTGATCGAGTAAACGCAAACGATACCCTATTTACTCTTGATGAAGTGGATGTTCGCAACCAAATTAAACAAATCGAGAGCCAAATAAACATCGCAGAACAAGGCGTTAAATCAGCCGAAAACAGTTTGAGCACCGTGACAGGCGGACAATACTCGAGCCAACTTCTTCAAATTGAATCGCAAATTAAAAATTATGATAAGCAACTTGAGACAGCAGAAATTAATCTTAAAAATTCCGAGATTGCTTTGAATAATGCAAATGACGCTCTCGCAAATGTTGAAAAACAATACAACAACTCAAAAACACTTTATGAAGCAGGATCACTTGCAAAAAATGATTTTGAGAAATCCGAGCTTGGTTACAAACAAGCAAAAGCTGGCGTTGAACAAGCAACACTTGGAAATTCACAAGCCAAAGTTTCCTACGACCAAGTTGTTTTGGGTCTTGCACAAGCAAAAGAAAGTTATGCACTCACAACAGGTCAAGTGACAGATGAAAACAAACAACGTGCAGAACTTGGCGTGAACCAAGCACAAGCGTCCAAAAGCTCAGCACAAGTTCAACTGGATATTGCTAGAAGAACACTTGAAGACACCACAGTGAAAGCTCCAATCTCTGGCGTGATCACTTCAAGAAACGCAAAAGTTTCTGAATTTACAAGCACACAAGTTCCGGCATTCACAATTATTGACATGGACACAGTGAATGTAGAAGTAAAAATCTCGGAACTGATTATTAACCACGTTGAGATTAACCAAGAAGTGAATGTTTTTATTAACACCATAAGCCATGATCCAATTAAGGGCAAAATCATCAGCATTAGCCCAGCGGCAGACCAGACTAGCACATACCCAATCAAAATTTCAATTGATAACAAAAACGGAATCATCAAGCCGGGTATGTTTGCGGAAGTAAAGTTTGACCGTGAAAAAAGCACGAACACTATTGTCTTGCCAAGAAACGCAGTTTTTGAAGATCAAACAAACAGCTTTGTTTATTTAAATGAGAATGGGCTTGCTAAAAAAGTGATTGTCAAAACCGGCATTGATAATGGGGAAGAAATCGAAGTCACAAGCGGACTTACGCAAGGCAATGAAGTCGTTGTGAAAGGTCAAAACTACTTAAACGACGGCGATAAAATTAATGTCGTTAAATAATACGGAGGTCTTACAGAATGAATCTATCTAAAATAGCAGTAAGGCGTCCAGTAACGACAGCAATGGTCGTGTTAATCGTAATCGCTTTTGGTATCCTCTCCATCACAAACTTAAAAATGGATATGATGCCGAACATGAACATACCAGTCGCCATCGTTTCAACCACATACACAGGTACTGGACCTGCCGAAATGGAAACACTTGTCACCGAACCGCTCGAGGGCGTTTTGGGTACCGTTCCCGGTATTAAAAATATAAGCAGTATTTCGTCTTACGGTTCATCGGTTGTTATCCTCGAATTTGAGGACAACACAGACATTGACCTCGCAGCTATTGATATGCGTGAGCGTGTCGATTTGATAAAGGGCTATCTGCCAGACGGTTCAGACGAGCCGATGGTTATGAAAATTGACATGAACGCAATGACCTCACTTAGCTTGAGCATTGCGAGTGAAAAGTACGACTTAGTAGAGCTTACAAAACTTGTTGACGATAAAATAACCGACAGAATCAAACGCCAACCCGGTGTTGCACAAGTCAATGTTTCGGGTGGTGTTTCAAAAGAAATTTCTGTTGTCTTAAAAGAAGAGAAATTGCGTTTGCTCGGCATCAGCGAGCAACAAATTGCTCAACTTCTTATGATAGAAAACAGAAATACACCAACAGGTACAATCAAACAAGGCGACAAAAACTTGCAGCTTCGTGTCTCTGGCGAGTTTCAAACCATTGACGATTTGAAAAATACAATCGTGACTGCACCTACCGGTACGAATTTCTTTTTATCCGACCTTGCGGACATCACCGAAGTATTTAAAGATGCAAAAACTTTGTCTTACTTAAACGGCAAGCCATGCGTAAATATTTCTATCCAGAAGCAATCCACAGCCAACACCGTCAATGTTTCGGATAATGTGTTAAAAGAAATTGAAAAAATCAAAGCAGAAATGCCAGAAGTGCAAGTCAATGTAATCATTGACCCCGCAGACTTCATTAGAATGACGCTGAAATCCGTTATGGAAGCCGCTTATCTTGGTGCATTCCTCTCGATTGTTATTCTATATACATTCCTTAGAAACTGGCGTTCGACTTTTATCGTGGCAACTGCCATGCCGATTTCTATTTTTGCAACTTTCGTTTTAATGTACTACTCAAACATTACGCTTAACATGATGTCACTCGGTGGTCTTGCTCTCGGTATCGGTATGCTTGTTGATAACTCGATTGTTGTGCTCGAGAGTATTTACCGAAAATTTGAAGAAGGCTGTGACAGCATTACCGCATCACTTGAAGGTGCAAGAGAAGTTGCCGCTCCTGTTACCGCAGCAACACTTACGCACGTCGCCGTTTTCCTCCCGATTACATTCGCTGGCGGAATCATCGGTCAGGTATTTAACGAGCTTGCAATGACAGTTGCGTTCTCACTGATTTCATCGCTCTTCGTATCCTTAACTGTTGTTCCCATGGGTACAGCATTGATTATTCGCCCACACCATGCTAAAATGGAACCAGGAAAAGGAATCATCTCCGCACCGTTTAACTTCTTAGGTTTCTTAATCAAGAAGCTCGAAAACGGATATAGAAAAACTTTACTTGCAGCACTTAAACATAAATTTGTAACCCTTATGATTAAAATTGCTTTAACCGGACTCACTTGGTACTCCATGCGATTCGTTCCACAGGAGTTTATGCCCCCAACAGACGAAAGTGCTGTGACAATCGGCGTGAGCTTGCCAAAGGGCAGCCTACTCGAAGAAACCAATAAAATTGTTGATGAAGTTGTTAAAAGAGTCGGG
>JAVBKL010000190.1:0-2610 GCA_031554055.1 Eubacteriales bacterium | reverse complement strand
AATTTTAGCCACCGAAGCCATTGTTTTAATTGTAAGCGGTAAACCCGTCACACATATACAAAGCAAGCTCTGAGAGTATAAACTGTATTTAAATCGAAAGGAGAAGATACAGTTTATGTCAAAAGGAGAAGTACAAGAAAGCAAATGGAGAAAAGTCATAACAGAAATGCAATCAAGTGGCAAAGCCCAGCGAAGTTGGTGCAAAGAACAAGGTATAAACTATCATACAATGCGTAATTGGTACACAAAACTAAACCAAGTCACGGCAAAAGTAAAAGAGAACGCTGAAAAATCAACCGAGTGGTTAGAGGTTTCAGGCGGTAGTGAGGTAGAAGAAGCTGCTGCTATCAATCCGATAATCCAAGTTCAGGTAGGTTGTTTTACGATAAATGTAACATCAAATTTCGAAAAGAATACGTTCTACGATATTTGCAAAACATTGGTGAACTTATGTTGAGAATAAAAGAAAAACGAATTTGTCTAGCTTGTGGGTACACAGACATGCGTAAATCAATAAATGGATTGTCACAACTAGTGCAAGGAAGTTTTAAACTGGATCCGTTTGATGGTATTTTATTTGTGTTTTGTAATCGAAGCCGAGACCGTCTAAAGATTCTGGAATGGGATGGAGATGGCTTCTGGCTATACCTTAAACGATTGGAACGAGGACATTTCAAGTGGCCATTATCTGGGGCTGACAAAACAATGATGCTAAATCATGAAGAGCTATCACTTTTATTAGGAAGTCCAGGATTAGAGCAAAAGCTTCGGCGGAAAGAATTAACCGAACGACAAATCATCTGAAATGAAATAAAAAAGCAAAGAAAAAGCCTGTAAATCTTGAATTTATAGGCTTTTGTGATATAATAAGAGTATGAAAAATATAGCGGAAACACCTCAAACAGAAGCAGAAATACAAAAATTAAAATCTCGAATTGCTGAGTTGGAAGCTCTCGTAAAATTCTACGAAGAGCAAGTACGTCTTGCTAAACACAAACAATTTGGAACTTCAAGCGAAAAAACCGAATATGGGGAACAATTCGGTCTATTTGACGAGGTTGAAAACGAAGCAGACAAAAAAGTAACCGAACCTCAAATCGAAACCATCACATATACTAGAAAAAAACGAGAAGGCAAGAGAGAAGAAGACTTGTCTAACCTTCCTGTTGAGATAATTGAGTATGCTCTTCCAGATAATGAGCAAACTTGCCCAGAGTGCAAAGAATCCCTGCATGTCATGTCAAAGGAAGTCCGCCGTGAACTTAAGATTATTCCAGCGCAGGTCAAAGTCATTGAACATGTAAAGCTCGTTTATGCATGTCGCTCCTGCGAAAAGAATAACAATCACGTACCAGTTATAACCGCTTGTGCACCTGAACCTGTTATAAAGGGAAGCCTTGCATCCCCTAGCGCTGTTGCACATATCATGGTGCAGAAATACGTAAACGCCGTGCCGCTCTATCGCCAAGAGCAGAATTTTCTACGTGAAGGAATTGCGTTAAGCCGCCAAACGATGGCGAACTGGATGATACGTTGTGCACACGACTGGCTTGCGCTAATCTATGAGCACATGAAATGCGAGCTTCTGAAACAGTCAGTACTTCACGCCGACGAAACGGTTGTGCAGGTATTGCGAGAACCGGATAAAAAAGCAAGCAGCAATAGTTATATGTGGCTGTACCGCACTAGCGGATGTGCGTCACATCCTATTGCGTTGTATGAATACCAACCAACGCGGTCGTCGGCGCATCCGAAAAAATTCTTGTTGGGTTTTGATGGTTATCTTCATACAGATGGGTATGCGGGATATCATTGTATTGCAGATATAACTGTGATAGGTTGCTGGGCTCATGCGAGGCGCAAGTTTGATGAGGCGCTTAAATCCATGCCAGAGGATAGTAGGAAAGGCTCACTGTCTGAAATAGGCCTTGATTTTTGCAATCATCTTTTTGCGTTGGAACGCGAGTTTCAGTCCTTGACAGCAGAAAAACGATACGAAAAACGCCTTGAAAAGAGCAAGCCTATTGCAGAAGCTTTTTTTGAATGGGCAAAATCTACAAACGCTTTGCCAAAATCTGCACTTGGAAAGGCAATAAACTATGCACTGGAACAAAGAACTTATCTCGAAAATGTATTTCTGGACGGTCGGCTAGAACTTAGCAACAACCGTGCCGAACGAAGTATCAAGCCATTTGTCATCGGACGCAAGAATTGGCTTTTTTGTAGTACCCAAAAAGGGGCTATGGCCAGTTCTGTCATTTACTCTATTATAGAAACATCTAAAGAAAATGGATTAATTCCATTTGCATACCTCAACTTCTTATTGGAAGCACTTCCCAACGCTACCACGGCGCAGCTTAACAGCCTACTCCCTTGGTCAGCATCATTGCCCAGTGTTTGTAGAGTTTCCAAATCTTAAATTTGATACCAGTTTATTATAGCCCACATCTTTTTTATAGGTGTGGGCTATTTACCGCTTACAGACAATCTAATTGAAACCGTTTTTCAAATCCTGAACATCCGCCAAATATTCTTCTTTTGCGACCGTTGCGCTAAAACCAGCTTTTCTAATCGTTTCTGTAAGAACTTCTTTTGGAAGTCTATCACCTG
>JAVBKL010000019.1:0-5698 GCA_031554055.1 Eubacteriales bacterium | reverse complement strand
TGAAAATAAAGAGGATGCAAGTTTTTTGGAGCGTCATGGGCGAATGGACATTGTGGTCGATTACGGACGTGACCAGTTTATTATCGAGCTTAAAATATGGCGTGGCGATTCGGAACATCAAAACGCTTATAGCCAGTTGCTTGGGTACATGGATAGCAAGAATGCAAAAACAGGCTACTTGCTTTCCTTTGATTTTCGAAAGGGAGCAAATAAACAAACAAAAGCCGAGTGGATTGAGATGGACGGAAAGAAAATTTTTGACGTGATTTTATAAAAGCACACATGAAACATAATGGGAGGGATTGTCTTGAAATTAAAAAATTTGGTTGCTGCCTTTGCAGTTGTTGCTTTTTCTATAACGGCAAGTGCAGCGGTGTTCGCAAAAGACTTTAGCGATGTTCCAAAGGAGCATTGGGCGTATGAGAATATTGGAAAGCTTAGGGAGCTCAAGATAACAGAGGGCATTGGCGACAACAAATTTGGAATGGGTAAGAATATTACAAAACAGGAGTTTGTTACTTTTCTCGAGCGATTGTTAAAACGTGAGCTTGCAGGGTATGCTGGTTCAAACCCAAAAGACCCGATTAACAGGGAAGAAATGGCAATACTGCTCGTGCGTTCGCTCGGGTATGAGGAACTGGCAAAGCCGATAACAAAAACGGAACTTGCCGATGTGACAGAAAATATTGGGTACATCAATCTGGCAAAAGACTTTGGTATCATTGTGGTGGGAGACGACAACAAGTTTAATCCAAAGGCGTTGGCAACTCGTGAGCAAGCGGCGGCGATGATGATAAGAATGGTTAATAAGCTTAGCGAATCAGTTGATTTTTTGAATGGCTTTTATGCAATCAAGTCTGCAAGCCAAATGAACTACATAGAAAATCTTGACAGTGCTTCCTATGGTTGGAGTCGAGTTGAACTTGGGGGCAACGAGGTTGTCTTAAACACAACTGCAAAAAACAATAATGAGTATTCGATTCCGTCGGGATATAAAGAGCCGATTTCTCTTGCCAAAAATAAAAATGCATTGCTCATGGTGGCAGTAAATAGTGAAAAAACATCGGGAGGCATTCCTCTTGTTGAATATATTGTTTCTGATCAAGAAGCAGCAAATAAAACGATTGAATTAATCGTAAACGAAACCAAAGAGATTCCAGAGTTTGACGGCGTGGTCATTGACTTTGAGGGAATGAAAGGCGACAAACTGAAATCTGATTTTAATAATTTTTTGGTTACACTAAGAAGCAAAATGAAAGACAAACTGATTTATGTGGCGGTACACCCAAAACCTCGTGATGGTGTATATTTTGATGCGTATGATTATCAGGCGATTGGTAAGGTTGCCGACAAAGTGATTTTAATGGCACATGATTATCATGCAAAAAATCTCACACCAGATGAGATGGCAAGCAATTTTATTGCAACGCCGCTTGCACCGATTGACCAAGTATACTACAGCTTAAAAGCGATTACCGATAAAAAAACAGGCGTTCAGGATTTAAATAAAATTGCGGTGCAGTTATCATTTGATACGGCACAATGGAAAATTAAAGATGGAAAAATAATCAATAGTGCGGCGTATAATCCAGATTATGATACGCTTTATAAAAGAATGCAGTCGGGTGTAACGATGAATTATTCCAAAAGGTACGAGAGCCCTTTTATCACATTTGAAAACCCAGATGATGCCTCAACAAATATCGTTTGGTATGAAGACGAGCGAAGTGTTGCGGCAAAAATTAAGCTTGCAAAAATGTTTGGGATTCATGGCGTTTCGCTTTGGAGACTTGGGACAATTCCTAGTTATCAGGGTGGTGGCGGAGAATTTTATCTCAATGTATGGAATACCATTAAGCAGAGATAAAATTGCGATAGTCGTTTTTTCTTGACTTGGGTATTTTGTTCATATATAATAGAAAGAATTGTAAATATTTCTGTTCCGTTTGATTTTGGAGGTTTTGGTATGCTAAAAAGCATGACTGGTTACGGTCGTGGCGAGTTTACATTACATAATAGAAAGTTTGTTGTAGAAATAAAATCTGTAAATCACCGATATAATGATATAACAATTAAATTACCACGAGTATTAAACCCATTCGAAGAGAAAATTCGCAAGCAAGTCTCAAAGTTTGCATCACGGGGTAAAATCGATGTTTATATTCAGATGGAAACCTCATCATCTGATGATATAAAAATAAAATTAAACAGACCGCTTGCCGATGCTTATGTAGAAAAAATGCAAGAGCTCGACGAAATTTATCAATTGAACGACAAGATTTCTATTTCAACTCTGTTGCGTTGCCCTGATATTATTGAGGTTGAAAAAAATATCATTGACGACGAAGCACTTTTACAAATTTGGGAATGTGCAGAGCCTGCTTTAAAAATTGCGATTACAAATTTTGTTGCCATGCGTGAAGCGGAAGGCGAAAGTCTTAAAAACGATTTACTGGCAAAAAACGAAGGCATTAAAGAGCTTACGCAAAAAGTATCAGAACGTGCTCCTGGTGTTGTTGCTGAGTATCGTGCAAGGTTACGTGCAAAACTTGAAGAAGTTCTTGAGAACACAAGCATTGACGAGAATAAAATTCTGGCAGAAGCAGTTGTCTTTGCGGATCGGACTTGTGTGGACGAAGAACTCACGAGACTTTCCAGTCATTTAAAGCAGCTTGATGAAATTTTAAACGAGAACGATGCCATTGGCAGAAAGCTTGACTTTTTGGTGCAAGAGATGAACAGAGAAGTGAACACAATCGGTTCGAAATCCAATGACATTGAGATTACAAAATTGGTAGTGTCTCTAAAAAGCGAAGTGGAAAAAATTAGAGAGCAAGTGCAAAATATAGAATGATGGGTAGGGCATTTGTGTGAGTGGAATAAGACTCATAAATATAGGGTTTGGAAATATTGTTATGATGAATCGGGTTGTTGCAATTGTTAGCCCAGAGTCTGCACCGATTAAAAGAAGCGTGCAAGAAGCAAGAGAACGTGGAATTTTAATTGACGCAACACATGGGAGAAGGACAAGAGCTGTTATTATTACGGATAGTTCTAGCATCATTCTATCATCATTACAGCCGGAGACATTGGCAAACAGGATACTTATTAAAGACAGTGATAACTCCTATGAAGATAATAACGATAACGTATAGTCAAGTGAAGAGTGTTTAATATCTTAAAAGGAGGGCAATAATGAGCAGTGTGCAAGATAGAAAAGGTATGCTTGTCATCATTTCTGGGCCTTCAGGTTCTGGCAAAGGCACCGTGGTTAAAAAACTTGACCCAAGCTTAAACTACGCTCTTTCGATTTCTATGACAACAAGGAAAATGCGTGAAGGCGAAGTAAATGGTAGAGATTACTTTTTCTGTACAGTCGAAGAATTTAATGAACTTAGAAAACAAGGCGATTTTTTGGAGCATGCCGCTTTCTGTGGAAATTATTATGGGACACCACGGTCATATGTTGTTGAACAGATTAATCATGGCAAGGCTGTCGTTTTAGAAATTGATGTAAACGGTGCTTTACAGGTGAAAGAAAAGTTCCCTGAAGCTGTGTTGATTTTTCTTATTCCGCCCACTATGGATATTTTGGCAGATAGACTAATTAAGAGAAATACTGAAAATAAAGAGACAATTGAAGATAGACTTAGACGTGCAAGAGAAGAAGTGCAGCTGATCGATAAGTACGATTACTTAGTTATAAATGATGAAGTGAATAATGCAGTTGAAAGAATTAATTCAATCGTTATTGCTGAGTCTTTACGGCCAATTAGAAATATGGCAGAAATTGCAATTTATAAGCAATAGGTAGATGATAAGCCTATTGATAATCTAAAGGAGATGTATTATGCTCAGACCGTCTTATTCTGAACTAATGGATATAATGAACAACGATGAAAAATACGACAATCAGATTTCAAGCCCTTATACAATTGTGATTGCAACTGCAAAACGTGCACGACAAATTATTGATGCCAACATTACGGATAAAGCGGTATCAACCGCAGTTAAAGAAATTTATGAAGGTAAAATATCAGTAAAGTATCGTGATGATGTTATTATTGAAGAACGAGCACAAAGCACAAACACTCAAAAGAGGGAACAACTTTTTATTACGGAGATTTAATTAAATAGTCAATTTACAGTGGAATCATTTTACGCAGTAGAATGGTTCCATTTCCTTGTGTTTTTATGAAAATGTAGTTTGAGTGAATGCTTGGGCTTGGTGATGAAATGAGTTTATATGCAGAAATTATAATTGACAGGTCGCATAAAGATATTGATAGGTCATTTAGTTATAAAATACCCGATGGTTTAGAAGTTTTAATTGGAATGCGGGTTTCGGTTCCTTTTGGAAATTCAAAAACGAAGCTTGACGGATATGTAGTTGGTATATCCGATACAGTTGATTTTGACCCGAAAAAAGCAAAAGAAATAAGCTGTGTATTGGATGTAAAGCCAGTGTTTACGGAAGAAATGCTCGAACTTGCGAAATGGATGAAAAACAAATACTATTGCACACTTGTGGATTGCATCAATTGTATTATTCCAACAGGTTTTGGAAACACCGTGGACAAAAGCCGAGAAATCGCATACTTAAACGATGTGTTAACCTTGGAAGATGCACTTGATTTTAAAGACTTAAACGACGAGAAGCTTAAAAAAGATTTAGAACTAACAGCAGAGTTTGAGAATATTTTGAGCAAGGACACGCAACAAAGCAGAATTTTAAAATTGCTTTTGGAGAACGAATGTTTGTCTGTGAGTGACATCAGAAACACGTTAAAAGTGCCGCTTGCTCCAATCAAAGCTTTAGAAAAAAAATCCATTATTCGAATCGAAAAACAGGAAGTGCTACGAGACACGGTAAATTATGAGGTGAGCAGAAGCAACGCTCCTGAATTTACAGATACACAGCGTGCGGCACTAGAATTTATAAAAAATAAAAAAGACAACAAGCCAGTTCTAATTCATGGTGTAACAGGAAGCGGAAAAACTGAAATCTACATGAAGTTAATCCAAGATGTGTTATCGTTAGGAAAACAAGCGATTGTTCTTGTGCCTGAAATTTCATTGACACCTCAAACCGTTGGGTTGTTTATTGGGAGGTTTGGCGAAAAAGTTTCGGTTACACATTCAAGGCTCAACCTTGGAGAACGGTTTGACCAGTGGAAAAAAGCAAGGGATGGACAAATCTCGATTATGATTGGGCCACGTTCAGCAGTGTTTGCACCGTTTAAAAATCTTGGCATCATTATTATTGACGAAGAACATGAAAATACATATAAATCGGAACACACACCAAAATATGCAGCAAAAGAAGTTGCAATCAAGCGTAGTGAGCTGTGTGGTGCGTTGGTGGTTTTGGGATCTGCAACGCCTAGCGTCGAAAGTTATTACGATGCAGAAACCCATGAATTTGATTTAGTCACCATGACTGACCGAGTAAATAAAAAAATGCCTGACGTTTTTATTGCAGACATGAGGGAAGAGCTTGCGGCGGGTAACAAGTCGATGTTTAGTTTAGCATTGCTAGAAGCGTTAAACGAAACGCTTGAGAATAAGAAACAAGCAATTCTTTTTTTGAACAGACGAGGGCATTCGACTTTTGTCTCGTGCAGAAAATGCGGCACTGTTATGAAATGTGAAAGCTGCAATGTGAATTACACATACCATATGTATAACAACAATTTGG
>JAVBKL010000096.1:0-6593 GCA_031554055.1 Eubacteriales bacterium | reverse complement strand
TGTTTATCTCCTTTCTAGACAAATGACACCTATCTCAGAAGTGCGGCAAACAAGACGCTGTGGATATAAATTTTATAAACCAAACAATATTTGGTAACAACGCAGAAAATAATTCTACGCTTCTAAAAGCTAATTCCATTATACACGCATGTTCCTCATAAAACAAGAATACATTGTTGTATCCATACACTTTCAAATAGGAGGAACCATAATGGAAAATTTTGACCTTTACAAAGACATAGCAGAACGCACAGGCGGCGATATTTACATTGGCGTTGTTGGCCCAGTTCGAACAGGAAAGTCTACTTTTATCAAAAGATTTATGGAGCAACTCGTTATTCCAAACATTGAAAACAGTTACAGCAAGGATCGCACCAAAGACGAGTTGCCCCAAAGTTCTGCCGGACGTACCATCATGACAACCGAACCAAAATTTGTACCGAACGAGGCAGTTGAAATTAAACTGGATAACACCTGTAGCTTTAAAGTTCGTATGATTGACTGTGTTGGCTACTTAGTTCCAGGTGCAAACGGTCATTTGGAAGACGGCGAGCCACGAATGGTAAACACACCGTGGGTCGAGGAAAAAATTCCATTTGCACAAGCGGCAGAGATTGGCACAAAAAAAGTAATAACTGACCACTCGACAATCGGTGTCGTTATAACAACAGACGGATCCATCACAGACATATCCCGTGAAGACTACATAGAGCCAGAGGAGCGAGTAATCAACGAGCTTCGTGAGCTCAACAAACCATTTGTAATGGTTTTAAACACAACCAAGCCATACGCTCCTGAAACAGAAGAGCTTAGAACAAAATTAAGCGATAAATACAAAGTGCCTGTTGTGGCAGTCAACTGTGCTCAACTAAAAGCCGAAGACATAAACAATATTATGGAACGTGCACTTTACGAGTTTCCAATCAGAGAACTGCGAATCAACTTTCCAAAATGGATTGAAACTCTCGCAAACGACCATTGGCTCAAACAGAATTTAATAAAAACCGTAATGACTGTTGTTTCCGATATTACAAAACTTCGTGAAATAAAAGATAGCGTGGTTAATATCGAAAGCAATGAACACATTAAAAAAGCATACATAGACAATATTTATCTGGGTGAAGGTGCAGCAAATGTAGAAGTCGCCGTTGACGATACCCTCTTCTACCGCATCTTGAGCGAAACAACCGGCATGGACATCAATGGCGAATATCAACTGATTTCCACCATAAAAGTATTAGCCGAAGCCAAAAAAGAATATGACAAAGTGAAGTTTGCACTAGAAGAAGTAAACCGCAAAGGCTATGGAATTGTAACGCCTGCTCTTGATGAAATGAAACTTGATGTTCCTGTTATCGTAAAGCACGGTTCAAAGTTTGGTGTAAAATTAAAAGCAAGTGCACCGTCTATCCAGATGATTGGTAACAAACGCATATATGATTTTTGGCAGAAAATCAAGAGTTCTATGAACGACGTGGTTTTTCAAGTGGATTGGAGTTGGAGATAGCATCCAGCTCCTTTTTATATTTAACTCACAATATGAATGTGCTATAAAGATATTTTTTCTGATTACAATATTTGTATGGTTAGCCCACTCTTTTATACAAGAATTGGAGAAGATATTTTAAGGAATGCTGGTGTGAACCTAAATTTTCTTTATAAACCAAACATCATCGGGTTAATGCTTGAACTATATATAAAAGGATCCAATGCCCTTTATAATAATAATTGGAATCTATCTTCTTATAAAATAGGAATAGGTAATCAAGAGGTTGACCTTGTTGATTTAGAAAATAATATGCTTTATGAGATTACGGTTTCTGATAAGAAATTGTCCGATGTAAATCTTAAACTTACATTTTTCTGATGCTCCGTTAATTCGAATTTTATCTACCAAATCGATTCAAGATACCGTAAAAGGTATCTATCGCCTACCCTAAACTATGTATATTATTGGATACAAAAGCTATTTACGATTTGCCCCTTCTTTTTTGCTAAATTGAGTAGAATAAAAACACTTGAAGCCACCATGGTTCAGGTGTTTTTTCGTTTGCTTCGATAGGTATATTAAGACCTCCACCCTTTTCTGTCTGAATAGATTGAAAAAACACTTGACATCTGTTACTATAAGTGTAACCAAAGAATAAGGACACAGACTGCCCCTCCATGGGAAGCATATGTGCGAGCGATTCACTTACGCCAGAGCTTTGCTTGTAAAATGCTTTGGTCTGTTCATCCGAAAAAACGATGGTTTAAATGGGTTCAAAATAAATGAATTCAAATCAACGAAAAAAAAAGGAGGCAAAATTATGAAGTATTTTAAAAAAGCATCATCACTATTGTTAACTGGCGTTTTAGCAATGAGCCTGGCCGCATGTGGCGGAGGCAAACCTGCGGAAACAGGTGCTACACCAACAACAGATTCCACAAATCCTACCAATGCAACAGCGGAAAAACCAGCCGCTAGCGGCGAAAAGCCAAACGACAAGGTACTGCTCGTTGCGGTGGCTGCAACATTTGAAGAGAAATGGAACCCCTTCTTGGTGGAGAATGCTTACGACCACCAAGTCATTGACCAAATTTTTACCCCTGTTTTACAACTGAACGAGAAAAATGAATTGGTTCCCAAGGGTGGAACGCTAAAATCAGAAACAACCCCTGATGGCGGTGCACTTTACACCATCACCGTAAACAAAGACATGAAATTCTCAGACGGCCAACCGGTAACCATTGACGACTTCCTATACAGTTTGTATGTACGTTCCGATCCATCCTTCACAGGTCCTAGTGCCATGATTGGTGCAGAGATTGAAGGACTAAGCGAATATTATTATGACGATCCTGCTTATAGCACAAAGCTCGAGGGCATTGAGAAAGAAGCAGAAGAAAAATACACAACTGAGACAATTACTTTTGACGACTTTTTAATCTACGCCAAAGCGACCAACCTTGATGGTTGGTGGAGTGGCGACCCAGCTGGCGACATCGGCGATGGTACAACTTGGACAAAATACATAGAGGCAGAAGGTTTTGCCGATGATTTAGCCAAGATTGATGCCACCAATGCAGATGCAGTGCTGACGCTGGTTGCAAAAGTTGAATATGAAAAATATAAAGATGCTTATGATGTGAATACATGGTTTTTAAGTAAATTAAAATCCGACTATGCTCTTGGCAGCTTAACAGGCGGCACAGATGTACCAACCATCACTGGCATTCAACGTGTAGACGACTATACTTGTACTGTTAAATATAAAAAAATCAATATTTATGCAGACCGTGACCTGTGCGACTCAAACGGCGCTGGCTACCTAGCTCCAAAGCATTACTATGGCGATTTTAAAAAGGGCGATGTTTCTAAAATTTTAGCAAACATGGAACCTATTGGCTCTGGTCCATATATGTGGGGCGGATTTTCGGATAACATCGCAACTTGTACTGCAAATGTAAATTATTTTGAAGGCGTTCCAAAAACTGGAACCATTCGTTGGCAATATGTACCACAGGGAGACTTAATTGAGACATTGGCAAGCGGACGTATCGATATCTGCAATCCAAACGGTAGCAAGAAAAATGTTGAAGAAATGAAAAATCTCGGCCTTCGTTTTGACTTAATTGACAACGCTGGCTACGGTTACTTGGCGATGAATACAGAACGTGTGGCGCTTGAAGTTCGTAAAGGTATGTGGAGTCTCATGAACCGTGCACCTTCTGTAGAGGGTTACTATGGTCCTGATATTGCAAAAGTAATTGAACGTCCAATGACCACCGTTTTGGCAGAATATCCACAAGATGCAAAAGTTTATTATGAATACAGCCGTGACAAAGCACTTGAACATTTTAAAGCAGCTGGCTATACACAGAAAGACGGCGTTCTAGTTGATGCGGCTGGCAAGAAACTTATTTTAAACGTGTATATCGGTGGTGACGGCCAAGGTGCTCACCCTGGTTATGCAATGTTGGTGCAAGCGGCTTCTGACATAAAATCACTTGGCGGTGAGCTTCAAATCCAAGACGTAGACTTTAATGTTTTGCAAGGTGCAATGAACGATGGTACAGCTGACATGTGGGTTATGGCTTGGTCAGAAGTAAATAGCTGTGATAAATCAACACAGTTCCGTTCAACCGGCGGTCAAAACAAATACAGATTCAAAGATGACAAGATGGATGCTATGCTGGACAAAATCCTCCAAACGATTGACGTAACCGAACGCAGCAAGCTTGTTTCAGAAATGCTTGACTTTGCAATGGATCAATGTATTGAATTACCTCTTTACCAACGTAAAAACGTACTTGCTTACAACGAGCAAACCCTTAACATGGATACAGTGCCAACTGCAACAGCATTTTATGATTATGAAAGCGTGCTTTGGAAAGTAGAACTGAAGTAATAGAGCTTTAATGAAATTACACCTCCCCTTCTCGCAATCCTGTGGGAGGTGTATCACTTTATATCCATGAAGGGAAGGTTACTATGAAACAATATATCATTCGACGGGTTCTCATAAGCATATTGGTTTTGTTGGGTGTGTCCATGTTATTGTACACCCTTGTTCGTACGATGCCGTCCGACTATGTGACCTTGGCGACTTCAACGGCACAAAAAATAACTGAAGAACAAAAACAGCATATGCGTGAAGTCTATGGACTTGACAAGTCTATCCCAGCGGGATACATAGACTGGTTGTCTAGTGCTCTGCGTTTGGATCTGGGCACTTCGTTAATCTATAGTCGCCCTGTTGTGGAAGTAATGGCAAAGGTCGCCCCTGTCACTTTTTTTGTTGCGTCTGCCGCCTTGTTCTTTGAGCTGCTGATTGGTATACCCCTTGGGGTTTGGGCTGCCAGAAGAAAACAGACCAACATTGACTATGGCATTACGCTTTTCGTTTTTGTTGGGCTTTCCTTGCCGTCCTTCTTTTTTGCGGCTGTACTAAAACGGATTTTTGGGTTTAACGGACTCGATCTCCTCCCCACATCTGGCATGTTAAACGCTCGTGTTATCTATGATAGCTTTACGTTTGCTAAATTTTTAGACTATGGACAGCATCTTATCTTGCCAATTTCCGTTTTTGCTATCACAGCTTGCGGTGCATGGCTTCGTTACACACGATCAAACATGGTAGAAGCACTCAGTTCTGATTATGTTCGCACCGCTCGTGCCAAAGGCGTACCAGAGCATCAAGTGGTCTACACACATGCTTTTCGCAATACGCTCATTCCCATTGTTACTTTGCTGGGTGCTCAACTCCCTGTTTTGTTCAGTGGTGCTATTATTACAGAGAATCTCTTTGGCATCGAAGGGCTTGGCAACATTGCATTAAAAGCATCTTTTATGTCTGACGTGCCCTATCTGATGGGTTTTAATATGTTTTTGGCGATTTGTACCGTACTCGGATTCTTAATATCCGATATTCTTTATGCTGTGGTTGACCCACGGATACGACTGAGTTAGGGAGGGTTATAGATGAACGAAAAAATCAATAAGCTAGATGCCTTCGACTCTCTCGAGCAAGCACTAGAACCGGCAACATTTACAGATGACAAAGATTTAAATGAAACACGTCCCTATCTCACTCCTTGGCAAATGATTATGCGGAGGTTTTTTCGCAACAAGTTAGCGGTTGCTGGAATGATCGCACTCGTAATCATGGCGTTGTTTTGTTTCATCACACCATTTTTCTATCCATTTAATGAGACCGAAATTTTCTACACAGACAAGGACACAGGCGAGGAACTTTTTATCTACCAAACTGACCGCATAGCCAATTCTACTTTAAATTCACTACAAAAACCTAGCGATACGCACTGGTTGGGTACAAACCTAATGGGTCAAGATATGCTCGCAAGACTTATGTACGGTGGACGCATCTCTTTGATGGTTGGTTTTGTTGTTATTTTAGTAGAACTGATTATCGGTATTATTCTGGGCGGACTTGCTGGCTATTACGGTGGATGGGTTGACAACGTGATTATGCGTGTGGTCGATATTATCTCAAGTATCCCTTTTGTGCCGCTGATGTTAATTATCTCCGCCTTGCTAATTACGCTCAACATATCGCCGCAGTACAAAATCTATTACATCATGTTCATCATGGGTTTCATTTGGTGGACTGGCGTTGCACGTATGGTGCGTGGCAATATTCTTTCTCTTCGTGAAAGCGAATTTATGCAAGCGGCAACGGCAACAGGTATCCGCACGAGCCGAAAAATATTTTTTCACTTGGTACCCAATACCCTGCCTAACCTGATTGTATTGGCAACTCTTGATTTGGGTGCCATCATCTTGGTTGAATCCACACTTAGTTTCCTCGGCGTTGGTGTTGGTGCTCCTTATGCTTCTTGGGGCAACATGGTAGCCGCTGTAAACGATAACATCATCATGAGGGATTTCCCAAATATCTGGGTAGCCCCTGGTTTGTGTATTTTGATCACTGTAATGGCATTTAACTTTGTGGGCGACGGTCTTCGTGATGCAACCGACCCAAGAATGAAAAGGTAGGTGAGATAATATGTCTGATGCATCTCGGAACAAAAAGCTTTCGGAAATAAAAAAACACAATGCAAGAATGTATAAGGAACTGGCGAAAAGAAAT
>JAVBKL010000056.1:0-70371 GCA_031554055.1 Eubacteriales bacterium | reverse complement strand
CCGATTATTTTTCGGGAAATGAAACGTATTCACTTTGTATGGAAAATTCTTGGCAAGACATGAAAACAAAAATGATACGGCTTAACCACGACTCGTTTGAGTCTGATGGGCAAAGACCAAGGCTCGTGATGCTTTCCACAGACGGATATTCCAATTCGTTTTTGGCGGACGAGGGGTTTTTAAAAGCCGGCGTTGATATTTTGGAATTGATTAACGAAGAAGGGTTTGATTTTGTAGAAAATAACCTTTCGGAGTGGCTGACGCAATCGTCAGAAGACGGCAGCGGTGATGATATTTCTATGTGTCTGGTTTGGACAGAAGGATAGAAGGGGGATTTGAATGTTACTTATGTGTGTAAATACTCCTGTATACGATATAGAAAATGAAGAAGTGTTACAGGAGAATTTGTTACCGGGGTATATGAAAAATCATTTTTCGAATCAAACTGTCTTTAAGAAGTGGCTTAAATTGCGGTACAGTAGCAATACAAATACCTTGGCTAGACAGCTAAAGGGAATTGTATTTGGACAAGGTAACAGAATTGTCATAGACCGAGAAACCAGAGCTTTTGGTTTAAGTGATGGTTATTGGTTAAAGGACAAGAACGTGCAAATAACATTTGAAGAACTAAGCCCATATTATAATCCATTTTGGACAGGTGACGGCATGTATTCTAGTGGTGCAATTCCAACGCTATACGTTGGTGGTTATCTTACAAAAAAATGGATAAATGCACAGTGGCTTTATAAAGTTGAAAATATAATCGAAGTCGAATGTAGCCGATTGTGTAGACTAAGTGGTATACCATGTGCCGAAATCCATTTAGCGACTGAAAATATAAATTTACGGCTGAATATGGGCATCATGCCTTTGGAATTGGATCATAACAATTTACTTTCGGTAGAGCTCATGAGCAGAGGGATTTTTGTTAAAAATTTTACCTCGCCAGAAATTATGCTTGAACAGGCAGATATGAGCGGGTTTTTTGACGAAGATAACTATGATAACAAAGCTATACTGGATGTATTTGGGTTAGATGGTTTCAAAATGATTGTGGTTGATGCCATTTTTGGAAATGGTGATAGGCACCTTGGGAATTTTGGATTTCTTCGTCAGGCTTCCACAGGTGAATATTTAGGAATGAGCCCCCTCTATGATTTTGACCATGCTTTGGACAGTAAAAATTGTCCCGATATGCTTATGAATGAGGTCTTAACATTGTGCAGTAACATTGAATACAAAGAAACAGCGCGAAAAATTGCAGATACGGTTGCTAAGCACACCATCAACAATATTTTTGAAGAACGAGCAAGGTGGCTCATTAAACAGTTGCGCGAATAGTTATAATAAAAAAAGCAGTACAAACTTTTCAGTTTGTACTGCTTTTTTTATAGTGTACGCGAGATGATTCGAACACCCGGCCTTCTGGTCCGTAGCCAGACGCTCTATCCAGCTGAGCTACGCGTACATTGCACCCAGCAAGTAACACTCACCAGACGACTTAGCTAGTATATCAGATGTTTTATGATTATGCAAGGGTTAATTTTATTTTTTTACAATTTATTTTGCACAAAAATATCTTTGCCAAAAAACTAATAATCGTCAAAAATGGGACAAGTATTTTGCCGAAAAATATTGACATGAGCCAAAAAATATGCTTTAATTACAACGGATTTGTTTAGGCAGTGTAAACAAAAAGTTTAGTAAAACATTGTTTTAAATTTAAATCTTAAATTCTGTGTCATTCGAAAAGGGGGTTCGGTTATGGTTATTGGCGAGAAAATACGTCAACTGCGAATAAAAACAAACCTCACGCAGGAGGAACTTGCCAATCGGTGTGAGTTGTCAAAAGGCTTTATTTCGCAGGTTGAACGAGATTTAACATCGCCGTCAATTGCGACGCTTATAGACATTCTTGAGTGTTTGGGAACGAACCTAAGAGATTTTTTTAATGAAACGGAAAACGATAAAACGGTTTTTCAAAAGGAAGATGTTTTTGAGCAAGAAAACGTTGACCTTGGACACGCAATTAGTTGGATTATACCAAACGCACAAAAAAATAAAATGGAGCCGATTCTCATAAAGATTTTAAAAGATGGGAAATCAAGTGTTTATAATGCACACGAGGGCGAAGTTTTTGGGTTTGTGATTGCTGGCACAGTTCAGCTGCATATTGGCGACCACAGGTACAAGGTGAAAAAGGGCGAAAGCTTTTATTATCGGGCAAATTCGTCATACTATTTAGAAAACAACACAAACGGCGATGCAACGGTTTTGTGGGTGTCAACGCCGCCTAATTTTTAATAAGAATCATTAACTGAGGGGGTTCACGAGTTGAGCAATCGCTTAATTGACCTTGTAAATCTTTATAAAACGTTTGACAACACTGTCGTTTTGGACAATGTTAGTTTATATATCAGAAAAAATGAATTTTTGACGCTGCTGGGTCCAAGTGGTTGTGGAAAAACAACAACACTGCGAATCATCGGCGGTTTTGAGTTTCCAACCAAGGGCGATTTACTATTTGAAGGCAAGAGCATGCTCGCTTTGCCACCTTACAAACGAAAAGTAAATACAGTTTTTCAAAAATACGCTTTATTCCCAAATATGAATGTCGAAGAGAACATCGCATTTGGACTTAGAATCAAAAAAATGAGTGACAGTATTATTAAAGAAAAAGTTCAGAACATACTCAAACTTGTGAACTTAAAAGGCTATGAGAAACGTTCCGTCATGTCGCTTAGCGGTGGACAACAACAGCGAATCGCCATAGCGAGAGCACTGGTAAACGAGCCGGAAGTTTTGTTGCTAGACGAGCCGCTTGGTGCACTGGATTTAAAACTTCGCAAGGACATGCAAATTGAGCTTAAAAATATGCAAAAAGAGCTCGGCATCACTTTTATTTACGTTACGCACGACCAAGAAGAAGCACTTACAATGTCAGACACGATTGTTGTTATGAACGGCGGAACGATTCAACAGATTGGCACAGCCGAGGATATTTATAACGAGCCTAAAAATGCCTTTGTCGCAGACTTTATCGGCGAGAGCAATATCGTTGATGGTGTGATGCCAAAGGATTACGTTGTAAACTTTGGCGGTGGTTCTTTTGCTTGCGTTGACCGTGGTTTTGCCGCTGATGCAAAAATAGACGTGGTAATCAGGCCAGAGGATATTGACATCGTTCCAGAATCCGACGGAATTATCAAAGGCTACATCACAAATGTAATTTTTAAGGGCGTTCATTACGAAATGCTCATAACCTGTGACGACGGAACAGTGTGGACTTGCCAATCAACCGACCTTTCTCCTGTTGGAAAACGTGTCGGTATTTCGATTGACCCCGATTTAATTCACATCATGAGGAAGGTGGAAGCTTAATGAAAAAAGCCGCCGCTTATCCATATATTGTGTGGATGGGTTTGTTCATCATCATACCACTTATCCTGGTATTGTATTATAGCGTTACAAAAACGACTGACATGGGCGTAGTTTTCACGCTTGATAATTTTAAACGTGCGTTTGAGCCGATTTATCTGTCGGTTTTGTTTGATTCTTTTATTTTGGCGGTTGTGTCAACAGCAATTTGTTTTATCGTGGGTTATCCTGTGGCTTATATAATGGCTAGCCAAGAGTTTCGGGATAGATCGTTTTTGATATTTTTATTTCTTGTGCCTATGTGGATGAACTTTTTGCTTAGAACATACGCTTGGCTTACGATTCTTGAGCAAAACGGATTTGTAAATGCTTTCTTAACAAAGGTTGGGCTTCCAAAGATTGAGTTGCTTTATACGGAATACGCCGTTGTACTGGGTATGGTTTACAACTTTATTCCGTTTATGATTTTGCCGATTTATACGGTGCTTAAAAAAATGGACAAAAGCATCATCGAAGCGGCACAAGACTTGGGTGCAAACTCGAGTGAAGTTTTTTTGCGGGTTGTATTCCCAATGAGCTTACCGGGCGTTGTCTCGGGCATCACGATGGTTTTTTTGCCAGCGGTCACAACTTTCGTTATTTCCAACTTGCTTGGCGGAAACAAAACCCAACTGGTGGGAAACATAATCGAACAACAGTTTTTGCTTGTGAGTGACTGGAACTTCGGTTCGGCTTTGTCTGTCATCTTGATGGTCGTCATTCTAATTACCATGTGGATCTTCTCGAGGGTTGATAATAAATCCGAGGGGGGTGCTCTGTTTTGAGAACAATTAGAAAAATGTACTTGGGGGCGGTACTCGCATTTTTGTACTTGCCAATCCTTGTTTTAGTGGTTTTAAGCTTTAACGAATCAAAGAGCCGCACCCACTGGGCGGGTTTCTCTTTTAAATGGTATATTGAACTTTTAAACGACCCAACCATCATGCGAGCACTTTATAACACGCTTTTGATTGCGGTACTCGCTTCATTGATTGCCACTGTTTTTGGAACGTTTGCGGCAATCGGCTTTAACAATATGAACAAGTTTAGCAAAAAGGTGTTTTTAAGTATTAATAATTTACCTGTGCTAAACCCAGATATTGTTACAGGCGTTTCGCTTATGATTTTATTTATTTTTGCGTTTAGGATTATGGGTATGGGAAACTTGGGTTTTGGCTCACTTCTGCTTGCACATATTATGTTTAACACGCCGTACGTCATTTTATCGGTTATGCCAAAGCTTAAACAGCTCGACAATAATTTGTACGAAGCGGCACTGGATCTTGGCTCAACGCCTAGATATGCCTTTTTTAATATTGTGTTGCCAGAAATTATGCCGGGCGTAATCACGGGTGCGATGCTTGCCTTTACCATGTCGATTGATGATTTTGTCATCAGCTTTTTCACCACAGGTTCGGGTATAAACAATTTATCAACCCTGATTTATTCTTACGCAAGACGTGGAATCAACCCAAAAATTAACGCACTTTCAACCATCATGTTTGTTGTGGTGCTGATAATGTTGTTCTTAATTAATAAACGTGATTTAGTAAAAGGAGATGGGAAGAAAAATGAAAATTAAAATTTTCGCTTTGGTAGCGGTTTGTGCTATCTCATTAACAGGTTGCAGCAGTGGTGGTGGCTCTTCTAAAAAAACCATCAATGTTTACAACTGGGGCGACTATATCGAGGAAAGCATTTTAGAGCAGTTCGAACAGGAAACAGGCATCCATGTAAACTACGATACCTACGCAACCAACGAAGACATGTACGCAAAAATTAAAAGCGGCGGCTCAAGTTATGACATTGCGATTCCTTCTGATTATATGATTGAAAAAATGCGTATGGAAGGACTCCTTGAGAAAATTGACTTAAACAATGTTCCAAATTACGCGAATATTCACGAGAGATTTGACCACCTTGCATTTGACCCAACAAACGAGTATTCCGTGCCTTATATGTGGGGTACACTTGGAATTTTGTACAACAAAACAATGGTGAGTGACACCGTTGACAGCTGGAACATTCTCTGGGACGAAAAATATGCCAACCAAATTTTCATGTACAATAGCCAACGTGACTCAATCGGCGTCTCGCTAAAAAGACTTGGCTACTCGCTCAACTCCAAAGACCCGAACGAACTGAAACTAGCACAAGCGGAGCTAATCAAACAAAAACCTCTTGTGAAAGCGTATGTCGGCGACACGGTGAAAGATAGCATGATTGGAAATGAAGCGGCACTTGCTGTTGTATATTCTGGCGATGCAATTTACTGCATGGGAGAAAACCCCGACTTGGCATACATTGTGCCAAAAGAGGGTAGCAATGTTTGGTTTGACTCCATCGTCATTCCAAAAGGGGCACAACACAAAGCAGAAGCCGAGCAGTTTATCGACTTCTTATGCCGTGGCGATATTGCAGCCAAAAACACCGAGTACATCGGCTACTCAACCGTAAACAAAGTGGCACTCGAGCAATTGCCCGCAGAACTGAAAGACGATCCAACTTTCTGGCCAAGCGATGAAATCTATAACAAGGCAGAAGTATTTATTGACCTTGGCAACTTTATCGCAGAATATGACAAGGCATGGACAGAAGTTTTGGCTTCCAGATAAGTTTTAATTTTCCGCCACAGCGAAAGCTGTGGCGTATGTTTTGCAATGAGATATGCTGATGTGAACCGTTTTAATCCCAAGGCGTTTGGCAACCGCAGCAGCAGCTCCATTTAACACCACAAACGGCTTTCCCAACTCATCGGTTAAAATCTCGATTTCGTTCTGGTACAACCCTCGAAACCCTGTGCCAAACGCTTTGACTACCGCTTCCTTTGCCGCAAACTTCCCAGCAAGCTGCTCGCTTTTTCTTGATTCAGAACTCGAAAGCTCACTTTGTTCGGCTTTTGAAAAAGTCCTATCCATAAAGGCTAAGCGTGCAATCGACGCTGTAAGCCGCTCAATTTCAATAATATCCGTACCTATTCCAACAATCATTTTATCAACTCCCAAAATAATGAAACCCTTATAAAACTTTAACAGATTTTGCAAAATTGTCAAATAAAACTGTTGACAAACTCCCCTGTTTCGAGTACAATAAATTCGTTGTTGAATTTCCCACGCCCGAGTGGCGGAATGGCAGACGCAAAGGACTTAAAATCCTTCGGGGGCAACCTCGTACCGGTTCGAGTCCGGTTTCGGGCATACCAATACTGGTAAGATAAAACTACAGCAGAGATGCTGTAGTTTTTTTTGCGTTGAGATTTGGGGATTCGTTAAGGATTGTAGGGGTGGAAAAACCTATAATTGTAAGGGGTGTAGGGTTAAAATTCTTGTGCTGTCAACATATTTGCAAGCGGATATGGGCGGTTCAGTGGGCGAAAAATGGGCAGATGGAATTTTTCAAGAATCTGAAAATACTGGTGAGATGAGATGAAGATGGTAACGCATAGATTGCTTTAAATTATATCACTTTGTATAGTTCGATTATGTGGCGCGGTATAGCTCTTTGTCGGTTAAGCATAAGGTATGCATTTTTACAATTTAATATAAATATCTTGTAAATGTTTCAAAATTCATTTATACTGAAAATATACAATCTGCAAGTGTTAATTATAAAGCGACAAATAGCTATAATTTGCATTGTTATTTATAAGTTTGATTCGTAAATCGGTTTAAAACAAAGAGGAGGGTTAAAGTGAATAAAGTTTTTTTGGATTTAGAAAATTGTCACGGAATTCCAAAGTTCAGTTATACTTTTGAATTTGATAATGCAGATAAAAAAGCTCATTTGATTTATGCACCAAATGGTGTTATGAAAACTTCTCTTGCCAATACTTTTAACGATATTTGTACTGGAACTGAAACTAAAGATCATTATTATCCTCATAGAAAGACGAAGCGGGTTATTAAGTTTGAGGATGCAAGTGGTGTTAATTTGACAAAAGATGACATATTGGTAATAGAGCCTTATTCTGAAAGTTATAGTTCCGAGAACGAAAGCGTTCTACTCGCCGATTCAGAGTTGAAAAACAGATACGAGAGTGCTCATTCAGACATTTTGGAAAAAATGGGCAAAGTTTTTAAGATACTGAATACTTGTTCAGGAAAGCAAAAATCGGAAGCGTTATTAGCAAAAGACTTTGGCTATAATGAAAAAGATATTTTCGAATGCTTGGAAAAAATTAACAAAGAGTTCCAGGGTAGAAAAATAGACGAGTTTTCAGATATAAAATACAGCACACTCATGGAAGCGGATATAGATAAACTTTTGCAAAACGGTGATATTATAAAGTTAATTCAATCTTATATTGAGCAATTTGAAAAATTGTTAAAAGAATCCACAGTTTTTAAGGAAACATTTAATCACAATAACGCCGAAAGTATTGTTAAAGAGATGGGAAAACACGGTTTTTTTAAAGCATCACATCAAGTTCTTCTTTCTGGTACAACAGACCCTATTGGCGAAGTGGAATTTAATGAAGTTATTGAAAATGAAAAAAAACGAATAATTAACGTCGGCATGGAAAATGAATTTAAGAAGATAGATAATCTGTTATCTGCTAAACAAGGTACGAAGGCATTGCGGAATTTGATTATGTTAAATAGAGACATTATTCCAGAACTGGCCGATATAGATGAGTTTAGGAGAAAATTGTGGATTTCTTATTTGTTCAAGGATGGCTTGATTTTTCAAGAAGCAATCCTTAATTATCAGCGTAACAAGAAAGAATTGGCAGAAATTATAGAAAAAGCGAAGACTCAATTGTCAAGCTGGCATGAAGTGGTAGCACAATTTAATTTGAGATTTACTAGTTTGCCATTTCAAATAGTCATAAAAAACAAAGATGATGTGGTATTGAAAAATCAGCATCCAGCTATAGAATTTGAGATTAAAAATCGTGGGGAAGAAGCAAAGTTAACCAGACAGGAGATTTTGCGTCACTTGAGTAATGGTGAAAAGAAAGCCCTCTATTTGCTCAATATCATTTTTGAGATTGAGGCTCGTAAAAAACTGAATAAAAGTACACTCGTTATCATGGATGATATAGCTGATTCTTTTGATTATAGAAATAAGTATGCTATTATTGAATACATAAAAGAAATCGCTGATAATACACTTTTTATGCCGCTAATTCTTACACATAATTTCGATTTCTATCGAACTGTCGCAGGACGTGTTGGCATTAAGCCAACATCAAAGTTTGTTAATAAAACGGAAACAGCAATTACATTAGAGAAAGGTGCATATTTTGATAATGTGTTTAAACAATGGAGGGACGCAGTATACAATAACAATGTTGTTTTCCTTTCATCAATTGCGTTTATCAGAAATCTAGTTGAATATACGAAGGGTAGTAATAACCCAGCATATTCTAATTTGACAAGTCTACTGCACTATAAGTATATTCCGTCTAGTGGAGTTGTTTTAACGGATGATGTAACGATTAAGGATCTGTGTACTTGGTATCAAGATGAATGGAACAGAGATATGTCCAAATTTAAGCAAGACTTCGCTAAGAAGGTTATTGATTTATTGATGGAAACGGCTGATGATATTGTGAAGAATTCTACGAATATTGTTATTATTGAAAATAAAATCGTATTATCTATTGCAATAAGACAAAAAGCCGAGAGGTACATGGTCAAAAGAATAAGCAATGATGTAGACATTGCCAAGATTAAAACAGATCAGACGAGAGGTTTAAGTAAATTAATACATTACGATAACAACGATAACAACGATATGAAGATTCGAGAGATTGTGGAGAGAGTATTAATTATAGTGTCGGAAAACATACATATCAATTCTTTCATGTATGAACCGCTTGTGGATATTTCGTTAGAGGAATTAGTAAAATTATATCAAGATGTCACAAATACATTGGTATAGGGATGTCTGTTAGAAATTAAGTAGCGAATTACTTGGTTTAATTAATTGCAAAAAACAAAGTTGAAAGGTTGTGTGGAATGAATACAGCTATTACTGAAGCTATAAAGGGCAAAAGGATTATTAGATTTGACTATGATGGGGACGAAAGAATTGTTGAGCCCTTTTGCTATGGACGCAATTCAAAAAATAACGATGTTCTATGTGCATTTCAAATTGGGGGTGCTAGTTCTTCGGGAAACCCAGAAGGATGGAAACTATATACAGTAGATAAAATGGTAGAAGTAGTTGTTACAGCAAACATTTTTCAAGGTGATAGACCGAAATATAATCCTAATGATAGTCGAATGGTTGAAATTTATAGTTGCGTTTAGCAAATTGATTACTTACTGATCCCGCACCAGAATTTCGTCTGATTAAAGAGAGCAACATGATTTAATTAAAATAACATTTGCCACAGTGGTCCAAGACTTGGTCGTCCAACAAAAGAAACTAATTCTTTCATTTTGAAGCAACAGAGAAACGATTCTGCGCAAAGAAACTCAGTTTATGGAAAATTTGGAGAAGGCAAGACTAGATATGGGCATTTTCTGCATGAACATTAATAAACAATTAAGGGTTTTTTGTATCGCTTGCTATTCGGACTCTTGATACCTTCTTGTCTCCCACTTGCAAATTTCGTCTTTTTGAGTAAACCCTATGTAGGAAGATTTAATTATTCGATTGATTCAGCTAGAGAAGACATGGAAAGAATAAGAATAATGAAATAATTTGTAAGCAAGGCAAAAAGTTTGTTTCTTGCCTTGCTTTTGTGATATAATGATAATAGACTCTGTTAGTATTTAATTGATAACAAGCAAGGAGTTGAGAGGCATGTATGAGATAATAGAAAATCCAAAAATAATGTTGGCTGAAGAAATAGATGAAAAGTACTACGGCAAATGGGTGTATATTGTAAATGCTGAATTTACAAGGAATAGTAAATTTTTGCAAGGTATACCAGTCGTTGTTGGCGATGCCCCATTTGAGGGTGTAGAAGATGGCATATATAATGAATATGAAGACGATAGATATGGTTCAGGATATTCCCACACTTTAATTAACAATATGAATTTTATATCTGTATTGAGTAAGAAGATAACGAGGTAGAATAACCTATGAGTATTTTTACAGTTAGTTTGGACGATAGCAATTTTAGTGAACTAAGAAGAGATGAAGGACATTTCTATATACAAATACCTATTATAAGAGAAGGCACAAAAAGAGATGAATATATTGACTTTATATTAGACACAGGGGCATATATCACAGTTATTTCAAGGAGAACTGCAATTAAGTATAAATATGACATCTTACCTAAAGACAGAGTAAATCTACATGGTTTTACTGGTAACGAACTTGCGGATTTAGTAGAAATACCAGCCTTAAAAATAATGGATAAAGTGATGACCAATGTAAAAGTTCTAATTCCTGTTGATATTAATATCAACCAAGAGGTATTGGGCTTAAATGTTTTAGAGTATTTCAATTATTATATTGATACGAAGAATGACAAGATATATTTCAAAGAAAATGATAACCCAAGACCAATTATAGGCTTGGCATGTGGAAGAATTTATATAGCAAATGATTTTAATAAGTAGTTTTTGTTATGGCATAAAATGGGCATTATTAAATTAAAAAGATATAATCAAGTGCAATAGATGTTGATTTCATAGGATTTGTTAAAATGTTATGCAAGGACTTAAAATCCTTCAGGGGCAACCTGTACCGGTTCGAGTCCGGTTCGGGCTGAATTGTAGCAGCGAAGAGAACCTTTGGCAGAGATGCGATGGGTTCTTTTTTATAACTTGCAAATTATTGTGCTTGCTTTTATGTGTCATGCCAAATAATGAGAATTTGAAAAAAACAGTAGAGATTTTAGACTTACATGGAACAGAATGGTCAAGTCAAGGGAGAATTTAAATGCGTAAATACTTACCAATCATTATGGGGCTGTTGTTGGGTGTCATTTCCATAATTGTAGGACAAATACCAAATGGAATCAGACAATTTACAGGGTTAACGATTATAGGCAATCACATTGGTTATATTCTGGGGGCTTTAATCGTAGCATGGGTATACGCTAAAAATTGGGTCAAAAGCTTTCTTTTAAGTAGTTTTATGCTGACTATTGCCAATTTTACCTACTATGCATTTATTTTCGCATTTAATCTATTGATTGTGCAAACCGAATCACATATGTCAAATTTAATTGGCCTTATTAGCTGGCTTGCGATAAGTGTAGCTGTCAGTGCGATGGCGGCAACAGCGATATGGTTGGTGCGTCATTTAAAATCAAAGTTACTGTGTTACGGTATTTTTGCCATGGTATATTTAGGTTTGCTAGGTGTCATATACTTGTATAAGGTGAGATTTATTATAAATTGGTATGGAGCCTCGAGGGTGGGTGACTTTTTTGAAGCATGGCGATTTGCGGGGTATATTTTTGAGATTGTATTTGCTGTAGCAATAACAACGGTGGTTGTTGCAGTTGGTCTAAGACAACTTAGTAAAGAAGATTATATGGTATAGCCCAAAGAGAGAGCGTTAGCAGAAATGCTATAATGACTTTCTTTTTTTTGTGCTTTTTGTTATAATGAGCATCAGGAAAATATTTTGAAAACTATTTAAACGAGGAGAGAACACATGGACAACAAACTTTTTTTTGGAAAGCGAATACTATTTTTTCTGATTTTCACTTTGCTCATTTCAAATGTTCAATGCAACGTTTTTGCCGAACCAAGTATGAACATCAATGGAACTAAGTTCTTAAAATATGATGGCGATGAAAAAGAAGTTATCATTCCAGAAGGCATAACTGAGATAGGAAGATTTGCGTTCGAGAGATATGAATACCAGCTTGACACAGTTCCCGAATCAATCACAATTCCAGAGTCGGTCACAACAATTGAAGAGGGAGCCTTTAAAGGATGCAAGGCTCTTAAAGAAATTAAAATAGATAGCCGAAACAAAATATTTACTTTCAAAGATGGCATATTAATAAACACCGTTACGCATGAAATTATTGCCTGCATGCCAGCACAGCAGATTGAAAATTATATTGTTCCGAATGAAATTGAAAAAATTGCCAACTATGCATTTGAGAGTTGCGACAATCTTAATTCGATTACACTTTCCCCAAATACAAAAATTGTCGGGTCGTTTGTGTTTCAGGGTTGTATCAATTTCAAGAAGATATTGGTTCCCCAGGCAAATCCAACATTTAGTGAAGACAATGGCGTTCTCACAAACAAAGCTAAAACTGAATTGTTGCTTTACCCGATGGGACGTGTAGAATCAAGCTATACAATACCAAAGAAAATCACAGCTATTCGCGAATATGCTTTTTCACAAAGCAGTAAACTCAAGGATGTCGTGACACATAACGACATCAAATCAATGGAGAACGGTGCATTCGATGATTGTACATCTCTTGAATCCATTCAGATTCCGCAGTCGATTACGAAGATTGAGCCTTCTCTCTTTTATGGTTGCATTAGCCTTAAGTCAATCAGTTTCGGACCAAATGTGAAATTGATTTATGAAGACGCACTAGATAATTGTGATAGCTTGACAGAAATTTTGGTTGACAAAAATAATACTGCATACAAAAGCGTAGAGGGGATTTTATACAATAAAGCTGGAGATAAACTTTTGGTATGCCCTGACGGTAAAGTATCAAAGAATCTTGTTATTCCGAGCGGCACGCTCATTATCGAAACAAGATCATTTTTTGACTGTAAAAAGGTTAGTGGTGTTACATTTCCGCATGGGTTAAAAGAAATAGGCCGTGCTGCATTTTATGGCTGTAGCAATCTGGGGGATATTACGCTTCCCAATACTGTTACAAAAATTGGATACATTGCTTTTGATTATTGCCCTAAGATAAAAAAGGTTATTATTCCGAATTCTGTAACAGAAATTGACGATTTAGTATTTACTAGAAACGAGGATTTAACAATTTACACGAATAATTATTATGCTAAAACTTATGCGGAGATAAATGTCATCAAGGTGAACTATCAAGAAACAAAAGACTCAAAGGTGCTGGTAAAAGCAGTTCCCTCAAATAATAAAATATATGTAAATGGCAAGGCACTGGAGTTGCCAGCGTATAATATTGAAAACGAAAACCATGTAAGGTTGAGGGATGTGGCATTCGCGCTTAAAGATACAGAACTCGAATTAAACGTATTAAAAGATGGAAGAACCTATATAATGGGGCAAAGTTATAAGCCTATTGGTGGGGAATTAGCCCCTGTAAGTAAGAAATGGGTAATGGCTAACAAGGTTTATTCAAAGATTGATGATCTGGATTATAATGCCGAAACGAACGCCTATCAAATCATGAACGAATATTTTTTTCCGGTAAGATACCTTGCAGGGCAATTGGGTTTTAAAATAACGTACAATGCGGAAACGAATACAATTAATTTTGATACAGCCAAGACGTTTTAATTTGTAGAATACCTATAAACCTTTTGGTATTATTTGCCGATAGTACTTATATAATCAAGTACAAGGAGGTATGTGTATGATAATCACCAACGATAAAAGTTATATTCAGTCCCGGTTTGGTAGCGGGAGCACGCCTGTTTCGAGTGACCCAGAGGATATGGTTGCGTTTATTGGCACGGATGCGATCAGCGGCTTTTCTTTTACAACTGAATCGACAAGTCTCGACGACTATCCTGAAGGAAATCAAAGTGGGCAAGTTGATGCGTCTGTGCAAGGTTTTTTGACCAATGCAAAGACGTATGGCAACGATATGTCCAATCTTTTGAAAGATTTTTCTGGCACCTCGGGAAAAGACTCCATTTTGATCAGCAATAATTCAATATCAAATTCATCGGCAATCACGATTAAATCGACAACCTCTGATGCAACGCTTGGATCGATGAACATAAAGGTAGATCAATTGGCATCTGGTCAAATAAACAGGGGTGGCAATCTATCGGTATTGGGTAATGATTTTGGTGCTGCGTCCGAACAGGAATTTAGAATCAATGTTGGCGGTTCAAATTACAGTCTTGCTTTTTCTACAACTGAATCAGACAACAACTTGTCCATTCTACAAAAGATGGCAAAAACAATAAATGACATGAAGCTTGGTGTTTCGGCCGAAGTCAAATACAATAGCTCAACGCAAGAAACCAGTTTGAGACTTCTATCGGACAAAATAGGAGCAACACAAGATGGCAGCGACCTTTTCACAGTGTCAGATGTTTCTGGGCAAGCAGCATCAATTGCTGGCATCACAACAACGACTGAAAAATCTAAAGATGCGGTCTACCGCTTTAATATCGGGGAAATTGTGCAATCAAGTAGCAATACAATTTCTCATAACGGAGTTACCATGCAACTGAACAAAACAACGTCAGACAACGTAATAATAGGAACAGAAAAGCAATTTGATGACAGCAACTTGGCACAACATACGAACGAAATTGTAAATTCCTATAACAAGCTCTTTGGTTCGGTCAATGCCAACCGTAACGGCGACAGGCTTCTCGAAGGGCTAGCGAATCAATTTTCGAGTATTGTTTCAGAAAACTCGGAAGCGTTAAAAAAGTTGGGTATTACACAAAACGTATCAGGCTATTTGGAGTTCGATGCAAGTCGGGCACAAGATGAAGGCTATGCTGATTTACTGAAAAGCTTTTTCAATAAAAGTAACGAAGATAAAAACTCATTTGTTTCGAAGCTCTTGGATATAAATTCAAAAATACAGGAGAATCCAACTAAATTTGTTGAGGACATTAATCTGCGGGGCGTTATGGGGCAGACGTATAACACACCAGGTTCTGATGCTTACAACAGCTTTAAAGAGATGCAGATACAGTTTAAAGGTGTTTTGCTGGATATTTACAAATAGATACAAAAAAGGAGCTGACCTGTGGTCAACTCCTTTTTTGTTGCACGATTTAATTTTCATAAACTTCCAATATTTCATTATGAACCTGCGTGTAACACGCAAACAATTCGTTATATAAGTCTTTGTCCGGCTGGTTGCTCCTGATGGTGTTTTCAAAGGCAATGGCAGCCTCATACAGGTTGATAATGCTTAGGTTTCCGGCGGTGCCTTTGATATTATGCACAAGAGCCGCCGTTTGTTTTAGGTTCTCTTCGTTGACTGCCTCTTCAAATGGCATAATTTGTTCTGGAAACTGTTTTGCAAAAGCGATTAGGACTTTTATGTACCGATCTTTTTTACCGGCGAAGCGGGCAACACCAGAGTCAAAGTCTATGCCAGTTACCTCTTTCTTATCGTCTGCGATGCGTGTTGGTTCTGGTGGGGCCTCTTTGGAAGCGGTAAGCCACTTGCTCAAGTGAACGCCTAAAACATTGATGTCAACAGGTTTGCCGATATGTCCGTTCATTCCTTCGGCCATACAAGCATCTATTTCTTCCTTTACCACGTTGGCTGTCATGGCAACAATCGGCACATTTTTATAGGGCTTATCAGACTGGCGAATCGTTTTGGTTGCCTCGTGGCCATTCATAACAGGCATGAGCAAATCCATTAAGATTAACTGGAACGGTTGCTTCTCGAGAATGTCTAAAGCCTCTTGGCCGTTATTTGCCATCACTGGTTTAATGCCAAATATTTCAAGCATACTTTCAGCAACTTCTTGGTTAATGATGTTGTCTTCCACAACTAAAACCGCTGCATCATCAAATCTCGTTTGTGTGGTAGCTTTTAACGTGGCTTTCTTGACAAACAAAGCATTGTACAGCTTTTGAATAAATTCGGTTGGGGAATACGGCTTTTCAATGATTTCGTCAAAATCGACCTTTGCACTATTCCCTGATACGAGCTGACTGGAGTAGGCGGAAACCATTAATATTTTTGCGTTGTTATCGGAAACTGCATTTTTCAGTTGTCTTGAAACTTCAATTCCATTTAGCCCATCCATTTTATAATCCAGCAAAATAATATCATACGGTTTATTGTCACGTTCGGCCTGCTTAGCCAAAGCAATTGCCTCTGTCCCGCGTGCCACGCAAGTCGGAATAATTTCCACTGATTTCATAAGATAGTCCATGATCTCGAGTGAAATTGGGTCATCATCCGCAACCAAAACTCGTTTCCCTTTTAAAGAATCTTTAACGAGGGCATCTTTTAGGAGTCCGTCTTTGGTGGCAGCTTTTAGAGGAATGATGACGGTTGTTGTTGTACCAACACCTGTTTGGCTTTCGACTTTTAAAGTTCCGCCCATCAATTCAACCAATTGTTTTGTTATGGTCATGCCAAGTCCTGTGCCTGTTGATGTGTTTGCAAGACTTCGGTGGAACTGCTCAAACGGCACATAAAGCTTGTCAAGTTGCTCTTGGCTCATGCCAAATCCTGTGTCCATAACCGTAAAAGTGATTAGCGTTTTTCCACCAGTTGTTAAAGCGGGGTTATGGGTTGCACTTAAAACGATATGCCCCTGATTGGTAAACTTGGCGGAATTATCGAGCAAGTTCTTGAGTATTTGCCAGAGCCTTGTTTTGTCGCCGTATAAAACACTCGGAATAGATACGTCAAGCTGTAAAAGCATTTCTACCTGCTTGGCTCCGATTCTTTGCGATGCCATCAGGGAAGCATTGGCTAGGGTTTCTTCTAAAACAAATTCTTCCTCGAACAGCTCAAGCTTTTTGGCTTCAATCTTTGAAAAGTCTAGCACATCATTGATGATGCTCAATAAATTTTTGGCAGACGTATTTATTTTTCTAAATGAGTTATCGGCTTCCTTGTTGAAGTTTTTCATAAGAGCAATCTCCGATAGCCCAATGACTGCGTTCATGGGGGTACGAATTTCGTGGCTCATGTTTATAACAAATCGACTTTTTATTTGGTTGGCTTCACGTTCTTTTTCTGCTGTGCGTAAAAGCATTTCTGATTGTTGCTTATCGGTTGTTATATCCTGAATAATCGAAACAATTGCTTCTTCTCCATTGTAAAAAATCTTGCGGTCGTAAATTTTAGTTTCGAGTACGTTCTTATTTTTTAATGCAAATTGCCATTCGTAAGAAATCGTTTCATCTCTGGAAGTAATGTCCGACACAAATGATTTTATTAACTGTGCAGATGCGTTACCATCTGGCTGAAACTCTGGAGAAAGTTCCAGTTTGCTATATTTCAGCCCAAACTCATGCGACTTAAACTTAAATATTTTTAAGTAAGCGGTGTTCATATAAATCGGCTTTGCGTTGCTCAAACTACTTATTAAAACGCCTAAAGGCAACGAGTCGAGCACACTTTGCAAATCGGCTTGCAGTTTCTTGAGTAAGTTATGTTGTTGTTCGTTGTCTTCCACGTCGATTGCCCACATAACGTCACAATTCTTGCCTTCGTAAAACAGGCTTGACATGGTAATGAAAAACCTTCGTGTGGCGCCTGTTGTAATTATAAATTCTGCGACTTCGCCGTCGGAATTGTTAGCTGTTTTATAATTGTGTAAAATACTATTTAACTGATTTTTATCTGCAAAACATTTTTCTAGTTGATCGCCTATAGCAATCCCCCATGTGCTCTCGGCGTAAGCGTTTGCTTCTCTTACGATTCCATCGCTGATTACGGCAAAAGCTACTGGCGCTGTTTCTAAAATCTGGTTTCTAAATTCTTTTGCCTGCAAGACAACTTTATCCTTCTCAATCTTTGTTTGGGCAGTATGTAAGCTCTGCTGTGCAGTTAACAATAAAGTGTTTTTCCTTCGTTGTGTATAAGTAAAGAACACCAAAAAGCCTATGATGGTTAAAGACATGATGATGATTGCCGTGATCACGATTAATGGATACGTTTCAAACAAACTCTTTGGTTTTTTATCCACAAGGGAGCTCGGTGGCAGTTGACTTTCTTTTATGCCAAACTTCTTCATACTAAAATAATCAAATATCCAAGGATAGTCTTTATTGCAATCATAGATGACGGGGATGTCTGAAACAGGGACACCCTCTAAAATTTTTGAAGCGATTTCTCGTACATATTTAACCTGAACACCCGCAACAGAATATTTTCCGCCAAGCTGTCCCTGTCCATAGGTTGGATAATACAGCCCAAAGATTGCCCCCTTAAAGTTGGTCGCAAATGCTTTTTGGCTTTCACCTAAAATCTGATATTTATTGGCACCATCTACCAAATAAAAGCCACAGAGCATTAACGTGTCGTCAGGTAAAGTTTTAATTTTTTCAATCAGCTCATTAAAAGGCAAGTTATCATTGTATTCGATGTCCACACGGTCTTTGTAGGACGACAATTGATTTTCGATATCGCCCCGCCAAGCTTTGCCAGACAGCGTATAGTCGGTCACAACAAAAATCTTTTTTGTTTTGGGATACAGTCTTAACATCTCGTCAACAGTCTCCTCCGCCGCACTGGTTTCTGCAACGCCTGTAAACGTGTCTTCAAGACCCTTAATGCTCTCTGGTGTAAAGTTGTTGACCGAACAAAACACGACAGGTATGCCTGCAAATGTTGTGCTGTAATATTCTTTTAAAAAGTTAAACGCTTCGTCATCAGAAACGATAATTAAATCGGGTACTTTGTCTATAAAGTTCCTTTGGATGATGTTGGCAATGTTTTTCTTGTACGTTGAATCTGTCTTTAAATGTAGGGCATTGATGCTAAAGTTAAAAACTTCGGTGGGAATCCCATTTTCGAGAGGCACCCGAAAGCCGTCAAACAAGTTGCGTTCCCAGAGCACATCACTACTAAAAGATGAGATCGTTAATATGATTTTATTTTTAGATTGATTTAAATCAAATTTGTTTTCTCGTATCTTTTGAAAAATGCCTTCGTAGTTCATGGTTGTCAACACTTTTTCGAGCTGTGGGAGAAGGTTTGAATTTTTTTTATTCAAGTATGGGTATGTGGGTAGGATTTCGATTGCGCCGTTTGAGATGATGCCATCAGGCATAACAAGGATTTCTTGGGAGGCCTGTGTGATGATCGCCAAATCAATTTCGCCATTTAAAATAGCCTGGTACATGGTTGGTTTGTCTGGGTACTGAATGCTTGCTTGCAAGTTTGCAGGAAGGCGGCTTTTTAGGTAGGGATCGTCAACCACATAGCCAATCTTTTTATTTGCGAGTTTATCCCAATTTTTGATGGGGATTTCATTGCCATCTTTTGAAAAAACCACATAGCTCATGGAAGAAATAGCTTGATTCACCATAACAAGGTTTTTGTATTCATTTTCGAGACCCTTTGGCGCGTGTAGTAACCCATCGGATACCCCGAGGTTTGCACTGGTTGTTGCAGACTCTGTACCCGTGAGTTTTAAACTCAAGTTGTAACCCATTTCTTTAAAAGCATAACGGAGTATTCTGTCAACGTAAACAGTATCTTCATCCCCACCACTAAAAGAAATCTCTCGATCGCTCGTAGTTGAGTCATCAGCAAATGCGACACGTGTAAACGGATTGAAAACAAATAAAAAGCAGAACAAACTAAAAATACTTACCTTTAACAATTTCATTGGTAACCCCCGAGATAATATATTTAAAAAAATGAACTGTTTAAATTTTCTGCCTAACAAAAAGCAGTGCTTAAGGATCTTTTGGCTACCCTCAAGCATTGCTTATTATCACGCAAGCTTATTACCTGTTGACTTCTTCGATTGCACCAGTTGCCCCTATTGCCGTGCCATAATTGTCTCTCATGACTGAACCAAAGGTATGAAAATATGCATACTCGCCATTCTTTTTCATAAGCCTTAAAACCGTATCATAAGACGATGGTTCATTGTTGTTTGCAACACGTTGGTTGCCGATGGTCAAGATTGATTTTTGTTCAGAAGGGTGAACCCTGCAACTAAAGCTTTCAAATGTGTTTGGAAAATCACGCTCACTAGAGAACCCAAGCAATTGCCTAAATTCATTGGACCAATGCCACTTATTTGCCGCATGTTCAAGGTCACCGTCTACAATGGCGACATGCCATAAACCAAGTTGGGGCAGCTCATACTCAAAATCTGAATGATTATGTAGCTCGTTGATCGAAGCGAGCAGCTCATTCACTAAATCCATAATGGGCTTTAATGCCGGAGCAAGAGATGCTGTGCTGCCGATGGTGTTTGTATCATGATTCACTTCGATGTTTTGTTTCATTTGTTTAAGCTCTACCGTCAGTTGTTCCAAGCCCTCAAGGCTTGCTGGGGCACCAAGCATATTCTTTTCGTGCTGAATGTTTCTGATGATTCCCATTACCTTAAGCGGTATACCAGAACGGTTTCGCAAGGTGGCACCGATGGCTTGATAATATTCGTATTCGCCTGTTTTATGTTTAAGTCGATATTCTAAGTTGTATGGGGCTTTGCCCTTTGAGTCAATGAGATGGTTGTTAAAACTTTTAAGTGTTTGTTCTCTGTCGTCAGGGTGCAAACTATCGCTCCAGCTTTTAAGTAGATTTGGAAATTCAGATTCAGTTGTGTAACCTAACAACTGTCTAAACTCTTTTGACCAGATAAAAGTATTTTCGCAATTGATGGGGTCGCCTGATATAACGTCCATTTCCCAAGAGGCCATATTGAGTGCTTCTTGTGTAACTTTATATTTTAACAATTCGGATTGGAATGTACTGGAGTAGTTTTGAATCGTTTGGTTTATGTTATTTATGACTTGAGCAAACTGCGGATTAGTAGTCTCGATGGTTACGTTAAAGTCTTTGCTCATGCTTGCATTCAGAAGTTTTTCGCTTTCACGTACTAGCTCATCCAAACCTATTTGTTCGACAGCTTTAGCGTTGGATTTGTTTCTTAGGCCAAACATAGTTCAACTCCTTTCAGTAGCTAAATTCTACCATGTTTAGGTACCGAATACAAGTGATTACAAAAAGAAAAGATATAGTATCGCTACTATAGCTTTAGGCTGATGAAAAGGTTTTTATGCTTCATGCTATTTCTATTTTTTTCTTATTGTTTTAAACCAAATTATTTTGTATCTTATGCCAACGTCTTAATAAAACTATTGACGCCACCTTCGGTGGTTGCTTTAAAGCCCATCTTTTTAAGATATTTAACATGCACGTTGTTTGAGGAACTACAAATAATTCTTTTGTATCCCTTTTCCAACAAGTATTCTTTGTTGTCTTCGTAAATGAAAGTGCCTATTTTAAAATCTCTGTACTCAGGGATAACAAAATCCAGATTCACAGTAAGCGTACTGCTGTCTGTGGCAGATGCAATAAAAATTCCCGCAGGTTTTAAATTTCTTAAAATATAAAAAGATACGGCTGTTTTTTTAAAATCAAGATTGCTTACATCTGCATATTTTTCAATATCTTTATGATAAAAATCCATGAAGTGCTTGAAATATTCCGAACTTGTGTCGGCTGTGAGCAGTTTAAAATATTCCTTTGCACGATACATTTTTATTAAATAATAGATATTAATGATCGTAATGAATGCGTTCATAATCGCTACAGGCAGTGCACCTATCGAGAAGCCATACACAGAAAATAATAGGCAGCCAAGTAGGTTAATCCATCTTAATTTAATAATCGAACTCATTAACAAGGAAACTAAAACTATAAAAGAAGCTAAGTATCCGAGCATTTCTAACTGGTAAGGGGTCATTCGTTTTCTCCTATCAAAATTTTACATTGGGGGTAGTTGCTTGGTGAGTGGTGATTGGTGTTCTGTGTTTAAGAAAAAATAGAAAGCTTGGAGAGTATAACAGAAAGTGGAGGATTTTTAAATAGCAAAGTTTAAAAATCATATGGAATTACGGCTTGAAATTAATGCGTAACTATGTTATATTTTTTCTGGTAACTACAAAATTAAAAAAATGGGGGTGATGAGATGAATCAAGTGTCTTTCTGCAAAGCTGGTTTCGTGAGTAGCGAAATTTTTAGTTTACGTGGAATTTCATTTACAAAAGTATGGACAAGGGGAAGCTATGCCCTTTTGGGGTTTAATTTAAGATGCCTTAACATACTGAAAGTTATTCATCTGTCACCTGTTAAATGGAAGTAGCCAATTATTAAAAATGGCACACCCAGTAGCACCTGAAAGAAGATACTCTTCTTTTTGGTGCTTTTTTATATGTAAAAACGAGGAGTGAACCAATATGATAGAGATCGCATTGAACCAAGTAACGATAAATTTTGGATTTAAGCAAGTGCTAGGCGGAATCAGCTTTGACGTGCAAACAGGGGAAAAGGTTGCGCTGGTTGGACGCAATGGCTGTGGCAAGACAACGATTTTTAAAATTATAACAGGGCAGGAAAAAATGGACGGTGGAAGTTTTACCGTAAGAAAAGGGGCAACCATTGGTTTTTTGCAGCAGATTCCAAAGAGTAGCGAGGACGACTTGACGGTATCAGAGATCCTCAAAAAATCACAGCAAGATGTTTTTGATATTGAAAACAGGATGCGTGAAGTGGAAACGGAAATGGGAAACCTAACAGACGAGAAAGATTTAAACAAACTGATGTCTGAATACAATCGTTTGCAAAATCAGTTCACTTCGCTTGGCGGCTATGAAACCGAGGAGAACTTTAACAAAATTTGCACGGTGTTTAAGTTAAACGAAATGCTTCTAAAAAAGCATGGCGAGCTTAGCGGTGGACAAAAAACCATTGTGAACATGGCGAAAATACTTTTGCAAAAACCGGATATTTTGTTGTTGGACGAGCCGACCAACCACATTGATATTGCGGCACTCACTTGGCTTGAGGGTTTTATTGCAAGCTATCGGGGAACCGTCATCATTATTTCTCATGACAGGTACTTTATTGATCGGACGGCTACCAAAACGATTTTAGTTGACCGTGGTACTTGTGATGTGTTTGGTGGCAATTATTCGTTTAGCTTAAAAGAGCAAGAACGGATTCTCATGGAAGAGTTTGAAAACTACAAGACCCAACAGCGAAAAATAGAAGCCATGAAAGAGTCCATGAAACGGTTTAAAGAGTGGGGCGAACGTGGTGACAACCCAAGCTTTTTTGTAAAGTATCACCAACTCGAGAAACGCCTGGAAAAAATGGAGATGCTAGAGAAGCCTAAACTCGAAAAAGATAAGATTCCGCTTAATTTTCAAATGAACGAGCGTTCCGGCAAAAAAGTGTACGCCATTGATAAGTTGTGCTTTGGGTTTGACGACAAAAACTTGTTGAACAATATTAGTGTGGAATTATATTACAAAGAAAAAATTTGTATCCTTGGCAAGAACGGCTGTGGCAAAACAACTTTTGTAAACATTCTGCTTGAGAATATCAAAGATTTTACAGGGAAAGTAGAAAAAGGCAGCAATGTAAAAATCGGCTACATCGAACAGGAAATATCTTTTGGCAACGAAAACGAGTCCGTCTTGAACATATTTAAAGATGCCGTAAAAGTCACGGAGCTTGAAGCCAGACGAGTGCTTGCAAAGTTTTTCTTTTTTGGCGACGATGTTTATAAAAGAGCCGAAACATTATCGGGCGGAGAAAAAGTGATTTTAAAGCTTGCTATACTTTTGCAAGAGAAAATAAATTTCCTGATTTTGGACGAGCCCACCAACCATTTGGATATTGTCACAAAAGAGTTGTTGGAGGAATCGCTCGGGAGCTACAAAGGCACCTTGCTGTTTATCTCGCATGACAGGTTCTTTATCAATAAAGTAGCGGATAGAATTATTGAGATTGAAGACGGCCACATGAAAAATTATTTCGGCGATTATGACGAGTACCAGAGACAGAAAAAAATGGTGGTCAAACGGAAATAGATGGATTGACAACAGGCGTGCCAGTGATTATGATTATTCGAAATGAGATAGGGGGAATGAAATGTTTAACGTGGATATGCTAAACGGCAGTGTGAGAAAATCTCTTTTTTTGTTTGCGTTGCCAATGCTTATTTCTAGTATATTTCAGCAAATGTATAGCACGGCGGACACGATCATTGTTGGACATATCTTGGGAGAACAATCATTGGCGGCAATAGGTGCGAGTCTGGCAGTTTTTGAACTTTTGATTGGGTTTGCACTGGGAATCGGCAGTGGGCTTAGCATTGTTGTGGCACGGAGCTTTGGGGCGAAAGACACGGAACTCGTGAAACAATCGGTGGCTGGCTCAATTGTCATAGGATTTGTGGTCTGCCTTTTTATCATGTTGTTTTCGGTCACACAGCTTTATCCGCTTTTGCAAGTTTTGAACACGCCAGCGAGTATCATTGATGAATCGTATGCGTATATATCGCTGATCACATTGTTTGTAGGGGTCATGCTTGCCTACAATCTTTGTGCGGGATTTCTTCGGGCCATCGGAAACAGCGTTACGCCGCTCATTTTTCTAATTGCTTCTTCGTTGCTTAACATTGCTCTGGCGGTTTGGCTTGTGCCACACATGGGAATCGTTGGTGCGGCGGTGGCAACCATCGTTTCACAGGGCAGCTCGGCTGTTCTTTGCATTATTTACATTGTCAAAAAATGCCCCGTTTTATTGCCAAGCAAAAAGCATTTTTCTGTGAGCAAAGAACTGTACCGAGAGCTTTTTGGACAAGGGATGTCCATGGGGCTTATGCTCTCGATTGTTTGCATTGGTACCGTCATTTTGCAATACGCAATCAACGGACTTGGCAACGAAACGATTGCAGGGCATATTGCCGCTGTTCTCAAGCATGATAGAACTATTGGGCAAGTTTGTATTTGTAATCGTGTTGATACCAATTTTGGGTTACTGGGGCGTAATCATTTGCGAACCGATTATCTGGTGTGTGATGTGCGTGCAGCTTGCCTACACGTATTATCGGAACCCGAATATTAGGCGGGTGTATCGTAAGTGAGGAGCAGATTTGGTAGTTTTAACTGTTCTCCGTATAAGAAATCCTCACATATATATCTTGGTTATACCGCCCAAACCCACGGCCAAACAATGTCAAACCGCCACCGGCTTCTGCCGCAATGCGAAAAATCAAACGTTGCCCTGCTTGAATATCAAGTTGGTCGATGGTTATATTCGAAACTAAATTGTTGCCGTCAATGAAAGTTCCTTTGCTGTTAATGGTGAGCAACTTTATTTTACTGGACTGAATCCAGTTTTCGTTCCACCAAGCTGGCGTGTAAAGGCTCTGCATATTTTCGGCATCTCGTGGAATCACCCAACTGCCGACTGACACTTGGTTGAACGAAAACGTAACACCAAGCGGCTTGTCAGAGATTGTGCTAAGCGGTAGATCAGAAGCGATTTCCATGCTGATTTGTATTTCGCTAACCACGGTATTTTTATTAAAATAGTTTGGAATCGGATACTCGACAAAGCCCGACGACAGCCACAAAACGCCAGATGAAAAACGTTCGGGCGAATCAAAGTAGCATGGCTTGTTCAGTTCGCCTATGATGCTTTGTGTGGTTGCGATGCCACAAGGGGCAAGCATGGCGTAATTGCTGTAGCTGCCGATTGGTAGCTCGAAGCGTTTTAAGTTTCTTTTGGCAGGCGAATCAGTTAATTCAATGATGAGCCTGTTTTCTTTTAGGGAACAAATCTTTTGTGTACCCCGAACGCCCTCGGCTGCGGTCACTTCGACAAGCCCACACAAATCAAGCTGACGGATATGAGCCGTCAGCGTGCTACTCGGTATGGAAAGTTGTGTGCTCAACTCGTTCATGTTCATGGACTTGTTTTTTGCGAGCAAAGAGATTATTTTCATACGAATTTCGCTGGCAAGGGCATAATAAATGGGGATTCCCTCGTCAATTGAATCTATTCTTAACATAGAATCACCTACTTGTTAGAAAGTTCGGAGTTGTTTGTTCCGTAAAACCGAATCAATATATTTTGATTGTAATTTCCAAAGCCTGCACCACAGCGGGTCAGTCCGCCGACGTTTGTGCTGTCTTCCAAAACGGCAATTCTTAATACAATCATGTTTTCGTCATCGACCAAAATTTCGCTTATGTTGTGTTTAGAAAGCAAGTCGTCGTCCATAAAACTTCCGCTGTTGTTGATGGTTAATTGTTTGAGCAAGCCGAACTGGTTCCAGTTTTTGTCCCACCATTTTGGGTTAAATGTGCCCTGTGCGTTGCCGTAATCTCCAGGGCTTACCCAAGTGCCTACGTTTACATCGTTTATGAAAAAAGTAATATCACTCGGCCAGTCCTCGCAAGTGCCGGGTGCTTCGCTTGAAATTTCCATGGTAATTTCGATTTGCTTGATGTTGTTCTTCATGCTCGATGGCAATGGGATTTTGTATTCCACAAAGCCGCTGCCAAGCCATAGAATACCGGCGTTGATTCGGTCTGGGTTGAAAAAGCCGTCTGTTTTGTCAACGGCTTGTCCGACGACTTCGGTTGTGGTTGCGATGGCACAAGGTGGCTTCACCGAGCAACTTGTGTAAGAGCCCACGCCAATGTTTAGTTCGCACACGGACGGATATTCTTCAAACTCAACCAGATTGATTATGAGTTTTTTTTCTTTTAGGCTTACAAGTTTGCGAGTGCCACGCTGGCCGCTTTCTTCGGTTACGCTCACCATGCCGCAGGCGAGCATCACTTTGATATGGGCAGTCACAGCACCTTGTGTTACGCCAAGTTTTTCTGAAAGTTCGTTCATGCTTAAGCTTTCATATTTTGAAAGAAGCTTGATGATTTGAATGCGTGGCTCGCTTGCGAGCACCTTAAAAAGCTCCACCGTTTTATCAATTCCGTTAAAATTCATGGCTTAAACACTCACTTTCTTATAATAAAAAAGTCCTCTTGCAAAACACACAAGAGGACAGGTATATTAATTCACTTTAAGTCTGATTAAATGAAATGACCTTGCTGGCAATAAAATCGAAGAATCTACGTCTGCTCCTACAGTGATGTTGCCAGAAACTGGCTTCACTTTGTCGGGATTCTCAAATGTATTGGTCGCATCTAAATCGTCGCCTTTTAGAATCGTATGTTCCAACCATGTTATCACACCGAATGAACGAATGTCAAGTGATAACTCGAGCTCACGGTCATCAATGTTTGTGGCAATGATGCTTACTTCTTGGCGTTCTTCGTTGTAAGTTGCCGCACAAGTAACGGCGTTTACCTCGCCATAGGCTTCGCTGTTTAAGATTGGCGATTTGATAAATGTATGGAGTGCGGTACCGATGCAGTTTTTTGCTGCCATAGCAAACGGATAGAAAATGGTTTGGCGAATGGCTTTGCCACCTTTTTCGGTATAAATCGGTGCAATGGCGTTGACCATTTGTGCAAGGCAAGCAATTTTTACACGGTCTGAATTATTGATCAATGTGCAGAGCAAACCGCCAAACGCAATGGCGTCCATGAGCGAATAATTATCTTCCAAAATATGTGGTGCTACTTCCCAATTTTCGATTTTCAGTTTGGCTTGATACCAAATATTCCATTCGTCGAAAGAGAGCATCATGGTTTTTTTGGAACGTTTCAAAGCTTTCACGTAGTCGGCTGTTGCAGCAACGGATTTAATGAAGGTATCCATCTCTTTGTACGATGCCAAAAAATCTAGGTCGTTGCCCAAGTTTTCGTAATATCTGTGTAGCGAAAGATAATCAACCTTGTCGTATGTGTGTTCCAAAATAATTCTGTCCCATTCTGGGTAAGTCGGTTGTAGAGTGGTTGCACTGCCGCAAACGATTAGCTCGATGGTTGGGTCAACCCACTTCATGATTTTAGCAGTCTCAAGAGCTTTTCGTCCATATTCATCAGCGGTCAAGTGGCAAGTTTGCCAAGCACCGTCCATTTCGTTTCCGATGCACCAAAGTTTTATGTCGTGTGGCTCGGTGTGTCCGTTTTTAATTCTAAGGTCTGAATAGAAAGTGCCACTTGGGAAGTTTGCATATTCAACGCAATAACCAGCCTCTTGGGGTGTACCTGTACCCATGTTTACGGCGTACATGACTTCGCTCTCAACTGAGTCTGCATAATCGCAAAATTCGTCCATGCCAATCTCGTTGCTTTCTATGGATTTCCAAGCGTAGTCCAGTCTCTTTGGGCGGTTTTCACGAGGGCCTATGGAGTCTTGCCAATTGAAACCCGAAACGAAGTTTCCACCAGGGTAACGCAGCGAGCCGAAATGCAGTTCTTTCACAAGTTCACGCACATCTTCCCGAAAACCATCAGTGTCGGCAGTGGGGTGTGTTGGTTCATAAATTCCTTCATACACGCAACGTCCTAAATGTTCCACAAATGTTGAATACATACGTTTGCCAACGTCGGCAATTGCATAGTCTTTATCTAACATTACTTTTACTTTATTGGTCATAGCGATCTCCCTTTGAATGTTTATTTTTTATCCTTTAACCCCGCCAGAAGTCATACCTTCGATGAACGATTTCTGGTTAAAGATGAAGATGATTGCGATTGGAATAACGGCAAGCACAGCACCCGGCATGAGCATATCGTAGTTGTTACCATACGGCGTAATCATGGTGGATAGTCCGACAGGTAGCGTCATGTTTTCTTTTGAACCCATAACAATCATTGGCCAAACGAAAGCGTTCCAGCTGCCCATGGATTGTAGAATTGTCATGGCTCCGATTGCTGGTGTCATGAGCGGAAGCATAACTTGTAAGAAAATCCGAAGTTCGCCACAGCCATCGATTCGAGCTGCCGCCATAAAATCTTTGGGCAAGCCGCTTGCGTATTGTCTGAAGAAGAAAATGGCAAACGGTGAAACCGCATAAGGCAAGATGACACCAGCGTATGTATTGTAGATTTTCATTCCGATAACGAGTTTGTAAAGAGGTAACAGTAAAATTTCTACAGGAACCATCATGGTGACCATGACCAATGCAAAAATAATATTTTTACCTTTGAAATTGTAAACACCCAGTGCATAACCAACCATGGAAGAAAAAAGCAAAGTCGCCGCTGTTTGCACCAAAGTAATAAACAGAGAATTAAAATACCATCTAAAGTAAAGTCCGTCGTTCTCGGTGAATAACAGTGTATAGTTTTTGAAGCTCATAATAGCAAAGTCAATGTTTAAATTGATGCCATGACGCATTAGTTCTTGCCCAGGTTTTAAAGAAGATATAACCATGAACAAGAAGGGAACCAGAGCAAAGGCCGCCGCCAAAATACAGACGATTAAAAAGAAAATTTGGGTAAACGTAATATTTTTTGTCTTCATCTATTATTCGTCCTCCTTTTTAAAGAATCCAAAAAGAGTTAATTGTAGGGCGGTGATGATCATGATAATGATGATTAACGTAACGCCGATGGCGGATGCAAATCCAAAATCGTTGTTCGTAAATCCTGCGGAGTAAATATAACCGACAAGTGTTAAGCCAATATCAGCAGGGGATCGTGCTGTCCAATAAGCAAAGGACTCGGCAAACATGGATAGACCCGCATAAATACTGATGGTTACTACATAAATCACAACAGGTTTAAGCCCTGGGAGCGTGATGCTCCAAAACTTTTGAAGAGCGTTTGCCCCGTCAATGTCGCCAGCTTCATACAAGTCTTCGGAAATCCCTTGAAGCCCTGATAAGAAATAAATAATATTAACACCGAGCCAACGCCACGTGCAGAGAACAACCAAGGCAAGCATACCAGTCGAGCCGTCCATCAACCATTTATGTGGCTCAACCCCGAACATGCCAAGGATTGCGTTCACAAAAGTTGTGGGCTGTGAACCAAAAGCATACCGAAAGAACATTCCGGCAACAATTACGGAAGTAAGAGCCGGCATAAACAAGGTAGACCGAAAGAAATTTTTAGCCAAAGTAATCTTGCTATTTAAAACCAAAGCAAGGAACATAGGCAGTGGTATCAAAACAATAATCGTCCAGAATGTGTAACGAAGGCTGTTTTGAATGGCTGCGTAATAATGAGTGTTTAATAAATTTTTGTAATTTTTAAGCCCGATATAGGTGACGTCGTTAAACCCTTCAATTTTTTGAAAGCTCATGATAAAAGAACTCACCAAAGGGTATAGGAAAAAGATTAAAAACGAGATCACAAAGGGAGCCGCAAAGAGATAAGGAGCGATTGTTTGCGAATTGAAAGCTTGCTTTTTCTTCATAAAGCACCACCTTACTATGAATTTGTTATAAAAGGCACTAGAGCGTCAACGCATTTGAACGTCGACACTTTAGTGCCATGTATAACTTTACTTATTGTTTTGCACGTAATTCATCAGCAGCAGTTTTAAGTGCTTCGGCTGGTGTCATGGATTCGTTCTCAAGAGCGTTTACCATAACTGTTTTTTGTAAGAGAGTGATGCCCTCTGGGTATTGCTCTGTAATATTTAAAGAATTAAATTCATCTTTGAGTGTGTACAATAAATCGAACACGCCATCGCCAAAGTAATCAGTATATTTGTTTGGTTGTTTCATAGCAGGGTCATCCCAAACGTCCCAACGAATTGGGTCAAAGCCGAGCATTGTCCACATTTTAATATTTTGTTCTCTGTCGGTTTTAGCAAAAGCTAAAAATTCTTTTACAAGTTGAACGTCTTTGGCTTGGTTTGTAACGGATGTACCTGTTCCGCCCATACCAGCAGATCTCTTGTCGCCTTCGTTAAAGATTGGAAGAGGGCGTAATGTAATTTTGCCTTTGAGGTCAGGCATGTAGTCAGTGAAACGTCCCATGTACCAAGCTGGCATAATGATAGAAGCAACATTGCCTTCGTTCATGTAAGCATACCATTCTTCGGAGTGCATGAATCCACCAGGAGCTTTTACAGCTATGCCGCTTTTGATATTGTCAAGCATAAACTCCAGTGTTTTTGTGTTGATTGCGTTATCCAAAGTGACAGAACCGTCTTTGCCAAAAACATCGGAGCCTTGTTGATTCATCATTGGATAAATCGACCAGTGCTCGGTAGTTTCGTATGCAGTCATCGGTTTTCCTGTTTTCTCAAGAACGGTTTTGCCTACTTCAACATAGTCTTTCCAAGTTTTGATGCTGTCGATGTCAACGCCCGCTGCTTTAATAATGTCTGTGTTGTAGTAAAGAACGGTTGCACCAACGTGGAAGTCGATGCCGTAATACTTGCCGTCTTTTGCATAGTTATCAAATCTTGCTTTAACCATGTTAGGCATTTCTTTTTCAACAACATCATTAAGAGGAACAAGTGCTGGCTCGGAACCCTTTAAGTAGTTTGCAAAACGGCTAATTTCGATGTCCGCCATATCAGGGGCACCTGTACCCGATTGTAATGCAACAAGAAGTTTGTTGTGGTTGTCGTCATATGAATAAACTTCTGGCTTTAAAACGATTGGGCGGTCTGGATATTTTTTGTTCCAAGTTTCAACTGCATCTTGGTAAAATTGATTATGTATTTCTTGGAAAGTCCAAAAGCTAAGTTCGTAGGCACCCTTTGGAGCTTCTGCTGCTGGAGCTGCTGGAGCTGGCGCTTCCTTGCCGGGTTCTGCCGGTGGAGTCGTGCTTGGTTTACTTGAACAAGCAGTGGCACCAAGGCACATGATACCTGCAAGCATGAGAGATACTAATTTCTTCATAATAATCCTCCTTTTAATAAAACGATGGGACTGTATTTGCTTTAATAAAGATAAATTATGTTCGTGTTTATCTAAAGTTAAATATACAGGCTTATCAAAGGTAAGTCAATAATTTTCTGAAGAATATTATATGTTCTACTTAATATACATAAAAATATTAAAAAAATTGTGAATAGTGTACAGAAAAGGACAAAAATGAAAAATCATTATTTTAGAATTTAATTGTTGTAAAAATAAATTCTAAACGTATTATGCTTTGAATTTAGAAATGTGAAAATAAAAAAGAGCACCACAGGGATAATCCTGTAATGCTCTCAATAATCCTATCCATCAATTTTGCACTTGGTAATAATTTCTGCAATGATTGTATCAGCTTCATCATAAGGAACTTGGCAAGTGCCAACTTGTCTGTGACCGCCGCCGCCGTGTTTTAACATGAGCGAACCAACATCAGTATTGGAAGTTCTGTTTAAAACGCTATGACCAACAGCGATTGGACAATTTACTTTTGCACGTCCGTCAACAATCCAAAGCGAAATGTTTTGCTCTGGGAAAAGGCTGTAGATCAAAAATCTGTTTCCTGTATAAATTGGCTCAACACCACGTAGGTCTGTAATAATTACATTGGCATCCACACGAGTATGTTTAGAAATCATATCTTTAAACAATTCGTTTTGCTCAAAGTAAACTTCTGAACGCTCTTTCACATCGTCAAGATCCAAAATTTGTTCAATAGTCATGGTACGGCAAGCGTCCATGAGAAGTTCCATAAGCTCGTAGTTGCTGATTTTAAAGTTTCTAAATCTTCCAAGACCAGTTCTTGGATCCATAATGAATCCTAAGAGAATCCAACCAACAGGATTTAAAACTTCATCAACAGTAAGATTAGCAGAATCAACTTTATCGGTGGCATTCACCATTTCTTCTAAATGCGGCAAAGCATCACGCCCGCCGTAATATTCATAAATAACTCTGGCAGCACTAGGTGCAAGACGGCTCTCGCCTTCAAAACTATGCTCGCCAAGTCTTGTTGTTTCGCTTGAGTGGTGGTCAAACCACATTTTACAACCTCTAACATAAGGTACGTTTGCCAAAACATCATTTTCAGTAACTTCAATCAGACCATCCTGCATATCTTTTGGATGGATAAATTTCCAAGAATCAATAACGTTACACTCTTTTAAGAGCGCACCGCAAGCTAAACCGTCAAAATCTGAACGAGTGAGTAACCTCATGTGGACACCGCCTATAAAAATTTTTTGATAACACTAAACTTCGATTAATATATATTTTAACATGATTTCAAAAATTTACAAGTAGAAATTTTATAATCATTACAATTTAGTCAGTGAGTATGTTATAATGTTTGCTAGAAAACATTATAATGGGGTGGGTTTATTTTCTCGTTTAAGAAAATAATAGTTTTTATCATTTTCACTTTGTGCATGTGCACGACTGCGATTTCTGCTTTTGGAGCAGAATATAGTGTGTTGGTCGATGGAAAACCAGTTGAGTCCGATGTACCTGTAGTCAATGTGGAGGGCAGAGTGCTTGTTCCTGTTGCGGAGTTGTTTAGAAAACTCGGCGGTTCGGTTAAATGGGACGAAAGTAGCCGTTTGGTAACTATTACAAATAGTGAAGCAACAATTGAAATTACAATTGACGAATTGATTGCAAAAGTAAATGGCAAGGATGTAACGCTGGATGTTCCTGCAAAGATTATAAATAATAGAACGTATATGCCAGCGAGATTTGCGGCGGACTGCTTTGGTGCAAAGACAGAATGGGACGATGCAGCAAAAACGGTAAAAATTCTAACCCAAGTGGACATCCAAGCTTTAAAGTCTGCACTGCAAACAGCGGTTGACAATATCGAGCCAACGTATGACATGACAATCAATAATCCAAAACTTGACATTGCATCGGTGTTTGCAATCAATGATTTTGGTGGCGTAAAAAAATGGGAATACAGCGGAACCAAAGATGATAAAACATTGGAGCTGGTTTGGAAAATACAATATACAGATGCTCACGCAATCAACCAGAGTATTAAAAATCCAAACTTAAAAAGTAAACTAAACGAGAGCCAACTCATGTTATTTGAAAAATGCGAGAGCATCATAAGCGAAATCATTAAAAAAGGTATGACGGATTACGAAAAAGAGAAAGCGATTCATGATTACTTGGTGTTAAATTTAGTATATGATGAGGAAACGCTAAATAATCCGATTGGTGGCAATAAAGATTCATATACGGCATATGGGGCGTTGTTTAATAAAACGGCGGTGTGTTCGGGGTACTCTGGGGCGGCGTCCATTCTTTTGACACTTGAGGGCATCGAAAATTATGAACTGCACAGCGATACACATTCTTGGAACCTTGTCAAAATTGGTGAGGGATATTATCATTTGGACGTGACTTGGGACGACCCTGTTCCTGACCGCCCAGAGGAAGTTCAATATGATTTTTTTAATTTAACCGATGCGGAAATGGTTAAGATTAAACAGCATGATTGGAAAGACAAGGAGAAGTACCCCAAGGCAAATGCACGAGAATATAATTATTTTGTGTACAGTAGAATTGCACCAGAAACATATGAACAAGCAGTCGAAATTATTAAAAAAGCGTATGTAGAAGGAAAGAGCGAGATAACGATTTTGCTAAACGAAGAACTGAAAAGCTATAACTGGGCGGATGAACTAAAATTTTTATTTTCGCTTGGAGCAAACGGAATCTCATATTCAAAACCGAGCGAGAGCAAGAACACATTAACCGTGACTTTTAAATAATAAGTTGAGTATAGGAAACGAGGGTACAAAGTGACAACAGAATTTATTGGCGAATACAAACAAAGACTTTTAAATTTGGGATTTTTGCAAACACGAAACGGCACAGAAAAGTTTACGGAGCTGCACAATATGCAAGGGGCGGTTGTAAATATTGCGATTTTAATAAACTGCGAGTTTTTTAAGGAAGGAGAACTCTGTGAGTTTGTGGAAGGTTATGGGGCACAGCTCAAAGCTTCAGCAGAAAACGCTGACATAAAAAGTGCAATTGCCGTGTTCATCATGTTTAGCAATAGCGATCCCGAAAACACAAACGCCGAGGCCAAACAAATTTTAAGCCGTGGCGAAATGTTTTCAAACCAAAAGCTGTATGAAGTGTTTTGGTCGGTGAAACTCATGGGCGATACTTGCAGCATTGATTATAACAAAGACCAGCCGAGTGAAGTGGGCGGACTTGCCAAAACACTTGAGCAAACCGTAAAAAAAGACAAAGTAATACCGATGGCAAAACCAGTGCAAAGTAAAAACTTTATGTTGTATATTTTTATTGCAATCAACGGCATTGCATATGCATTAATGGGTTTGCTACTGGACCCGAATGACATGTTGCGGATGGTGAAAGCGGGGGCAATTGTACCAGATCTTGTGATTAGAAACGGTGAATACTATAGACTGCTTAGTGCCATGTTCATTCATTTTGATTTCATGCATCTTGCGGCAAATATGTTAAGCCTTTATATTTTTGGAAACATTGTGGAACGGTACCTAGGCGGAGTAAAATTTGCGTTGATTTATATTGTGTCAGGGCTTGCTGCTAGTGTGGCCTGCGTGTTCATTGGCCCTGAGGCAGTTACGGCAGGTGCATCTGGTGCGGCGTATGGACTCATGGGTGCAGCAGCCGTTATTACGCTGTTTGTTCCAAGACAGCAACTTGACTTTTATAATTTAACCATCATTTTGGTAATGGGTGTCGGCATGAGTTTTATTATGCCAAATGTTTCTTGGGTTGGGCATATTGCGGGGCTTGTTGCGGGAATTTGTTTGGGGCTTTTGTTTGGTCGGAGAAATAGAAGTGCATAAAAAATCCCATCTGCCAATTTTCTCGACAGGTGGGATTTTTTTAGTTCATTTGAAATTGCCAAGATGTGCCAAATTTATCTTTCACAGCACCATAGTACGGACTCCAAGGCATTACCTGCAGAGGGCAAGTGATTTGTCCGCCGTCTGCCATGGCGTTAAACCATTTGATTACGTTTTCTTTTTCGCTTGTGCCAATGCTAATGGTCACGTTGCTTGCAAATGGATATTGCATGGACTTAACCAAGTCTTGTATTAAAACTTCGAGGTTGCCGATTTTTAAAGTTGACGCAACAACGTAGCTTTCTTCTTCTTCCGAAATGGGGAAGTTTGGATCCTTTGGAAAGCTTGCGTAAGTGAGAATCTCTGGTTGTTCCAAGCCAAAAATCTCGGTGTACATTTTGATTGCTTCTTGCCCTTGTCCATTAAAATTAACAACTAAACTTGTGTTCATAAAACTCACCTTTCTATTTTTAAATGTACAACTATTGTACCATAAATTTTGAAACCTGAAAACAATCCACTGCAAACTCTACGGAGCATGGATTGTTTTTTATTTCTTTTGAGCTATACTATGTTCATGAGACAACACAAACAAAATTAGAAAAGAGGATTTGCATGAACGAGAAAACAGTAATTGTTTCAAACAACTATGACCGCATTGACGGAAGAAATGCATACAGTTCGAGCATCAAACGCATCACAATGGGAGAGCCTACGCAAGAAGAAAATAAAAAAATGAAACTAGCGATGCAAATTTGGAAAGAAAACGAGCAAAACGAGCTTGAAATCGCACAAGAATTGCCAGTGCATCAAGTGATGGACTTAATGATTTTATTAAGCCGAACACTGCTGCATTTTCAAGAAGCGTATCGTTACCCACTGCTTTACGATCCAAAAAAAACAAGCATTGACAGAATTGGCGTGCAAGGCGGCGTGATGCCTGTGGAAATTTGCACAGACAACGAAAGCATAAACGAGGATATACAAAAGTTTTCGCAGTCGATCAACGATGTGGGTGAGATTTTGGGCGAAAGATTTAGGGTGCTTGAGAAAATATTGGAGGAAATGGGGCATTAAAATGGAAGGCAAATTTGTTCTGTCGCAGGGTCGGGAGTTGACAGAAATTGAGAAGTCCTTGGTTTATAAAAAGCCAAGTTCACATATTGAAAGCAAAGAAGAACGTAGGGTTTTGCACGAAATAAAACGCAATTGGAACAACAGAGAAATGCGGATTAACAACATACTGCTTGAGGGCGACGCCGGATCTGGAAAGACTGAACTTGCGAAGTGTCTTTCAGCGGAACTTGGTCTGCCGTATACAAAAATCACTTGCTTTGCGGACATGGATAAATCGGATATAATCGGCTCGATACTGCCAATTATATCCGAAGAAAGCGAAAATAAAGAAGCAGCTTCAAAAGCAGTTGCCTACAAATTTTATCCTTCGGAGATTGTGCGTGCGTTTGAAAACGGTTGGTTTCTCGAAATTCAAGAGCCCACCGTGATTAGAGATGCGGCGGTACTTATGTCTTTAAACTCGGCACTTGAGCCAGATGGAACCATCAATTTACCGACAGGCATAATCAAACGCCACCCCGATTTTATTGCGGTGATTACAACAAACAGGGGATACAACGGTTGCCGCCCACTCAACGAATCGCTTCGGGATCGGGTGCAGCATACAGAAAAAATGGATTTGCCGACGACAGGGGTCATGATGGAGCGAGCAATTTCTAAAACAGGGTACAGAGATTTTCAAGTGCTGGCACTACTGGCAGAAACAATTATTTTGCTGGATAAGACCGCAAAAGCAAACTCGATTAAGGGTGTTTCTGGCATGCGTTCCTATTTGTTCTGGGTGGATGCCGTGAGTCGTGGTGCCGACATAACAGAAGCCATGTACCACAAAGTGATTTATAAAATAACGACGGACAAGGGCGAAATATTAATTCTTGAAAACGCACTAAACGCACAAGACATTTTTAAAAAGCTCAATGCACTTCATGTAAAAGCCGAAAATAAAAATGACGGCATCGTAATGGAAATTCGTGCTGACGGAAATTTTGAGGGTGCAAGTGAGGAAGTGCTAGACAACCAGAATGCGATACGGCTAAGAAAATCTGCGGACAGTGAAGGCAGTTCATCAGAAGTAACTGAAAAAGAAAATGACGAAACAACCATTTCCGAAAGTTCAGAAGCTGATGAAAACGGAACGCCCACCTATCATGAGTTGGAAAAACAAAAGAGTCTTCAAGAGAAAAAGTCAGAGCTTAGAAAAAAACTAAACCAAGAGGCAAGGGAAGCCTTAAAAGATTCGACGCACGAAAAAACAAAGCTCATTGTTCACAGACCAGAAAGTCAAACCACCTATAAAGAAGAATACAACTTGATTTTTAGCGACGTTAATCCTATCATCACTGAAATGGTACGTAAAATAAAATCCATTTTGGAACATGAACAGTCCGAAGGATTTTCGAGTGCAAAAACCTTTGGAACAAAGTTTAAAGCGGAAAATTTGGCGGCATCGGATTTAAAATATTTTGCAAACAAGCAACCACCGAGTGAAAAGCCTACTCTTGCCGTCGGGCTTAGAATTGACGAATCCGCATCCATGGCGGCGTTTGGTCGAACCGAAGCGGCAAAACGAGCGGCAGTTGCCGTGTATGAATTTTGCCAACAGCTAAATATTCCGATTGTTATTTATGGAGACACGGCGGATCGGTCAAAATGGGAGCAAATGTCCCTGTTCTCCTACATTGATTTTGAGCATAGTGAAAAGGATGACAAGTTTTGCTTAATGGGGATTTCTGGCAGAAGCAACAACCGTGACGGAATGGCACTTAGGATTTTGAGCCAGAAGCTTTTACAATCAGATGCAACCACAAAACTTTTAATCAGCATAAGTGATGGAAAACCCACGGCACTGCCAGATTATTCGGGGGCAAAAGCGGCTCTTGATATGCAAAGTACCATGAACGAATTTTCACGAAAAGGGATTGTTTATCTTGCGGCGGCGATTGGGCAAGACAAACAAGAAATTGAGCAGATATACGGCAATGAACGCTTCATTGATATTTCGAACCTCGAAAGCTTGCCACAACGGCTTGTTTCGGTTATCGCCAAATATATGTTATAAAGGCTGGGGATTTTATGGATTGCACAAAAGTTGGGCAAGTGATTTTGCAACTTAGAAAAGAGCGTGGGCTTACGCAACAGCAAGTCGCCGATGTGCTGCGGATTAGCAACAAGACGGTATCCAAGTGGGAATGTGGACTGGGTTGCCCCGATGTTTCTTTGTGGCACGAGTTGTCGGAGTTTTTGGGTGCAGACATTCTTAAAATTCTTGAAGGCGAACTGGAACAAAATAGAGTGAATGTGGGCAAGATTGACAAAGTAAAGTTTTATGTTTGCCCGATTTGCCGAAACATTTTAATTTCCACTGGCAAAGCAAGCATCACTTGTTGCAGCAGAACGCTACAGCCGCAAGTGCCACAGGAGATGCCCCTTGATATGGAAGTAACCACCGAAAAAATGGATACGGATTTTTATATCACTTTTAAACATGAGATGGAAAAAGAACATTTCATTGCGTTTGTGGCATTTGCCAAAAGCGACCAAGTGGTGTTAAACAGACTATACCCAGAGCAGACAGCGGCAACTCGTCTGCCGCATATCGGTCATGGAGATTTATATTTATACTGCACGGCACATGGCTTGTATGTGTACCCAACAAAAAAAGTGAAGCGGCTCATTTGAGCAACTTCACTTTTTTATATATTATCTAAGTTTAAATATCGCTACCATGCTATCAAGTGTTTCTGCCTGGCTAGCCATTTCTTCTGATGCGGAAGCCGCTTCTTCGGAAGTTGCGGAGTTGCTTTGAACAACTTGAGAAATTTGACCAAGGCCAATGCTAACTTGGGCGATGGACGCTGCTTGTTCTTTTGAAGCTTCAGAGATTTCGCTGATGATGCCAGAAACTTCTTTAACGTCTGCAACGATTGTTTCAAGTGCGTTAGCTGTAACTGTTGCAATTTTTGTACCATCGTTTACTTGGTTGATTGAGTTTTCAATAAGCTCGGTTGTTTCTTGAGCCGCTTTTTGGCTTCTTGCCGCAAGGCTTCTTACTTCTTCTGCTACAACGGCAAAACCTTTTCCGTGCTCACCAGCACGAGCCGCCTCAACGGCTGCGTTAAGTGCAAGAAGGTTTGTTTGGAACGCAATATCTTCAATAACTTTAATGATTTTTGAGATATTAGCGGAGGAATTTTTGATTCCTTCCATGGATTTAAGCATCATTTGCATTTCTGCATTGCCCTTAGTCGCATTGGACATAGAGGAAACAGATAAATTGTTTGCATTTTCTGCTTTGCTTGCGTTTCTTTGTGTTTGTTCGTTGATTGTGTCAATGGTTGCGTTAAGTTCTTCAACAGAGCTTGCTTGTTCAGTTGCACCTTGTGCAAGCGTCATACTGCTTTCAGAAAGTTGTTTTGCACCAACTGTTACTTGTTCAGCAGCAGATTGAATATCACGAAGTACTTGGTTCATCTTATCAATGATGGCGTTAACCGCTGTTCTGATGTTTGCAAATTCACCAACATATGGGCGTTTAATCTCTTGGTTAAAGTCGTTATGAGCAAGTTTGTCAAGTACGTCAGCGATTTCTTTGATGTAACTTGCCATGTTCTCAACTGTGGTATTTAATGAATTTTTAATCAAAGCAAAATCGCCTTTGTAATTGCCACGTACATTGTCAGAGAAATCGCCTTTTGCCAATTTGCCCATAACATCAGCAGACTCCATAATTGGTTCAGCAATTGTTTTCATGAGTGTATTTAAGCCAGAAACAATACCATTCCAAGTGCCTTTATATTTTGTATCATCTGCTCTGTGTGACAATTTTCCATCAGATGCCGCATTAATCAGACCTTGAATATCAGAACCAACTGCTTTCATGTTTACACGTAAAGCGTCGATACTTTGGTTTGCAAATTGTTTTTTGCCTGGGTATTTCTTAATATCGGAATCAAAGTTGCCTTCGCCAAATTGGTTTACACAATTTAAGATGTCTGTTGACATACCAACATAATCGCCAAGCATTGTATTTAAACCAGTAGCAAGTTCTTTGTAGGCACCTTGATATTTATTCACATCAATAGTCGCTTCTGTGTTGCCTTTTTCGCCATGCTCTTTTGTAACATGCGCCAAGTCATCAATCAACGTGCGGAGCGTAGTAATCAAAGTTAAAAATTCGCCGCCGAGAATGCCCATCTCATCTTTTGAATCCACAGAAACATTCACATTCAAGTTACCCTTGGCAACATTGTTTGCAACAGAAACCATTTGGTTTACAGGTTTTGTGATTGCGTTGATAACAATAATTGCAAAACCAATCAGTAAAATCGCAGCAACAACAATAGCAGCGCCCATTTGAAGAAGAGCCATGTTTTTAGCAGCAGTTGCTTGGTCTGTAGCAATTCTCGCTTGCTGAACATTGAGAGCAGCTATTTTATGAAGATTGTCAACAAGAATACCTGCAGTAACACTGGTTTCCTTTTTTATTATCTCGATAACACCAGCAGTCTCGTTGTTCATACCGAGAGCAATGGCACGATCGACTGCATCTTTATAAGGAACATAACTATCTGAGATTGCTTTAAGATAATTATATTCATCTCCAGATGTTACGTTATGTTCTTTTAGGATAGCCGAATACTCATCAATAGCTTTCTTTAAAAGAGGAAATGCATCGTCAATCATTTGCTTGTATTTTTGATTTTCTTCCATACTTGTTGCAAGAGCAAGATCACGTAGACGTTTGCCAATTGTTTCCAGTGAAAGTGAGATATCAATTACTTTTGCTGTGGGGACAATGATTGTGTCGTACTTGTAGTTATCAAGTTCTTCAAGCTCGTTAAAACCGTTTACTGCAACGAACAACATAACTACCATAAGAATTAAAGCGATTGCGGATAGAAGAATCAGTTTTGCACTGATCTTCATGTTTTTAATAAAACCCATTTAGCACACTCCCTAGTTTTGTTTTGGTTAGTCTTTATAGACCAACTTATTTATATCAAGCAGTAATTTGACTTTGCCAAACGCACGACCAATTCCAGAAACAAACTGGCTGTATCCTCTTTGGGTGCTAGCCTTTGGCATAGGCTCAATGCTGCTTTCTTCCATGACGACTACTTCTAGCACTTTGTCTACAATTAGCCCAAAGGTTTGTTTCTCTGTCGGTTCGCCAGATTCAGAGGCTATACCCGAATCAGGTAGTGCTTCAACCACAACGATACAGGTAAGTGAGTCATTTACACTTGGTTTGAAAAATCTCTTCCGCAAATCTACTATTGGAATGATTTTTCCACGAAGGCTAATGATTCCCTCCACGTGATCGGGTGATTCTGGAACTTTTGTTATTTTTCTAACGCCAATAATTTCTTTGATGCTTGCGATTTCAACCGCATATTCTTCCGATGCAATGCCAAAAGTAAAATATTTATCAATTGTCATGTCTTCAGAAATGGTTTGCGGTTCATCAATTACTTGTATTTCTTCTTCGGGTTCTGGCTCGCTTTCGATTGTAAAGCTTTTAGCATCATCAAAAAACCCTTCAACGTTAATGATCAAGCAAAGCTCAGACTCAGAATTGTGCGTTGTCGATTCTTGCAGTTCTGCACAACCAGATATGTATGGGTTACCCGCAAAAAAATCTGGAAGAGGAGTGATAGGAAGCTGTCGTTCACCCAAGAGTGCACTTGCGAAAACACAAATGGCACGGCGTTTAAACTCCATGATAATGACAATGCCATCTTCAATCTCCAGTGCCTCGGCGTTTGTGGGACACAAATAATCTGAAAGTCTAACCAGATTATAAACAACCCCTTTGACCTGAATCATTTCGTTTCCGCTTGGATCAGAAAAAACATCTTTTTTAAGCGGCTTAAATGACTGCTTGATACACGTGATTGGCAAGACGTAGTTTCCGCCAAAAACATTGATTAGCATTCCTTGCAAAACATGAACATTTTCGTTCACTTTATCACGACCTTTTCAAAAATATAGTTCATTCTAACTGATAACAATACTAAATGAAATGTTGAAAAAAGTCAATCAGAAAAATGAGAAATAATAGACAAACGGCGATTTTTTTTTGCGAAGCGCAAAGGAGAATGATGAAATTTTTGTATTTAAATAGGATAGAACAGAAAATTAATTACAAACTTGCAATCGACAAAAATCGAAACGAATAATTTGAAATGTCGAAAACATTTTTTTGTATTATTCGTTTCAGATTTTGCTTGTGCGAGGACTCAAGAATTTCTGTCACCTGACATAAATTGATTTTGCATTTTCGTTCCATTCAACGATGTATCCTAACGTTTCAAAAGCATATCGAATTGGCAAATAAACCATTCCGTTTTTGGCAACAAAAGGTGCATCCGGCCACATGTCACGCACTTCGCCATTTACTTTGATTTTTGTATCACCTACATTAAATTCTAAAACGGTTCCATCAAGTGTAATGGTTGCAGCTTTTTCTGTACTGTCCCAACTGACTGTCGCACCAATTTCTTCGTAAATTGATCGAAGCGGATAATAATTTCTGCCGTTTCTGTTTATAATTGGGTAGGTTGTGACAAATTTTTCGCCATGCCACTCAATTTTAAGGGGAGGCTCCGTGGGAACTGGAGTTGGAGCGGGAGTTGGTGCAAGGGTTGGAACTGGAGTTGGAGATTGTGTTGGTGCAGGCGTTGGAGATTGTGTTGGTGCAGGAGTTGGCTTTGCTGTTGGTTTTGCCGTTGGTCTTGCTGTTGGAAGTGGTTTTGGTGCAGGCGTTGGGGCTTCCCAGTTTGGTGAGGCACCGCTTACCACCTCAACACTTGCTATGTTGTTCTCATTTAAAAATTTCGACTGGATAGGCACAACGGATATTGCTAGGCTCAAGCACATGAGAACGGAAATATTTTTTTTGTTCATGGTCAATAACACTCCTTTTTATTTTCACTATATTGTTCCAAAAAAAACAAAAATTATAATCAATCTTCTGTTTGTTTAAGAAGTAACAGAAATTTATCGACAACGGCTTTAGATATTGATATAATAAACCCCATTAAAGAACCACAACTAAATTCACTTTCAAAAAAATGGAGGAATCTCTACAATGAAAATGCTACTGCTTAAAAACACGATGCTCATTACCGCTATAGCCCTACCCTTGGTTTTTACAGGTTGCGGCAAGTCAACAAACAATGTTCCAAAGGAAACGAAACAGGAGCAAACGACACAGCCACAAGTCGGCACGATTGATGTTGCACCAAAGACACCGATTGATGCAACCCAAATTGTAACGCCGTTTCCCGACGAAGACTATGCACTGTACGCCAATGAGGACGTGATAAAAGGTGAGCCACTGCAAGACATTCGATTTTTAATGGGAACGGTTTGCAGAATTAAAATCCATGAAAATCCACGCCCAGAAATTTTAGAGCTTGCATTTAAACGAATTGCAGATATAGAGAAAAAGATGAGCATGAACGAAGACGGCACAGAAGTTGATGCGATCAATGCAAACGCCGGCATCAAACCAGTAAAAGTTAGTAAAGACACTTTTGATGTTGTCAAGCGAGGGCTTTTTTATAGCGAAACATCAGAGGGAAGTTATGATATAACAATTGGACCGCTTGTAAAGCTTTGGCATATCGGTTTTGATGATGCAAGAATTCCGTCACAAGCAGAAATTGACGAGAAAATTAAACTGATTAATTATAAAAACGTGGAGATAAATGAAGCAGAACGAACCGTTTATCTCAAAGAAAAAGGTATGATGATTGATCTTGGCTCGATTGCAAAAGGGTTTACGGCAGATGCAGTTGCAAAAGTGATGCACGAAAACAAGGCGGGTAGCGGAATCATTGACCTTGGCGGAAATGTTTTTGTTGTGGGAAACAAAGAGGGCGAGGACTGGACAATTGGTATCCAAGACCCGAACAAAGAACGAGACGAGCTTGTGGGTCGTGTGTATGGACAAGAAAAATCATATGTTACCTCGGGTGTGTATGAGAGATTTATAGAAGCCCCGGACGGAAAAAAATATCACCACATTTTAAATCCAAAAACAGGCTATCCATATGACACCGTGATTGAAGGTGTTACCATCATCAGCAAAGAGTCAATAGACGGCGACGGACTTTCGACCACTGTGTTTACAAAAGACTTGGTGGGAGGCATGAAATTTATTGAGGGCGTCGAAGGAGCTGGAGCAATTTTTATCACGGACGGAAACAAAATATATTTGGCGGGTTCAGCAAGAGAAGGCTTTGAACTTCTCAATGAAGATTATACAATTATGAATTAAGTTAACATACGGGACGAGATAAAATGACAAAAATAAAATCCATTTTGAAGCTCTTATTGATAACAGTAACGTATATTTGCGTTGCTGTTATTGGTATTCAGACAGTTATGGCAAAGGATGCAGTTTCGTTTACTCAAGAGCAGAACAAATGGATTGAAGAGAACAAAGGACGGACATTGAAGTTTGTTTATTGGAAAGGCGAGAGTGCTCAAATTTCTGAATGTGCCGAGGGGTACTTGCATGGTTTTATTCCCGACGCCATGCAGATTTTTACAGACATAACAGGAATCAACGTGGATGTTGTTATTAAGAGCGACTTGGCAGAATGTGTGGAGTCATTAAACGAGAAAGAGGCAAACGCCAATTTTGTTTCATTTATAGGCAATGTCTCGGGAATGGCTTATACAAAATCAGAACTTTATTTGGATTATGCGTTTTATAAACCAACAACGGTATCAAGAGAATTTTCTGATACGCAGAAGTACACAGTTGGGTTTGTTGATATTGATCGAGACGCATATGAGAGGCTTTTGAACCAGTTCAAGGGAATTTACGCACTCAAGTACAGTACCTACGAACATATGTACCAAGCTCTTATGAACGGCGAAATTGAAATGGTATTGTTGCCAAACTACTCCTACATAACCAATGAGTTTAAAGGAATTGAGCCTGTCAATGTTTTGCAGACAATCAATGTGGCTACCCGATTTTTTGGTGATGCAGAATTTATTTCGGTGCTAGACGCAATCATGGCAGAAACCGATGTTTACCAAATATTTAATGCCAATCTGCTCACGAGCAACCTTGGTAATTTGAAATTAAGCCATGACATTGTGTATTCACCAAAGAATGATAAAACCATTTCATTTGCCTTTTACGAATCGCCCATGTTTCACTTCTCGCTTGGCGAGATAAAAGCAGGGTTGTTTACACAAATTGCTGATAAAATTAAAGATGACTATGGAATCCAGACAAAATATATTGACGGCGAGTATAGCAAGCTGTTTCAAATGTTTATGAGAAACGAAATTGATATTTTTCCAAACATAGAGCTTCTGCCTTTTTTGGGGCAAGAAAAAAACTATTCAAGTGAGCAGATAGAAATTTCAACATACCCCAAGTTTGTGATTCAAAAAGGTAACATCATGCTCTATGGAAAAGAAGACCAGCGTTATGTGGGTTATAGGGAGCGTATCGCTGACAACAAAAAAATAAATGTCGGCGTGACTTCGGAGTTTGACGGATTATTAAATTCGGGTAGATTGCATGACAGCGATGATCTTATATTTACAAGATATGCAACCCTAGCAGAAGTTGCCAAAGCCGTAACAACGGGTGAAGTGGATTATGCGGCACTCGATGTTTACAGCGTGGGGGAACAGTACGAAGGGCTTTTTGAAAAAGGAATTTTTGCAAGGTACGAGTTTGTTGTCTATACGCATCATGATGATTATGTGAAACACCTATACAATGCATTGTTTTCTGATGCGGGACCATTTTCGAGCGAGTTGCAAAACGAGAATTATTTACTTACCCTTGGAACAAATACGATTCTGTACGAGGCGACACTGCAAAGAACCATTGCGATGGAAGCGAATAAAAGGGCGAATGCTCTGTTTTTTATTGCGTTTGTTTTGTCAATTGGTGTAATCGCATTTATCACAATTTCAATTGGGCTGATTATGCGAAGAGTTGAGCAAAAAAAGACAGACTACCTTAGAGTATCTGATCATTTAACGAAAATCAGTAATCGCTTTGCGGCGGAAACGTACATGAATAAGCTCATGCAAGAGAAAAAAACGTTTCATGTGGCATTGATTGATGTGGATTTTTTCAAGCAATTTAACGATAAATATGGGCATGACTGCGGCGATCAAGCTTTAATTAAGGTTGCAAATTCTTTACAGGACGAGTTTTTTGAAAAAGGGTTAGCGGCAAGAATCGGCGGTGACGAGTTTACGGTCATCACAAAGCTATCGCTTGAAGAAACAATTCGGAAATTTGAGAAAGTGCAGCAAGCCGTTTCAAAATTTATGTACAAAGAAGAGCACGTAAAAATTACGCTCTCCATTGGAATCAGTAATTATCCAAAGGACAGCAATGACCTTGCCGAAATTTATTTAAATACCGACAAGGCACTTTTTGAGAGCAAGCAACAGGGTCGTGACAGGTACTCTGTTTATAAATGATTGCGAAAGAGGGATTGGTTTGAAACACATTATTAAGCACATAGCAATCCTTGCTTTTGTGGCGTATATGAGCATATGGAATGCCCATGTTGTGTTGGCAGTTGACTGGGTTTTTCCAGAAACCGTACCCATTGATTTGAGCCGTGGTGTTTCATTTAGCGATGAAGAAAAAAAATTTATAGAGAAGCATCAAGACGATGGCATTGTAATCAATTTTTTTAGCACGTTCAGCCCGACCTATATGTATTACGGCTCTTACAAAGGCTACATAGCGGACATTATGCAAATTGTTTCTGACAAAACAGGGCTGCCTGTGAAGCTGGTGGTTCAGCCAAGTGTATCTGACCTCGAAGAACAAGTGGGTGTTGCCGATAACAGCTTGACACATATGCGAGAAGGTGCTTTTCCAGAAACAGTTGCCAAGTCGTTTAAGCATGAAGACTTGAGACTGATGCAGCGTTTTTATGCAAAAAAAGATAAAATTGAAAGTTTTTCTGGTTCATCAAAAGTTGTGATTGGTGTGATGACAAGGCCGGAGTTTTTAAGTTCTATAGAACTTGAAAAAAAATTATCAACTGCAAAGTTTGTATACTTCAATACTTTTTTTGAACTTGCAAATGCACTTCAAAATGATGAAATTGATGTTATGCTGTCCACCGTGCGAAGCGCACAAATACAAGCCAATTATCCAAACGTTGAGGAAATTCCTTTTTTTGAACCAAGCCCATTACGCATGTTTTTTTATGGACAGGACATTCTTGTTTCGATTTTAAACAAAACGCTTGGGGATGAACAATTATCCTCGTTGGTTAAAAAAGGCGAGATGCGGTATAACCGAAAAATGGCGGGCATTGAGCCTGCGGTATCTTTGTTAATGGATAAATTGCCTACACCAGTTTTTGGAATATTTGACGAAGAGCCTTTTCAATTTATTGCGGATGAAAAAATATTTGGTGTTCCGTTTTTAATTATTGATGAGTTAAAAATGAGGTTTGGGTACAATGTTGGTTATGAACACGGCAGCTTTGAAGAGATACTCAATCAATTTTATAGGGGCGAGATAGATGCGATTTTTGTGCCGAAGGCAAGCTTTGGCGAGTCATCATTCATTCGTTATACCGATTACACAAACTTAGATCTTTTTGCGTCTGAATACAAAGTGTATGGCGATGTACACACACCTTCGTTTAATGCAAACAATGAAAAAATTAGGCTTGGATATTTAAATGACTTTAAGTTTTATGTCGATAACAAAGTGGTAAACAACGGCGAAAAAATAAAATTTGTGCATTTTAAATCCATTGATTCTCTAACTCGTGCGGTTTCAAAAGGGAAAATTGATTACGCTTTAATTGATGATAATGTCACGTCGAAATCACTGATGGAAAATTTGGTGGGCAAGGGCACGTTTGGCAATTATAAGTATGTGTACTTGATTCGCAACGACAGCAAAATTAAAGCTGTCCTGCTCGAATTGTTTGAGGTGTCCTCCGAGAAAATCAAGGAGTCGAATGAGTATTTTCCAAGGCTTAAATATTATCAAAATGTCTATGATTCAACACAAAGCCTTGAGCGAAAAGATGCGGCACAAAACAGATTAATTTTGCTCGGACGTGTTGCCATTGCTATCGGTTTTTTTGCGGTTGTGTTCGGTAGTATTTCGCTCTTACTTTATAAAAGAAAACGCTATCACGACAAATGGGAATCACTCAAATACCAAGATTTTTTAACAAAACTGCTCAACAGGTTTTCGTTTGAAGACAAAATTTCTGAATGGATTGCGAGAGGTGACGCATTTACACTTTGTGTAATTGACCTAGACTACCTCAAACATATCAACGACACCTATGGGCATAGGTTTGGCGACGAAGTCATTATTTTTGTTGCCGATACCCTTAAAAAGGTTTGTCCACAAGAGGCAATCGTTGGACGTGTGGGTGGTGACGAGTACGTATTTGCTGTGATAGGGCTTGACAAAAATTGTGTGTCTGTTATGCTTGATCAAATACTGGCAGAGCTTAAAGCTTATGATAAACTTCCACTTGGCTGTTCCATTGGCATCTGCGAGTTTCCCACACATGGCGAAAATTATCCAGAGCTTTTTAAAAAGGCTGACGCAGCACTTTATAAAAGCAAGGACGCTGGACGTGGGAGGTATACGTTTTTTGATAATGGTGCAAATGAATCCAAATAGGAGGTTTTTTTATGGCAAAAGTTTTGTATTCGGTACACAGGGCACTTTCTGAATTGAAGATGTATGACAGCAAAATTAAAGACTGCTACGATTCGATGTATGTAATCGCAAACAAAAAATCCAACGATAAAATTCAGGGTAAAACAATTGATGAAACAAAGAGAATGATTCAGGGCAACTTTGACAAAGTGTTTGCTTTGATTGAAAACCGCAAAAGAATTAAAGACGTTGTTGTTTCGTCAAACGCCAGTGTTGTTGTCAAAATTGGGAACAAAGAGTATACAGTGGCAGAAGCGATTGAACGAAAAAATTCGATTCATTACGAAAAAGATCTGCTCATGCACCTCCAAACCCAATACACAAGAAACAACAACATCGTCGAATCAGAAAACGCACAGATCCCCTTCAAACTCGAAAGCTATTTGCAGTCGATTTTGGGAGAAAAGGACAAACGTGTTCCGTCAGAAATTGAGGAGCATACCCGCCTTTTTGAGAACAGAAACAAATGGGAACTAATCGACCCAAGCAATATCTCGGACAGAATTCAAAAGCTCTTAGATGCAATTTATGAGTTTGAGAATGAAGTTGATTATATATTATCGGAATCAAACGCAACGACAAAACTTGAAATCGAATTATTGAGTTAATGCAATTTGCATAATGATACGAAAATAATAAACCTACCTCCCCTAGCACTTGGGTTAAAGTGCAGACATGTTATTGATAACTTTGAAAACAAATTCAAAGCCCAAAGTTTAAAACTCACAGGTTAAAATTTAAATTTCAGATGTTTAAAGGTCAAACATCAAAGTTCAAAAATCAAACATCTTTAAAATCTTTGAGAACGGTTTGCGTATGAGGTAGTTGACGCTTTATGATCCGCAAAGCAGTATCATTGTGCAAAAAAAAGTGGCGACACACATCACGTGTACCGCCACTTTTTTGTATTCTTGCTTACGCCCACCGAATGATACTTAGGTCTTTTCTTTCAGCGAGATTAACAAATACACCGCCGATTTTAATGAGAGGACGAGCAAGGTCATCTTTGTTGACCAAAACTACCTCGCCAATTTCGCCCGAGGATAAAATAACTTCGTTACCAATACAGGCATTGGACACCGCAGTTAAAAATGTAAGCATATAAGCAGGGTCTAGGGTTGCAAAGCCCTTGACTTGAAACCTTCGTAAAACTTCAAAAGGTGAAAGGGCATTTCTATAAACCCTGTTAGACGTCATGGCTTCGTACATGTCAAGAATGGTTATAATTTTTGTAAATTCTGTTATGTCGGCTGCCGAAACATCTCTGGGGTAGCCTTTTCCATTCAATCTTTTATGGTGCATTAAAGCGACTTTGCAAATCTCGTCACTAAAGTTTAGCGTTTTCAATAGCATGTAACCATATCGTGAATGTTGATCAATTTGCTCATATTCATTTGCGTTAAGTTTTTCTCTTTTGATTATAATCTCTTTGTCAATCAAAAGCATTCCAACATCAAACAAAGCACCGCTTAAGACAAGTTCACGCCATTTGCTAGGCTCTAAATTTTGCTTGCGAGCAAACATATAGGTTAAGATGGCGACGTTAAGGCTATGCGAAAATACATGCACGACTTGGTAGGGAAGGTAATGCAAAAAAAGAAATACATCACTGGGGCGTTCCAATGCCAAAACAGAATTTTCGATTGAGTTATAAAGTTTATTGGTATCAATGGGCTTATTATCGGCTACCAATTTTAAATCATTTGTTACAGTGGCCAATGATTCGTCATATGCCAACTTAAATTTTTGAAACCGTTCCATCACAAGCTGTGATATTTTTTCTTGCATGTAAAGACATCTCCTTATAAACTTTTATTCCATTATATGCAAATATCAGGACGATACACATCTCGTGCCATCATCACTTCATAAATTACTTCGTCACACCAGTTTGGCAATTCGACTCTTGCTGTTTCGTAAAATCCATATCGTTCGTAAAATGCACGAGCGTTTACCAGATTGCTTGTGGTTAAGAACACGATATGTTTATAATCCCAAGCGGCGGCATTTTCTAGCAAGTTGTTCATGAGTGCCGCACCGATTCCGTATTTTCGGTATTCGGGCAAAACTAAAAACCAACGGAGCTGTGATTTCCACTTGTTTTGTGGCTCGGGGCAAATCAACGCAATGCAGCCAACTGGTTTTCCCAAGACTTCGGCAATCCAAATCTGCTCACGTTCCCATTTTGTCACCGCCAAAAAATCTGTTACGGTTTTCTTGGCATAGGCGAAAAAAACATCGTTGTAACCGTACTCCTGTGCATACATGGTTTTATGGCTCTCAATTATAAAATCCAAATCCGAATCTTGATAGGTTCTGATTGTAAACTCCAACGTTTTCCCCTCGCTTATTTTACAAATTCAATTTCTTGTGGTGTTCTTAGTCGTTGATGTCTTAGTATGGGCACATTGTATTTTTCGCCAAGGGAACGCACCAAATCTTTGTAACAGCCCTTCATTTTATCGTGAAACGCAATCGCTTCCACGCCACCCATGATGGCGTCCATGGCAGAACTTGCAAAAGCAAGTCCGTGCTCTTTTTCGTACTCGCCCGTAACAAGCCATTGGTTTGCTATGATATGCGAAATGCCAAACGCTTCGTCTGCCCATTCGGTAAAAACTGCTTCGGCAAAGTTTGGGTCAAAGTGAACGCCACCCACACATAAAATATTGTGAATATGTTTTTCTTTTGCATCAAAGATTTGGGTCAATGAATCTGCCAAAGCCTGACAGGCGGTGAGGTCTGCCCAGCTCTCTTCAAGACTTCCAACTTCTATGTCAACCATTGGCACAGGGTATTTAAGAATCAGCTCGGGGGTACGCCCTGGAATGTTTTTTCCTGACCAGTGTGTCGCTTCTGTTACGGTTTGGTATTCGGTTAACCCAAGTGCAACACGGTTTTTCTCAATTGCATTTAAAAGGTTTCTCATGTAAAGCGGGTTTGCCGCACCATAAATTCCCAAATTGACATCGCCTAGCGAATGTACAGTGAGTACCTTTGGTGGAGCACTTGCCCCTTCGTGCCAAGTGACCATGCCAGCAAAATCAAAATCCCCAAACTTACTGTTCATTTCTTCCAGATACTTTGGATATTCCCAACAAAGCGGTACGGCAGTCGGCACAAAATAAAACGCATTGTTTCTCAAATCACGGCACATCATAACTTCTTGTCCATCAAATGAAATGCCCGCAGGGGTTACTCCGTCTTTTGCAAGAATCATTTTCCAGATGTCCCTAGACACAAGCCCATGTCTTTCCTCGGAAGTACATAAGTAGTAGACAACTTTTTTATCAGATAACATAGCAAGCCTCCTAAATGTAAACTATAAACATATTTTAGTAAAGGCGTGTGCTGGGTTAACTCATGCACACGCCTTTACCTATTTATAATTTTAAACCAAACTCATGATTGTATTTGCGATTTTATTCAGTGGCAGTTGCATATCCAGAGCACCCATATCAAAAGCTACCTTAGGCATTCCGTATACCACACAACTTTCTTTGTCTTGGCCGATGGTGGTGGCACCGTTTAAATGCATAAGCATCATGCCTTTTGCGCCATCTGCACCCATTCCTGTGAGGATTACGCCAATCACATTGCTACGCATAAGTGGGGCAACCGACTCGAACAAAATATCTGCGGCAGGCATAACACCGTGGATCTTTGTACCAGAAAAACATTCCACCACAAGTTTTGAACTACGTCTGATTAGCTTCATGTGATTATCAGCCGGTGCAATTAAAACAAGTCCACGCTGTAAGTAATCGTTGTTCTCGGCTTCTCGAACTTCCATCGGGCAAATGCTGTTTAAGCGGTTTGCAAAGAAGCGAGTAAAACCAGAAGGCATATGTTGAACGACCAAAATCGGTGGAATATCAGCGGGCATGGATTTAAAAATTTTCTCAAGGGCATCTGTGCCGCCAGTGGAGGAGGCGATGACAATTATTTTTTGGTTTACGTCAACTGTTTTTTGCATACCGTGATAGCTCATGGTTGGTGCCGAAAACGTAAATTCACGGATTCTTGGTAAAATGGAGTTTAAGTACACAGTGATATAAATTTCTGATAACGCACGAGGTTTTAAGACAAACTCTTTGACACTACCGGATGTATAGTTGATGGCAGAAGAGGGCGATTGTGCTGTTAAAATAATAAAGAGCTTATGCTTTTCAATCAACTGACGCATATAAGCTGTGGTAGTGGCACAGGTATCCAAATCAACGATAATGACATTGAAAATAAGGCGGTTCATTTTATGTTCAGCCGAAGGCAAATCAAATACGTTGATGCAAGACTCAATGTTTGCAGTGTTCATAAATCCAGTTTGCACCGCATTATAAAATGCGGCGTCACGTGTTGCAATGACCACCCTAGTATCTCGGTAACCCAAAATGTTCACCTACCTTTTAATAATTTGTCAATCCAAGTTTTTTGCAAGCTCACATAAAATAGGGCTCGCCCCAAACATGTTCTGCATCTGTAATATATCATCTAGCTTTTCTTTGTTTAATTCGAAATTTTTAGCAGTTGCACGAATCATAATGTTTTTTGGTGTATGTTCTGTGTCAATAAATTCAAGGACACTAACCTTATAGCCATAGGCTTCTATTATATTAGCACGAATGGCATCAGTAAGCAATGAAGAAAATCGCTCCTTCATGATTCCATGTTTAAGCAGCGGTTGGAGGTCTTCATTTTTAATTTGACCCAAAATCTCATGCTGACAGCAAGGAACAACCACGATCACCTTGCAACGCCATTTTAGTGCGTGATAGATGGCATAATCGGTTGCTGTATCACAAGCATGAAGAGTTATGAGCATATCTGCCGCAACATCTTTGTTTGAATCAAAATAATTAGCAACATCACCCACATGAAAAGTAAGGCCTGTAAAATTATTTTCTTTGGCAATTGCGTTGCAGTTTTCAATGACATCGGCTTTTAAATCCAAACCGATAATCGTTGGGGTGTAGCCTTCTTTACACAAATAATCATACATGGCAAAGCTCAAATACGATTTGCCACAGCCAAAATCCACGATGGTTGGGTTCATGGGGAGTTGCTTTTTTATATCCTGAATGTTTTCGAGAAACTTATTGATTTGCCTAAACTTTTTTTGCATAGGGTTAAGTACCTTGCCACTCGTATTCATGATGCCAAGTGATACAAGCCAGTTAACAGCGACGCCCTCTTTGAGTATATAATTTTTTTCGTTATTATGATCTTTTATTTCGGTTTTTATTTTATTGGTTGTGCTTAAATTTCCACGCAGAACCGATATTTTCATTTTTTTGTCAATAAAAATCTGCACGTACCGATCAGAAAACAAAATATAAGTCTGCTTATAACCAAGCGCAAGTATGCTTGTAAGCCGTTTAATGACCTCTGCAATGTCTGCTGTGTTTTCGTGTTTTACTTTGCTATCATAAAAATATTCAAACTGAAAAAAAATACCGTTCTTATTTTTTTTAGGAACAATCTTTATTTTAGTAAACTCGGCGTTACTAGAAATTGGGCTGCTTAAAGTGATGGATATAAAGTCTTTTTCCCCAATTTCGCTAGTTAAAATTATATTTATCTCTGTTCTAAAATTCGAGTCCAAAATGATTCACTCCTTACCAACATTTTACTACAAAAAAGATATATTTACAATAGCGTGGACTATAAAAAAAGGCGGTGCAAAGTGAATATTCACTTTACACCAACCATTTTTTAAGCGAGCTTGCCAAAGTGTGCAGCTCAATTGGTTTTGCAAGATGTCCGTTCATGCCCGATTCTAAAAAAGTCGCAAGGGATTCGTTGTCCGTATCGGCGGTTAGTGCCACAATGGGAACCTGCTGGTTTAAAGAATCAGAGTGGCGAACGAGCTGTGTTGCTTCCACGCCGCCCATTTCTGGCATATGAATGTCCATGAACACCAAGTCGAATTTTTGTTTGGAAAGAATGTCAACCGCCATTTTTCCATTGCCTGCAAACGTTGGCGTGATGGCATACATTGCTAGCATACCGCCAATCACTTCTTGGTTGATTGCATTATCTTCGACAACCAAAACTTTTGCTGACAGACAACGAAAAGCGTTGCCTGTTTGTTCTGCCAAATCGCCTTTGGAAATAGAAAACGGAATCACAACCGTTGCTTTTGTGCCCACGTCACATTCACTTTCCAATTGTATGTCGCCGCCCATGAGAGTAACGAGCTGTTTGGCAACGGACAAACCAAGCCCTGTTCCAGTTGACGATAAGCCTTTGTGAAACTGCTCAAACGGAATAAAAAGTCTTCCTACTTGTTCGGGCGTCATGCCGATGCCTGTATCAGAAACCGTAAAGGTTATGGTGAGCGAATCATCCGTGATTTCATACGGCGGGCAAGTAGCTGCAAAGAGGATGTGGCCTTTTTTTGTAAACTTTGAGGCGTTCTCAACCAGTCCGCCAACGACCTGCCAAAACCTATCTTGGTCGCCCCACACAAATTGTGGCAAGTTGGAATCAAAAGCCGTCTTAAGTTCTATTGGTCTGTTGTCAAGTTTTTCTGATACAGCCAAAGCGATGTCTTCCAATGTTTGAACTAAATTAAAATCATTTTCAAATAGCTCAAGCTTGTCTGCTTCAAGCTTTGAAAAGTCTAGCACGTCATTGATGATATGAAGCAAATGTTTGGCAGAGGTATTGACTTTTTTAAGCGACGAATGAATTTCATCTTGAAAACCTTTGGTCAGTGCAATTTCAGTAAGCCCAATAATGGCGTTCATAGGTGTGCGAACCTCGTGGCTCATGTTCACAACAAACCGACTCTTGATTTTATTGGCTTCTTTTTCTTTTTCCGCCATGCTTTGCAAGAGCTTCTTCTGTTTTTTATCGGCGGTTATGTCCTGTATCACCATAATCTCGCAGGAATTTCCGTTAAAGAATACTCGCCTGGCATAAATGCTTGCGTCCATTTTCTCGCCTGATTTTAAGAGTAGACTCTTTTCGTACACGGTTCCTGTTTCTTGGTTTGAGATTTCATTTGAGATTTCGTCACTTCCGCTAAGCGGTGTGCCAATGGAAAACATTCGTAAAAATGCATCGTTTGCGTAAACGGTTTTAGAAGTTTCAGCAATTTTAATCACAGACGGCAAAGGCAATGCGTCCATGACTCGTTGCAGATTTTGCTGCATACTTTCGAGCAATCGGTCTTGCTGTTCGGATTCTTCGATGTCCATCGCACAGATAACAATGGCTTCTTTGCCCTCAAAGGTGGTTGGCATAAAATTTGTAAAAAAGCTCCGAAACTCGCCGCCTAAAATCCTAAGTTTTAGTGCAGAGCCGTCGGCTTGTTCGCTTGACATAATGTGATGCATGACTTCTTTCGCTTCTTCACAGTCCTCATACAAGCGGTTGATGTGATCACCCAGATCAAGCCCTGTCGTTTCTTGTGCAAAATGGTTTATATACACCACGGTATCGTCGAGCGTCACAATAAATAAAACAGGTGCAATGGATAGATAGGTTAATTGCTGCTTTTTTGTCTCGGTGATTTCCGATTCCTTTTTCAAAATTTCCTCTTTGGAGTGAAGCGTTTTTTGTAGATCTACTAGTGCTCGGTTGTTTTTTCTTTGTCGCAAGGTGAAAATCACAAGAACAACAACGGAAAGCCCAGCCATAAAAAGCACAGCGAAAGTTGCTGGATCATCTTCAATGATATTGTAATCTTTGTTCAAAATTTCGGCGTTCTTAGGAAGATCTGATTTTTTTATACCCCATTTTTTCATGACAGTGTTATCAAAAATCCATTTGTTTTCGTCCGAGGGGTTTATCACAACAGGAATTTCAGAAGGTGCTGTACCACTCAAGATTTTATCAACTATATCACAAGCATAATTCGCTTGAAGGGCAGGGTCTGTATACTTGCCGCCGAGTTGCCCAAAGCCCTTGTGTGTGCTCAAAATTCCAAAGAAAGGAGCATTTGCATATTTGGTGAGGTCTGCTTGAAAGTCGCTCATGAAATGAAAGCTTTTTACGGAATCAATAAAATAAAATCCAGACAAAATCAAGGTATCCGCTGGAAGTGCGTGCACTTCATCCATGAGCTGTTGGTAGGTCAAATTCTCGTTATAGGTAATGGCAATCTTGTCTTCAAACGGCTTTAATTGTTTTTCTATATCGGACTGTATCGCCCAGCCACTTCTGGAATAATCATTTATTACATATAAGCCCTTAGTTTTTGGAAACATTTTTAACATTTGGGTGACGATTTCATCCGCAGAAATTCTTTCCGCAACACCAGTCGAAACCGTTTCAAAACCACTTACGAGATGTGGCCCATAATTATTCACACCGAAAAATACAACGGGCGTGGCATTAAACGCCGTGTTATAGAAATCCTTAACAAAGGCGGCGGCTTCATTATCAGACACAATAATAATATCGGGCGGCTTTGAAAGAAAATCTCTTTGGATTGCATTTAAAATCATTTTGTTTTTGTAGGAGTTGCTCATTTGCAAAGAGTCCAAGTTTACACTGTGAAACTCATAGGGCGTGTCAATGAACCTCTCTTGTAATGTTTTGCGAATGGCAACTTCCCAAGGCATATCCGCACCAAAAGAAGAAATATGGAGCACCACTTTGTTTTTGGAACCATTTATGTTCAAGTTTATGTCGAGTTCGTTGTTGAGTATTTTGTCGGTGGTTCCATCTGCATTAAACTCACGAAGAATTTTTGTAAGCTGGGGTACGAGGTCTTGGTTTTTTTTGTTCAAAAACATGTAGTCGTCCAAGGTTTCGAGTACGCTGTTTAAGTGAATATTATCGTCCACAAGGTATGGCTGGTCGCCAATGTTTGTCACAACGGCCACATCAATCTCACCACTAAGCAACGCCTGCCAAAGCAGTTCAAAAGTATCATAGCGTGATATATTAGAATTTTCTGGCATATGGTTTTCTATATAAAATTTCTGAACCAAAAACCCAACTTTATAAGAAGATAAATCCGACCATGAATCAATAGGAAACGAGTTTCCATTTTTTGCATACGTCAAAAAACTGATGGTACCGATGGGTGCTTCAATGGGAATTAAGTTGGGATAAGTCTCTTCAAACCCCTTGGTGAGGCATACCAAACCGTCTGTTTGCCCAGAGTTTGCCGTGATTGCCGCCGAACTCATTCCCTGTAGGGCGATTGTCATTTCATAGCCCATTTGTTTTAGTGCATAGTAAATCACACGGGCGATGTTGTTGGATGAATCTTCTGCTCCGCTAAAGGTGAGGAGCCGCCCAGATTCATCTGCATATACCGAAACTGGACACAACTGGAAAATTAAAGCACATAGTATAATCCTGAAAATCTTCATAGCCTCACTCCTGACTCCTTCACTATTTTAGCGTTTCAAGAATGCGTTGTTTCATGATTGAGTAACATTCAAATACTGCATAATAAAGGGACTCGTTTGGCTCGTCTTTTTTCATACTGGCTTCAAACGCAATGGCTGCTTCATAAAGTTCTGTAATACCCAAATTGCCAGACACGCCCTTGATTGTGTGAATGAAATGTACAGTCCAAGCTTTGTTGTCTTCACTGATGGCATCTTCAAAGGGCTTCACTTCTGCGGGGCAGTCATGTGCAAACACCTTTAACAAACGATGATATTTTTCTTCCTTGCCGCCAAACCGCTTCACGGCAGTTTCCATATCTATGCCTGTTATGGAAACCTTTTCTTCAGCTTCCTTTTGCAAGTCGGCTACAATATCTTTATAACCTGACAGCCACAGTTCTAGCTGTGAACTTAAATTGTTTAAATCAACTGGCTTGCTGATGTGTCCGTTCATGCCCTCGTCCACGCATTTTTTGATTTCTTCTTTTACGACGTTGGCAGTCATGGCAACAATTGGAATATTTGCATATGGTTTTTTAGACGCACGTATGGTTTGGGTTGCGATGTGGCCATTCATAACAGGCATGTGTATGTCCATTAAAATCAAATGGAACTCTTGTTCTTCCAGTAAGTCCAAAGCTTCTTGTCCGTTAGACGCAACAATGGGTGTAATGCCAAAAACTTCCAGCATACTGATGGCGACCTCTTGGTTAATCTCGTTGTCTTCCACAACCATAACTTTTGCACGGCTAAAAGAGCTACTGCGGCTAGCGGCTAAAACAGCTTGCTTTACATTTAAAGCAGAGCTAATTTTTTGCACAAAATCGGTAGGGGAGAACGGTTTTTCGATTATATCGTCAAACCCAGCGTCTCGTATTTGGCTTGCGTTAAACTGCGTAGCGTATGCCGATACCATTAAAATTTTTGTTTGCTGGGTTACAAGTGATTTCAGTTGCCAAGCGACTTCCATGCCGTTTTTTCCGCCCATAAAATAATCGAGCAAAATAACTTGATACGGATTGTTTTCTTTCATGGAATGCGATACTTTTTCCAGTGCCTCTTCGCCGCTTTTTACACAGGTTATGTCACAGTCGAGAACCGATAATAAGCTGTTGATAATCTTTAAAGAGATTTCGTCGTCGTCAGCGGCTAAAATTCGGCACTTGGCCAAACCGCTGTTCTTAATATTGCTCTCGATGGTTGCATCGTGCCCGACTACTTTAAACGGCAAAACAACAGTCGTTGTTGTGCCCACATTCACTTCGCTGTCCACGAGAATGATGCCGTGCATCAATGCCACAATCTGTTTTGAGATGGTCATGCCAAGACCTGTGCCTGTGGAAGAATTTTTTGCGTTTTGGTGAAACTGCTCAAATGGCACAAACAACTTATCCAACTGCTCCTGTGACATACCAAACCCTGTGTCAGAAACTTTAAACGTTATCAAAACTTCTTGGTCGCCTGATTTATAATCTTTGCTTGTGGCGGATAAAACAATTCGACCTGTGTTTGTAAATTTGGCGGAGTTATCTAGTAAGTTTTTAAACACTTGCCAAAATCTTGTTTTATCTCCATGCAAAACATTGGGCAAGTTTATGTCAAGGTCAAGGTGCATCTCAACACGTTTGTCACCAATCCGCTGCGAAGCCACCAAAGAAGCGTTTGCAAGAACATCTGACAAAACAAAATTCTCTTCTAAAAGGGCAAGTTCTTCCGCCTCAATTTTTGAAAAATCAAGGGCATCGCTAATAATGTTCAGCAGATGCTTGGCAGAGGTATTCACTTTCTTAAAAGTTTCTGCGGCTTCTTTTTCATAATTCTTTGTGAGGGCAATCTCTGTAAGCCCAATCACGGCGTTCATGGGGGTTCTAATTTCGTGGCTCATGCTCACGATGAAATTGTTTTTAATTTTATTGGCTTCTTTTTCTTGCGCTGCAATCTTCTCAAGCATTTGCGTCTGCTTTTTATCTGCGGACACATCTCTTATGATGGATAAAATGGCGGCTTCATCGTTGTACACAATTTTACTGGCAAACACTTTTGCATCAACCACATCACGATCCTTGTTCGGAAATTGAAATTGGTATTCGTATTCCAAAATTTCATCGGGTGTGTCTGTAAAATCCGCAGCAGGGTTGTCAAATGCTTGAAAAGCCTGTAAGTCGTCGCCTGTGTCCAAGCAGAAAATTTGTGCATAGGCCAAGTTTGCGTACAAAGGTTTTTTAGACGATTGGGCATAAATATAAACACCAAGCGGTAACGTATCGAGTACGCTTTTTAAATCGGTTTGGAGTTGCTTTAACAGCAATGTTTTGTTTTCTCGTTCTGTAATGTCAAAGCCCCAAAAAGCAATGGGCTGTGCTTGGTTATGTTCAACCACATCAAAGTTTCCGTACAGCAGCCGCTTTTCGTTTGAGATCGTTTTAACCCAAAGCGTTTCGCCCGAGGTTTTTTTTAGCTCGTGAACCCTTCTTACAAATTCCTCACGAGCACTTGGTTCGACATAAAAATTTTCTATCCTGTCACCAATATTCACGCCGTATTTTGTCTTCGAATGTTTGTTTGCAAGAACGACCGCGCCATCCAAGGCGACGATAAACACAACAGGTGCAGAGGATACGAGTGCGTCAAGTTGCTCGGTTGCTTCTTCGAGTGCCTTGTCACGAGCAAGCAGTTCTTCGGTTGAGAACAAGCTTTTTTGTGTGGCCAAGAGCTCTCTTGAATATCTCAATTGGTTACGAATCACATACACAAGTACACCAATCAAAATGGCCGATGCCCCAAGCAAGTACACAAGGAATGGGTTTCTTTGAAAAATATTCAACGGCTTATTGATTAGTTTTGAATTTTTTGGCAGTACACTTTCGTTTATGTTCCACGCCTTTAAAATATTGTAATCAAAAATCCACTCGCTAGAATCCGACGTATCCATGACGATTGGGTTATGTGAGATTGTTTTGTTCATGATAATATTTTCCATCATGTCATGCGTTTTTTTTGCTTGGCCAAGAGCACTTATGTATTTTCCGCCAAGTTGACCTTTTCCGATGGAATCAGGGAACAAACCAAAAATCGGAACACTGGCGTTTTCATAAAGCTGCCTTTGAATATCGTCTTGCATAAAGCTTTTAAATGTTGAATCTTTGTAATAAAAACCAGAAAGAATTAAACTGTCCTTCGGTAGACTTTTAATTTTTTTGAGCAGTTCATCAAACGAAATGTTTTTGTTATATTCAATATTTAGTGTACCTTTAAAACTTTCTAGTTGTGATTGTATATCGGCTTGCCATCTCTTGCCAGAATCTGTATAGTCGTTAATGACAAAAATCTTTTTGGAATTCGGAAACATGGTGAGCATTTGTGTAACAGTTTCTTTTGCGGCAATTGCTTCTGTTATACCTGTGATGTTGTCTTCATATCCATTTAAATCATGATCTGTAAATTGGTTTACCCCAGAAAAAACCACAGGGGTTTGGTTAAAAGTGCTGTTGTAATATTTTTTTACAAAAGAGAGAGCCTCGTTATCCAGTGTCACCACGATGTCAGGATTTTTGTCAAGAAAGTCCTTGTGGATCATGTTAGAAATGATTTGCCAGTGGTATTCGTTATCACCATAGCGAATGGAATTTAAATTGATTTGATATAGCTCAAAAGGTACGTTGCTCGATAAGTTTTCACGCAGCCCATCGGCAATTGTTTGTTCCCAATTGGTTTCGCCGCTGTAAGAAGAGATTAACAATACAACTTTATTATCCGAAGAGTTAAAGGTCATTTCGCCCGACATGATTTTCTCGGTGGTTCCGTCTGCACGCATCTCTTGCAAGACTGGGCTTAATTTTGGCACCAAGTCGATATGCTTTTTGTTTACATAGGAGTAGCTGTTGATTCGCTCAAGGACACCGTTTGCCTGTGTGCCGTCAACAACCAAGGGCTTGGCTCCGCCCACAAGAGGGGTTATTGCAATTTCAATTTCGCCTTGCTTAAGTGCCGCCATCAACTCGTTTATGCTTGAATATCTTTTTATGTCTGCGGTTCTTGGAACATGGGTTTCGAGAAATGGCCGCTGCTGCATAAAGCCAACCTTTTTGCCCGAAAGGTCTGACCAATCTTTAAGGGGAATTGTTGTGCCGGCTTGCGTGAGCGACATAAACTCAACAAAAGAAAACTGTTCGGGCACAGGGATTAGGTTTGGATAGTTTTTTTCAATGCCCGGTACATTTGCCAAAAATCCGTCGGAGTACCCAGAGTTTGCAGATACAAGGGCAGAGTTCATTCCTTCAACGGTTAAAATCATTTTGTACCCAAGTCTTTGATAAGCACAATAAAGTAGTCGGTCTATTAAAACAGTCGTATCTTCTGTTTGTGATATATTAATCATTTTTTCAGGTTGGATTGCGATTTGGCTTGCTTGAACCGATGCGAAAAAAACACTCGATAAACAAAAAATCCCCAAAATCGCGAGAAAACCGAAGTTCATTTTTTTCAAATCTATCACCTCGAGTTGTTGTATAAATTGAGTCGATAATACCATAAAAACCGCCCTTTGAGAAGCATAAACGGCTATATTTGGGGGTTGGGTTGCATACAAAACTTGAATAAAAAAGTGGTTGTGATGGGTAGGGCGTTTGATTAGGGTGATTGAGTTAAGCGAAAGGCGTATAACTGCGATTCTGCCCGATGTGGTGAGATGATAGACGTTGGGTTCTTTCTTTTAAAAGGAATGACCAGAGGGTTAAACGCATGTGAATGTAAACATTTGTGCAGAGGGTTTGCAGACAGAAGCCGGCGATGTTGACTTCATTATATTAGACAGCAACTACATGGATTACGAAGCAGTGAAGAGATCATGTTTTAAAGATAAATTTTTAAGTAAGGTGGTGACAATTAAAAAAACGTACAAAATATACATTGTTGACATTACGTATAGAGCAATATATAATTAGACACAATAAGAGCTAAGGAGGTGCATTGATGCTAAGCACATTAAATGCTACGGAACTACGAAATAACTTTAGCGAAAATCTTGATATTATTGCTAGGAAGAACAAACCTATAATAGCAACAAGGTTGCGTGATAATATAGTTTTGTTGAAATATGAACTATTAAACGAGATACTGAGTGCTTATCAGTTAAATGCTTCCGAATTTATTGAAGATGATGGCAGCATAACGCTATCCTTAAATGAACTTGATTTGGTTTCAAATGGAAAAGATAAATCTGAATCCATTAGTAATCTCATCAATGACATGCGTGAGTATGCTCAAGAATATTATGAAGATATTGAGAATTGGTATGTTGGAAGCCGAAAACAACATTATCCGTATGTACTAGAAATCCTGACTGCTACTGATGACGAACTCAGGGGTAGAATTATATGCCAAGCTGGAAAGAATTAAAACGTTTTTGTGAAAAAGACGGGTGGGAATTGTATAAAGATACAGACCACTACTTTTACAGAAAATTTGAAAAAGGTGAAGTGAAAAGAACCAAAGTTTCAAAAGGGTCTGGTGAGATACAGGGTCACTTATGGAAAGAAATTTTAAAGAAGCAACTGAAAGTGACAACAGAGTATTTCAATCATAAGATTTAATTTGATAACCCATGATGGGTTATTTTTTTGATGTTCGGCAATAAACCGTGTACGCCGCAGACGATGTATAAAACTTGGAACGAGTCTCCCCTTTCCACATATGCATAAGTATGCTTGCATACTAGGGGATCATCAAGCCGATTGACAATGGAATCTTTCTTTTGCAAGCAATGACCGCACGGAACGAATCCTTTTGGTAGAACCAGAACATGTGACAAATGGTTATTTATGCAAATTATTAAAAATATTAGATAGCGGCATGAAAAGATTGCGAAATGGGAAAATATCTTTTTCTTATGAAATGTACCAAAAGCTAAAATTAATAAAATTATTTAAGTGCTTTGTTTACACTTTGCTCAATCAAAATACACTCATAGATTGGCATTGGCTTTCGTGACCAAATTCCTTTTTTTATTAATCTGAATGTACAATTTGTAGGGAGTAAAATTTCCTGTTCGGGCAATCTATTATTTTGCCATATATAGGTATAGGCACATTTACTCCCTTTTGGCAAGTAAAGTTTTAAGATACAGTTATAGTTACGGTTTTCAGCGAATTCCAATAAACTTTCGGGAAATAGAGTTGAGCTTGTAAATCCTTTACATATAAAGATTTCTCCAACTTTTGGTTTTGACTTGCTAAACAATTGTTTAAAATACTTTTCCTGTGTAAACCTATAAACGACAATATTTTCTGGAATCACTTGTTTGCGAAATTCGGAATCCATAAACGCCATTTCCTTATATAATAGAATTTTTTCATCCTCATCGTAATCATTGATTGCGCTGGGATTAAATAATATTCTATTGTAGATTAGGTTATTAGAGCCAGTGTACTTAAATAGTGATGCTGCAATATTTCCACTTTTAGCTTTTATTGATGCGGTTGTCGCTTAGCTTTTCAGTTTGCTTGAGGTTGTGTGAAAACCATATTTCAAAACAGCTAAATAAAGCTTGCAAAAATTAAATTCAATAATATTCTGCATTTTATAGATTTATCAAGAAAAATGAGGAATATTTATCCCCTAAAAGCTTGCACTAGCTCCTTCGTTCCCACGATATTTATAACTCTTTTAAGGTTGTACACAAAAAAGTGCAACACAGATTCAGCCCTCACATTTTCATTTCCTCTAGTAAGAAAATATGAAAACCCAAAAGCCCTTTTTACTGTTCCAAATGGATGCTCTACTACCTGTTTTCTTTGATGATATGTATCCATATTGGCTTTGGTGCGTCTATCAACTTCTCGTGAAAATTCCTGTAGCGGTCTGTCTTTGATAGTTCGTCCACTTTTGTTAATCGTGCATTTATCTTTATCTTTGCATTTAGAACATGCTTCTACATTTCTGTATTTTACATCATCCGTTTTCTTACAAGTAGCTTTATAAGGTAGCAAAAGAACACCTGCCGGACAAATATATCCGCCTTTTTCTTCGTCGTAGCGAAATGCTTCTTTACCATATTCTTCAGTTGCTGCCATATGAGCGTGACTTGCTTTTGAAACTATTGGATAAATATTGTCTTCTGCACACTTTGAAAACTGCAACGCTGAGTAATAACCTTTATCAGCTATTGCAGTTATACTTTCCACTTCAATTTCCTGTTTTGCCTGCAAAGCTATGTTATGTAGTTGCTCTTTATCAATAGGCTGGCTTGTTACATCTACTGCAACTACAAGATGATTTTTGTTATCAACAGCGATCTGAACATTATGGCATATATCCATTCCATTATTGTTGGTTTTCATCATACGAGAATCTTTGTCTGTTTCGTAGATAGTGCCACTCTTTTTGACTTCCTCTTTCATTACTTGAAGCTCATCGAGACGTTTGTTGATTTTATCTATTTTTTCGTTTAATTCGTCTCTTGTGTACTTAGGTTGCTCTGATTCTTCTTTGTCGCAAGAATCCAGAAGCCTCATATACTGTTCTGCTTTTTCTGTATGGTGTTTAATTTTCTCATCTATTTTTTTCTCGCTATGATAAGCTAAGCGACTGTTACTTGCCCTGAATTTACTGCCATCTATTGCTATAATTTCTTTGCCTATCAAACCTAGTTCGCAGCATATCATGCTGAATTTTTTGAAAGCATCTTTTATTGGCTTTTTGTTATTCTTCCTAAAATCAGCTATTGTTTTGAAATCTGGCTTAAGACCATCTAATAACCACAGTAATTCAATATTTCTATAGCATTCTCTCTCAATTTTACGTGATGAACAAATCCCATTAAAATATGCATAGGCATATAGCTTAAACATATCTACAGGGTCATATGGCATTCTACCTGTACGCTTTGTTTCTGAATATGTAAAGCCCAGCGATGGTATATCCATTTTTTCAATTATTACTTCTAATGCACGAACTTCTGCATCAGGAGGTAGCATATCATCAAGACACATAGGCTGTATCGTTAATTGGTTTCTATTATCGCCTTTTTTGTATCTATCCATATGGCTTATCCCCCCTGATTTTATGGGTTAATTATACCATATTCAGACGTTTTTTGATATTACTATAATCTCTTTTCCATATCTTTTATCATTTTTATGAGTTTTCACACAAGCTGGCTTATAATGGGCAGTTCATTTTCAACCTCAATCCAAAGGCTTATGGATAATAGCTTAGAAATACAGCATCACAATTTACTATTATGTGAGTTCTACATTTGTTGCAAAACCACGCCATTAAGGCGGAATTAATACCTATCCCATCTTCTCGGGCGTGCATGCTTTGGATTACTATCCTTGTTTTTAAATAGGACTTGTTGTTTTTCAAGCCTCTCAATTTTTTTTATTAGCAAAGTAATATTTTTCTCATCTTGCTTTATTTTTTCTGTTAACTTGTTGAAATTTTTTTCTTCCCGAGAGCTTATCGCTTCACACATTGTCTCAAAACTTTGATTCATTTCGGCTCGCATATTTTCTTTATCTTTTACTGCAATTTCCGTGTTTTTTTCGTCTGTCAACCTTGCTAAAATTACTTCGGAAAAACCTAAGAGAAGTATGAAAATCAAAGATAAATCGATAAAGACTGTCTTGAAAGTATATTGATATGCACTTATGAATATATTACAAAAACTTGCTATAATACCAGTTTGATTACCTCCATATGCGTGTCTTATAAAATCTTGATATTTTACTAAAGTTGCACAGTTAGAACACGCAACACTAATATTCGATATTATAATAATAGATAAAGTACAAATAAAAAAACAATCTTCTTTGTGTGACAATAAAAAATCTTTTACATTTCTAGCATTTATGATGTCACATAGTTTATAATAATAGTACATTAACATAAAAAATATTAAGCAAGACAACTCAACTAAATAAAAAATTTGTATTATACAATCAAATTTTTTTCCTAGATCATCAAAGTAAATGATATTGTTTTTGTTGCCACCATTATTAATTATATCATCCTGTAAACTACTAATTAGAAATGCTAATTGTCTGGTATAGTCAGGTTCGGTTGTAAATTCACTTCTTGTGTCCATGTATTTACTCAAGGCAATAATACTTGTCGTACTATATACATTTATTGTTGATTTTAAGGCTTCTAAGTCATATTCTCCCAATGAATTAACTAAATTATTTTTTGAGGTTTCATCTACAACGATTCCATGTTGGGAGAGTTTTTTATTAGTATATGCAATGCGTTCTTGGGCAATAATTTTGCATTCTTCAAGCTTTTTTTGAGTTTGTGTTACTTTATCTGCGTCTACACTTGTGGGTATACCTGATTTTTCAAGTTCTTTTTTCGTACTATCTATATTTTCAAAGTTAATAACAGCCTCTACATATTTCAATAAATCCCCATGCTTACCTACATCAGGTGCTAATAAAACTAAGTTAATAGTTAGAATCATTGGGCTTAAAATAAAAAAAATGAAGATTGAAATTCCAAGTAATATAATAGTTTTTCTCTTTGATTTGTTTTCTTTCATAATTTATATCCTTTCGCTAAAATGCGTGTTAGTATTTAAAAACCTTTTATTATTGTTCTGCTGACCAACTCATTACACATTTTGCAAATACTTAATATCCGCTTACTCGATAGAAGTTCCACATTGTCTTCATCGCTTATAAATTATCACGACTGGCAAACTTCTTGAAACGGTGGGCATAATGCTATTGAAGTAAATATAAAATGGCACAGTATAAAATAGAAAATACCGTTCCATTTTGAAAATAAAAAACTATTTCAAATTCTTGCAATAACCCATTACACTATATGATGGAGATTTGGCAAGGCAACTATTTGAAACGCCTTAATCAGCATCGATTTTTAATATACATTTATGTAATTGTCCAATCATAATGCTGCCGGATTTGCAGAAGAAACGGTTGCACACAAAACGGAGAATTAGGTACATACTCAATCCACCCATTATATAAATACATAGAAACCTATTGCATTTCATCATCGTCCAACATTCAAACCTAACAATTTACTGTTAGAAATTATATCACATCCGGTCTTAAAATTCTACAAATAATTTAATAGTTCACTATACTATTTGCTTTTGTTCCTAAATTCGCTAACATACCTTACGCCCTCGCCATTTTCATCAAAAAGTCTATTGGCATCTAGAAATTTCCACTATTGAAGCATCCCCACCCCCACCCAAATGGATGCTTTTCTATTTTACAATAAAGCAGTGAAATAATATAACAAACTAACAGGCTTAAACTGTGTACGCTAGAGACGCAGTATATAACTTGGAACAAGTCGCCCCATTCCACATATGCATAAGTATGCCAGAGTATGAGGGGATCATCATGCCGATTGAGATTGGTTCTGTAGTAGGGAGAAAAACATATAACTGCGATATTTTGTTCAGAGTGGTAGAAGTAATAGACGACGGAATCTTTCTTTTGCAAGGAATGACCGCAAGGCTCAAGGTGTTTGCCAAGCAGGAAGAACTTACAGAAATTTCGCAGAGCAGGTTGCTTGACGTGAAAAAGATATTTGTGAAAACAATAGACGAGAGGGTGGAACGAATCCTTTTAGACCGTGCTAAAAACCTTCCGAAGGGCAGAGAATTTAAAGCGGGGACGGTTTTGCATATTGATGCGGATCGTGAATATTTAAAGCTAAACTTAAAGTATTATGAGAAGCTTGGGATTTTGGCTGTGGGCGAAAATATTGCAGAAAAAGAGCAGAGCCAAATGATAACCGAGCTACTAAAAAAACACCAGCCAAATATTCTGGTGCTCACGGGGCACGACTCGCTTTCCACAGGGCAGAACTCAACGAAAGAGAATTTAGAAAACTTGGACAACTACCGCAGCTCGGGGTATTTTATAGAATCCATTAAAGCCGCAAGGGCGTACAACCCAAACAAGGATAGTTTGATTATTATTGCGGGGGCGTGTCAGTCGCATTATGAGGGGATTATGCTTGCAGGAGCAAACCTTGGCAGTTCGCCCAAAAGAATCCTAATCCACGCCATTGACCCGTTGATGGTAGCAGAAAAAATTGCTTACACCCATTTTAACGAGGTGATTGGCGTGGAAGAAGCCGTAGCAAACACGGTTACAGGCATTACAGGCATTTCGGGATTTGAAGTGCGGGGTACGCTTCGGTTTGGCGGGCGTATCTAGGGGGCGAGCCTAATTGTCCGCCCTCGCTTGTGAAATATATCCGGCTAGGTTTGAAACTTTTTTAAGTCTATGAACATCTTCGTCGTGAATGGTGACATGAAACTCTTTTTCGCACTGAATCACAATGCGGGCAATGTCGATTGGCTCAAAGCCGCCCGCCTGTGTTAATTCGGTTTCGGAGGTGATTTCATCGGGCTCCGAGTTAATGGCTTCGGCAATGATCTCTTGTAGTTTGTTAAAATTCATGACAAGACCTCCTTTGTGATGAGCGTGCTTCTTTCGCCGATGTGGAATAAATTGAGCCTGTGCAGGGCACGTGTTGACGCAACGTACAGAAGTTTTTTATCGTCGTCGGTTTTAAATCTTTTGTTGTCAGTATGGCAAATGAGCACGGAGTCAAACTCAAGCCCTTTTGAAATATAAATCGGAATCACGAATGTGCCAACG
>JAVBKL010000119.1:0-9764 GCA_031554055.1 Eubacteriales bacterium | reverse complement strand
ATTGACAATATGCTGGTTGAGCAAGCTTGCCGCTGCACGTGCTTCGACATTGAATCTGCCAATAAACTCATCGTCAGTAACAAATTCTTCACGCATTACCTTAAAGGTTACATAACGCCTAAGTTTTTTATCCATGGCTCTATAAACAATCGCCATGCCACCCGAGCCAATTTTATCTATAATTTCGTAACGGTTAGCTATAACTTGTCCTGCTGACAGTACCATATGCTCACCCCTTAATCTCAATAATAACTGCTGTAATATTATCAGCACCGCCATTTTGCAATGCAAGTTTTACTAATTTATCAGTTTTTTCGTCAACATCTATTTCTTCGATCAAAATTTTATATATCTCATGGTCGGGAATCATATTGGTCAATCCATCCGAACAGATCAAAAGTTTATCGCCTTCGTACACCTTGTCAATTCTGGCATCGACAGAAACGCTTTTCTCGACGCCAAGAACCCTTGTCAAAGCGTTTTTACTGGGGTGTCTTTGTGCTTCATCTGCTGTTAAATGCCCCGCACGAACCATTTCGCTTGCGTATGTATGGTCGTTTGTAAGCTGAGCCATTTTTCCTCCGCCAAAAATATAGATGCGGCTATCACCTAAGTGTACTATAAAAACTTTGTTTTCATAAATTGTGAGTGCAGAAAAAGTTGTTCCCATGCCTGAGTACGACTCATCTGTACATGCTTTCTCGAATACACAACGGTTTGCATAAATAATGCCTTCTGTCATAAAATCCAAAATCTCGCCGTCTTCACAACTTGTGTTGCATACATATTCTAAAAAACAATCCACCGCTGTTTGGCTGGCTATTTCTCCTGCATTATGCCCGCCCATTCCATCTGCCACAATAAATAAATTTTCAAGACTTCCAAATTTCTCGCTATAAATTGCAAAGGCGTCCTCGTTGTTTGAACGCATTTTCCCCACATCTGTCTTTCCCGAAACCCTCATTCACTCCACCCTCAATTCTTATCTTTAGCATAACCTCGTCTGAGCTGTCCACAAGCTCCATTTATGTCACTTCCGAGTTTTCTGCGGACGGTAGTCTCGATGCCAAAGTTTGATAAAACTGCCGCAAACTGACTTACATCTTTTTTGTCGCTACTTAAAAAATCTATTTCGGGTATTTCGTTCATCGGAATTAAATTTACATGAGTTAAAGTCCCACGGAGTTTTTCGCCAAGCTGTGTGGCACAAGCCTTGCTGTCGTTTATTCCTTTGATGAGGGCATATTCATAGGTCACACGCCTACCTGTTATTTTCGAATATTCAATACACTCGTGAATAATTTCATCAATTTTAAATCGTTTTGCAACAGGCATGATGGCTTCTCGTATTTCATCGTTTGGGGCGTGTAGCGAAATCGCAAGGTTTGCTTGAAAGCCTAAAAATGCAAATTCTTGTATTTTATCAACCAATCCGCAAGTTGAAATCGTAATATGCCTTTGCCCAATTTCGAGTCCCTCTTTGGAATTTATAATTTTCAAAAACTTAACTACATTATCATAGTTATCAAAAGGCTCACCGCTGCCCATTAAAACTACATTCGAAATGCGGTCACCTATCTCTTTTTGGATCTCGTAGATTTGAGCACAAATCTCACCCGCCGTTAAATTTCGTAAAACGCCGTCAATTGTTGACGCACAAAATTTGCAACCCATTCTGCAACCTACTTGCGTAGAAACACACACTGTGTTGCCATAGGAGTATCTCATTAAAACACTCTCTATTATAGTATCTTTTTCCATTTCAAACAAGTATTTTATCGTACCATCTTCACTGGATTCGAGTTTTTTAACAATTTTCATTTCTGAAATGATTGTCTGTGCTGATAATTTTTCACGCAAGTCTTTGGAAAGGTTGCTCATTTCATCAAATGTGGTTACATTTTTTTTGTTAATCCATTCGTAGACTTGCTTTGCTCTAAATTTCTTTTCGCCTATCGATAAAAAATAATCTTCAAGTTCCTCTAACGTTTTCGAACGCAAATCAAGCATTTGTTTTTCTCCTTAGTTTTGCAATAAAAAATCCATCACGGTTCGTATCAGGTAAAATTTGAACAAAGCCACACTTGGCTGTGTCTGTTTTTAAATCTTCGGGCAAATAATCAGAAATATCAACAAGTTCAAATGGATAGTTATTTACAAACCATTCGATATTATCAAAATTCTCTTTTTTCGAGATCGTACAAGTGGAATACACCAGAACGCCCGATTCTTTTACATATTGAAAGCTTGCAGCTAAAATCTCACGTTGTATTTTTGAAAGTGCATTAATATCTTCTTGTGTTTTGCTATATTTTATATCGGGTTTTTTCCTAATTAAGCCAAGTCCCGAACAGGGTGCATCAATAATTAATGCATCTGCAATGCCTATCAAAGATTCGTTTGTGACGGTAGCATCATTCAGTCTAGTTTCAACATTAAGGATACCCAGTCGCTCGCAACCAGATTTTATTAAGTCAATCTTATGCCCAAATATATCGCTTGCAATAATTTTTGCTGAATCGTCTGTAAGATAAGCAGAATAAAAAGTTTTTCCACCCGGTGCTGCACATAAATCAATGATTGTGTCATGCTTCTTTGGGTCTAAAACCTGGACGGCTAGCATGGAACTTTCATTGATGATATGAAAAGACCCCTCTGTAAAATCTTTGCACTGCGACAAATCAGAAGTTTTTGAAATTTGGAGTGCACAAGAAATTTGTGTTGAATCATTGACTTCCATTCCAGATTGCAAAAGATTCGCTTTTACATTTTCAACACTCGTTTTAAGTGTATTGACAGCAATGGTAATCTTTGGTGATTTTGCGTTATCAATAAACATTTTTTCAACGTTTTCTTTTCCAAGCTCTTCGCAAAAATACGCAACCAACCAACTAGGATACGAATACTTTACAGATAGATATTTGATAAAATCTTTGCTCGCATCTGGCAATTTTATACTTTCTGCTCTTGCAATATTTCTTAAAACTCCATTGACAAATCCCGACAAATCTTTGAAACCCCTCGCTTTTACAAGTTTCACGGCTTCATTACAAATCGCGGAGACAGGCACTCTATCCATAAAAAACAATTGGTGAACAGAAATTCTTAGCGTGTTTATAATAAGTGGCTTCATTTTTTGAATCGGTGTTTTTGAAAATTGAGATATGACATAATCTATATAAATTAAATTTTTGAGAGTTCCGTTTACAAGCTCAGTCACAAAAGCCTTTTGGTGGGCTGATAACGCATTGTTTTGATTTAATGTTTTTCGCAGACTGATATTATTGTAAGCCTTTTCGTCTATAATATCTATAAGAGTGTATACGGCAAGTTCACGCTCATTAATCATATTTTTTCCTACCTTAAATAAGTATTTTTCGTGAACATAGTATCATATTTTCATAAAAGTTACAACCATAGCAATTATACCGCAACCAAAAGTTGCAGCCATGTAATGCAAAGTTTATTGTGAATTAAAAATAATCATGTATAATGGAGTTATGAAAGAAGGTGCAGATATGAATATTGAGATTGCAAACAGATTGGTGTCCATGCGAAAGCAAAACCAACTATCACAGGAACAGCTTGCTGAAAAACTCGGAATATCACGTCAGGCCGTTTCAAAATGGGAACGTGCAGAATCGTCGCCAGATACAGACAATTTAATTTTGCTTGCCAAACTTTATAACGTTTCCTTGGATGAGTTATTATACACAGACGAGGAAGTCTTGCCATCGTCACAATATATAACCATAGAAGAAGAGAAAAGTGAAAAATATGCTTTTAAGTTTAAAAATGCTGCACTGCGGAAGTTCCCATACCCTATTCTTGTCACGATAGTATTTTTATTGCTCGGAATTTTTTTCGACATATGGCATCCCGCTTGGATTCTTTATTTGACAATTCCAATTTACTATTGGGCAGTTTTTCACTTTGAAAAAGATTGAAATGCAAAAAAGTCTGTTCAGCTTTATAAGAGCTAAACAGACCTTTTTTTAAACATTTGTTATTTCGCCGCAGAAATTCCTATGCATTAGACTTTTAATTTCTGACATTTCTTTGCTTTGCCCCAAAACCCACATCAGTTTTGTCACAGCAGCTTCTGTCGTCATATCCCTGCCAGAAATCACGCCTGCGTGCTCTGCTTTCACACCAATGTCATAAATATCAAGATGCGTTCCATCGTATGGGCATTGAGTCAACAAAACAACTGGTACATTGTGAACATTGATTAAGTCACTTACTCCAGAAAGTAAATTCCGTTTAAAGTACGGAATACCGCCAGCGCCAAAACTTTCTACAACCAGCCCTTTGTATCCCATCGTAACGATGTGGTTTAAAAATTCAGGTCTTGTTCCTGGAACAAGTTTGAGCAGAAAAATATCTTCGCATATCGCATCAACAAGAAAAAGTTCTTCGTTAAAAGTCTTATTTTTGACTCTAAGTTCTACGCTGTAATCAACGATTCTGCCAGAGTATGGAAAATTTCTGCTGACGTATGCGTCATGATTTTCTGTACTCATTTTGAATGCTCTTGTACCATTAATTATTTTTCCGTTGAAAACAACGTAAACACCTTTTATTTCTGAAATAGCCGTTAAAAAAGCATCGACTAAATTTCTTTTGCCGTCACTGCCCCGTTGAAGAATAGGAATTTGCGAGCCAGTTAAAATAACAGGTTTGTCCAAATTTCTAAGCATAAAAGATAACATGGAGGCAGTGTAGGCCATTGTATCTGTTCCGTGCGTAATTACAAATCCATCATATACATTTATATTTTCATACACACAACGAGCAATAATTACCCAATCGTCAGGCTGCATATTTGAGCTATCAATGTTCATTACCGAACGCACTGTCACTTCACAAATGCTGTCAAGCTCTGGCACCATTGCCAAAAGCCCATCGCCCGACAATGTAGGCACCAAACCCTCTTCAGATAAAGAACTTGCAATTGTTCCGCCTGTAGTTATTAAAAGTATATGCTTCATATGCATTCACCTAGTTTTTAAAAACATCAGCTTTTAAAAGTTCAACTTTGTCTGTTTGCTCCCAAGGAACGTTTACATCTGTGCGTCCAAAATGGCCGTATGCTGCAACTTGTTTGTAAATCGGACGACGCAAATCAAGGTTTCTAATAATAGCAGCTGGACGCAAATCAAAATGTTTGTCAATAAGCACTTTGATTTCATCGTCGGATACTTTTCCTGTGCCGTAAGTATTTACGAGAACTGAAATCGGTCTTGCAACGCCAATGGCATAAGCCACTTCAATTTCACATTTATCAGCGATTCCCGCAGCAACAATGTTCTTTGCAACGTATCTTGCCATGTATGCTCCAGAACGGTCAACCTTTGTTGGGTCTTTGCCCGAGAAAGCTCCGCCACCGTGGCTTGCATAACCGCCGTAAGTATCAACAATAATTTTTCTACCAGTTAATCCGCAGTCGCCCATCGGTCCGCCAATTACAAAACGGCCAGTTGGATTTACATAATATTTTGTCTCAGAATCTATCAAGTTCGCTGGGATAACTGCTTTGATTACATGCTCAATAATATCTTTTTCAATTTGTGAATGTTCAACCTCTGGGCCATGTTGTGAAGAAACAACAACTGCCGTTACCCTAACAGGTTTGTCATTGTCATACTCAATTGTTACTTGGGACTTTCCGTCTGGGCGTAAGTAATCAAGCTTGCCGTTTTTACGAACTTCTGTAAGTTTACGAGCAAGTTTGTGAGCATAGTAAATTGGCATAGGCATCAGCTCGTCTGTCTCGTTGCAAGCGAATCCGAACATCATTCCTTGGTCGCCTGCTCCTGTCTCGTCTGCATCGTCATAAGCGGAGTTTACGCCTTGTGCGATGTCAGGCGATTGGCCTTTTAAGGAAGTGATAACAGCACAAGTCTCACAGTCAAAACCGTATTTAGCACGATCATAGCCAATTTCTTTCACGGTTTTACGAACAAGTGCTTCAATATCTACATAGCAATTGGTAGTAATTTCGCCAGCAACCATAATAACGCCTGTTGTAGCCAAGCATTCGCAAGCCACACGTGCTGATGGATCTTGTGCGAGCATTGCGTCTAAAACTGCATCAGAAATTTGGTCGCAAATTTTATCTGGATGCCCTTCTGTTACTGATTCTGAAGTAAAAAGTCTTTTAGCCATTATAAAATCCTCCTAAGAATAAAATAAATTAAAACAAAAAAAGCCCAAATGGGCTTATATGGACGAAAAAATCACTCATCTTCTGGAAAACCCAGGGGAATTAGCACCGTGCAAACGCCGGTTGCTGGGTATCATCGGGCCCTTCTCCCTCCACCTCTCTTGATAAGATATTAAATTATTGAAATTATAGCACTTCATTAAATGCTTGTCAAATGTTTTTTGTCATTTGACGAAACATCATGTCGGCCAAACCAATTCCTCGCCCGCTTGCAATATTTTTCGAATTTTCTTCATCAAGCATCTCTTGAAACATCTGCTCTTCTTGACCTTTGGGGAGTGCACCGTCTTTTGATGTTACCGTATTTCTCATTTCTTTAAGCATGAGTTGCAAAAAATAGCTTTCGAATTCAACGCAAGCTTTTTTGAGTTCTTTCGTATCTTTATCATTCATAGCCTTATCAATTGCATCAGAAAACGAGTTTGTCTTTGCCTCGCTTTGATTCAATTGCATTGACATTTTCGCCATATGGCCGCTCGTTACATTCGAAATTTGCATGAATTATCACCCTCTATAACCTATCGTTTAAGATTATTTGCAAGTTGCAACATGTCGTCCGATGTTTGAATTGCTTTAGAATTTAACTCATAAGCACGTTGAGCAACAATTAAGTTTACCATTTCTTCAGCAACCTGAACGTTTGACATTTCCAAAACACCCTGTCTAAGGCTAGATGTTTCTGTAACCTCACCAGCAGACTCTTGAATCGGTGCACCCGACGCAACCGTTTGTTTCAGTAAGTTATTGCCAATTGATTCAAGCCCTTGTACGTTTGAAAATTGAACAATGTCCATTTGCATACCCAAATCTTCTAGTTCGTTCTGTAAATTTGTATAAGCAAGCAAACCATTTTGCTCAACAACAAGTCGCTCCATCGTATAACCCTGTGGAAGAGTAATTGCCTCGCCCTCCACATTTAAAACAGCATAACCGTCTGATGTTACCAAACCCATTGAGCCATCTTCGTTCAAGCTTATTTTAAAAGAACCATCTCTCGTAAATGCGGCACCATTGTTTCCATGTTGAACCACAAAGAAACCTTTTCCTTCAATTGCAAAGTCCAAAGGAAGCTCTGTGTTTTGGAAATTGCCAGTTGTAAAAACTTTAGAAGTTGCAATCGGACGAACGCCATGACCAATTTGCAAGTTTACAGGTCTGCCTGTTTGATTTACTGGATCAAGATCCGCTCTTTTTATTGTTTCATACAAAAGAGATTTAAACTCAAGTCTTTCCTTTTTATATCCAGAAGTATTCACGTTTGCCAAGTTATTAGAAATGGTGTCAACGTTTTGCTGCTGACTAACCATACCAGATGCTGCCGTCCACAAAGAACGCATCATAAGAATCACCCTTATAAATTATTGTGTTTATTTTCTACCTAAGTCGTTCACTGTTCTTTGCAAAACTGTATCATGAATCGTAATCATTCTTTGGTTTGCTTCGTACAGTCTCGAAGTTGTAATCATATCAACCATTTCACGAACCGAGTTTGCATTTGAACTTTCTACATAACCTTGCTCAATAATAGCCGTAAACGGCTTTTCTTTTGTCTCTGCCGTTGTCGAATAAAGGCTATCTTTAAATTTTCTAAGCGTATGCAAATCTTCAAAAGATACCATTTTCATCGTATCAACATATTGTCCATTGGAATATACGGCACCACTATCATTGATTGCAATGTCGCCATCAGGAATTACAATTGGGCCATCTTGACCCATAACTTTAAAACCTGTTTTTGTCATAAGCGTTCTGGTTGAGTCAAGCGTAAAAATACCGTCCCTTGTGTATTTTTGCGTCATGTCACCATTTTCGCCAGGGACTTGTATTGTAAAAAAACCTTCGCCAGAGATTGCCAAATCTAGTGTTCCGCCAGTTGCCCGCATACTTCCAGTCGCAAAATCAGTGTAGATATCGTCAACAAAAACACCTTGTGACACCGAACCTACCTTGGTTGAATGGTTTAAGTCATTCGGGTCATCCAATCTTTTCATGAGTTCTTCAGTAAATGAACGAGTTACAACCCTGTCTCTCTTAAAACCAGCAGTGTCAACATTGGCAATATTATTTGAGACAACGTCCATTTTTTTCATTTGCGTAGTCATACCTAAAGCCGATGTATATAAACCACGTATCATTTAGCCATTTTCCTCTCGTATAAAAAATAATTCCTTATTTTCTCGAATACTGTCTGATATTATCCATGTTCTTATGTGCAGAAGCAAACTCAATAAAGCGTCCTGTTCCTACAGCTACACAAGAAATTGCGTCTTCTGCAATGATTGCATTGATGCCTGTTCTGTACTTGATCAATTTATCGAGCCCATAGAGCAAGCTTCCTCCACCTGTCATTACAATTCCCCTATCGGATATATCTGATGCAAGTTCTGGCGGAGTTTTTTCTAAAACCATGTGTACTGCTTCAACAATACTCATAACTGACTCTTGAAGCGCTTCTTGCATCTCATCGGAAGAAACGGTAATGGTCCGAGGTAAGCCAGTTATTAAGTTTCTGCCACGAATATCCCATGTGATCGGTTTTTGTCTATCAAAAGCTGTTCCAATATTGATCTTTAAATCCTCTGCTGTGCGTTCGCCAATTAAAATATTATGTCTCTTTCGCATATAACGAACGATTGCTTCGTCAAAATTATCACCAGCAATTTTTAGTGAGGTGCTCACTACAATTCCGCCAAGCGAAATAACCGCAACATCTGTTGTTCCACCGCCGATGTCAACGACCATACTACCGCAGGCACGAGCAATGTCAATTCCAGCTCCGATAGCAGCAGCTATTGGTTCTTCTATTATGTAGACATCTCTGGCACCAGCTTGTCTGGTAGCATCATCAACTGCACGTCGTTCTACTTCCGTAACATTGCTTGGTACACAAACAGCTATTCTTGGTTTGATTTTGAAAAATAAAGGCTTACCAACTGCCTTTTGAATAAAGTATTTAAGCATTTTTTCGGTCATATCATAGTCCGAAATTACACCTTCACGAAGCGGACGAATCGCAACAATATTGCCTGGCGTTCTGCCAAGCATCCTTCTTGCATCTTCACCTACTGCTAAAATATTATTTGTATTTTTATCAATCGCAACAACCGAAGGTTCTTGCAAAACAATACCCTGTCCTCTTATATAAACAAGCACACTGGCTGTGCCGAGGTCTATACCAATATCTGAACCAACCATAATCACATTCTCCTCAGTTTATTATCGACATTATCTCAAAAATAATAAATTCAATTTATATAAATTATAAAGTTTTTTAAAAATAGCCAATCAAACATCAAGAACCAAATACAGCTGTGAATGAGATTGTCTAGCTATTACTGTGGCAAGTAATACTAATTCACGTTAGACTGGTAGAATAAAATTTTCACAGCGTAAGCGTTCTGCACACGTTTCAAGTGCGGAATGAAAATTTTATTCTATACCTTAAATGTGAATTAGTATAAATTAAAAGGAAACTCGCTAAGATACATAAAAATAAAAGCCCTACTATTTATAAAGCTAACGTTTATTATACACAATA
>JAVBKL010000033.1:0-3257 GCA_031554055.1 Eubacteriales bacterium | reverse complement strand
AAAAGAGCTTGCTGTGGTTTTTTTGTTTAATATGGGCGAGTTCATGCACGATGATATAGTCGATTAAATTCTATTAAAGTAACATGATCCGATACGAAAAGCAAATTCCAAATTTAAAGATACAGCTTCCCCATATTGTATGTGCTTCAGTTATTTTTATCGACCTCGGGCAAACGCCCATTTGATCGCTAAAAAACTTTACTCGATCAGGAATATATTCACTAGCCGACTTATATAGTTGCTCAATTTCAGTAGGTTGTAGTCTTGGAATGGCTTCTCTTGTACGTGCAGATGCCAAATGCTTTTCGATCCAATCTATATGTTTGGTTACAAAGTCGTCAATGTACTTTTGCGGAAGTTTTAGCGGTGCCAAAACCACAACCTGTAACTCCTTGTCTATTTTTAGTGCGACGGTCTTTCTGTTGGAGCGAACTAAAATATATTCGATTCTTAGATTTTCATTCTTCATACTGTACCTCGTTAGAGAGTTACTTTTTTTGTAAAATTATCGGTTATTTCCCGAGCAATCAAGCGATGTTCTTCTCGCTCAAGCTCCTTGTCGTTTTTTATAACTTCATATGCCGCTTCTTGTGCTTGTTTTAGAATTTCAATGTCCTCATAGAGATTGGCAATCTTCATCTCAGGTAAGCCATGCTGTCTGGTTCCAAAAAAATCCCCAGCTCCACGAAGCTCAAGGTCAAGCTCTGAAATATAAAAACCATCATTGCTTTCGGTCATTGCTTTCATTCTTCGCTTGCAAATTTTTGATTTGGAATCCGTAATCAGAACACAATACGATTTATGTACACTTCGTCCAACTCTTCCCCTCAATTGGTGCAACTGTGCGAGTCCAAAACGTTCTGCATTCTCAATGACCATTACAGTCGCATTGGGAACGTTCACCCCCACTTCAATTACAGTTGTTGAGATTAATAGCTTTAATTGGTTTCTGGCAAAGCTCTCCATAATTTGTTGCTTCTCATCTGTTTTCATTTTTCCGTGCAAACAAGCAAACTCGATGCCGATAAAAACGTCCTTTAGCTTTTCGACTAGTTCTGTGACCGACTCGAGCGGCTTATCGGTTTCTAAATTTGTTTCTATGGAAGGGCAAATCATATAAGCTTGCCTGCCTGTATTTATTTCCTTTTTTATAAACTCATACAATCGTTCTCGGTAATTGGCATTGACTGCATAGGTTTCAATTTTTTGCCTGCCCGGCGGCAAACTATCGACAATAGAAATATCCATATCGCCGTATAATATGAGTGCAAGACTTCTTGGAATCGGCGTTGCTGTCATAACAAGGACATGAGGGTTCTCGCCTTTTTCGGATAAAATGAGCCGCTGCCTTACGCCAAAGCGATGTTGTTCATCCGTGATTACCAAACCCAAATCTTTAAATTGCACTTTGTCCTGAATGATTGCGTGCGTGCCAATTACAATTTGTGCCACTCCTTTTTGAATGTTCTCAAGAATTAGTTTCCGCTCCCCACGAGTTTGCGAACTAATGAGCAAAGCCACTTGGATTCCTAGTGCAGAAAAAACGTTGGTAAAGCTTTCTAGATGCTGCCTTGCCAAAACTTCTGTCGGTGCCATTAAGGCAACTTGCTTTTCACTTTTAACAATCACATAGGCCGCAACCATGGCGATAGCAGTTTTGCCCGAACCTACATCGCCTTGCACAAGCCTATTCATGCGAAAGCCGCTTTGGAGGTCAACCAAAATTTCATTCTGGACTTTTTTTTGTGCGTCAGTTAGTTCAAAGGAAAAACTACTTAATATCGGCTCTGTATTAATCTCTTGTATCGCAAAGCTGGCGCTTTCTTTTGCCAGCCCTTTCAACTTCATCAGTAGAATTTGCATAAAAAAAAGCTCTTCAAAAACAAGCCTGTTTCTTGCAAGAAAAAAACTTTCGTCGCTTTCTGGAAAATGAATATTTTTAACAGAAAAATGTCTGCTTATCAAGTTATACTTTTTAACCAAGTACAGCGGTAAATTTTCTTCCACTTCACTGTTAAAAGCCTCCAAAGCCACATTCACCATTTTTCGCAACAACTTCTGTGATAAACCAGCGGTGGCATGATAAATCGGAATAATTCTTCCGGAGTTTAAAAGTTCTTGACCTTTTTCTTGTTCATAATCTGGAGATTCCATTTGTAATCTTTTAAATCTTTCTGTTAACGTGCCTGTGAAAATAAATTTCTCGCCTTTCTTAAAATTGTTTTTAAGATAGGGTTGATTAAACCACACCGCTTCAAAATTTCCAGTGCCGTCGCTTAGTTTTATTTTTGTTATGAGTAAATTTTTTATTCTGCTCAAACTCGTATCTATAACCGTTGCAGAAACACTCACAACTTCGTCAATTTCTGCGTCTGCGATACTCGTTATCTTGCTTCTGTCTTGGTAGTCTCTCGGAAAGTGCTCAATCAAATCTTTAATTGTCACAATGCCAAGCTTTTTAAGTTTTTCGGCACGTGCATCTCCGATGCCTTTGATGTTCGTAATTGGATTTTGTAAATTCATTTTACCACCCAGAAAAATTTTTTATGCATAAAAGAGCCATTTCCATTCTGTTTGGAAACAGCTCTCCTCTGAAAAATTTTTATTCTACAGAAATAATATAATAATAAAGCGGTTGTGCTCCGTATTGCAATTCGAGTTCAAGGTCTGGGTATAGTTCCTGTACATATTCTAAAAGCTCATTGGCGGACTCACTGCTCACATCTTCGCCATAATAAATGCTCAAGAGCTCTCCCTCTTCTTGTACCATTTTATCAATCAGATCCATTGCACCCTGTTGAATCGACGAGGATACAAGCTCTATTTTGTTTTCAATCATGCAGAGCACGTCGCCCTCTTTAATTTCCAAGTCATCAATTTTCGTATCTCGAACTGCATATGTAATCTGTCCAGTTCTTACACTTTCAATTGAATTTTTCATATGTGCGATATTGTCATGGACTGAGTTACCCTGAACATAATTCACAAGTGCCGTGATTCCTTGCGGAATTGTTTTGGTAGGGATCAAGTGAACATTGGTTTCTGTTGAAAGTTCTTGTGCTTGCTGTGCCGCAAGGATAATGTTTTTATTGTTAGGCAAAACAAAAACCTCTTTGGCGTGAACACGCTCAATCGCACTTAAAATATCATCAGTGGAAGGGTTCATCGTTTGACCGCCTTGAATAATTTCGTCAGCGCCCAAACCTTTCATTAAGTCTACAATGCCTTCTCCTACCGCAACAGCGACAAAGCCAACA
>JAVBKL010000093.1:0-6224 GCA_031554055.1 Eubacteriales bacterium | reverse complement strand
ATTTGAAACTGCTTTTTTTCCGTTTCGGTATGTTTTAGAAAGATTTTCTATTGTGAGCATATTTTCACCTCGTCTCAATTACTTTAACATGATTTTTCTTGCCAAACCAAACACTGGGGCATACCAAAATGGCTCAAGTCTTTTTGAAACCTCAACCAAACGTTCGCTGATTACTATTTTTTGCGGACAGTGCTTTTCGCATTTTTTGCACTTTACACATTTAGAGGCATTGCTTTGTTTTTTGGACATGGCACCAGTTGTCATAAAATAACTTTTAAACCCTGCTCCAAAACCACTTGAATAACTTTCGTTATACGCCGCAAAACAAGTGGGAATATCAATTCCCTGTGGGCAAGGCAAGCAATACGCACAGCCCGTACACGGAACTTTAATTACTTTGTTGATGGTTGCCACCGCTTTGGCATAAACTTTTAAATCGTTTTCATCTAAGTGATTGGCTTCGTATTTTGAAGCATACGCACAGTTATTTTCAATTTGGTCGATGCTGTTCATTCCTGATAGCACCATTGTCACTTGGCTCTGGTTCCATAACCAACTAAGCGACCACTCTGCCAAAGTTTTCTTTGGATCCACTTTTGCAAAAAGGTCAACTGTCTCTTTGGGCAAGCCGTTTACAAGCATACCACCACGAAGCGGCTCCATTACAAAAACAGGAATGCCTTTTTCACCTGCATAACGCACACCATCCACACTTGCTTGGCTGTTCTCGTCCAAGTAATTGTACTGCACCATGCAGAAATTCCAGTCATATGCGTCAAGCAAAGCTTTAAACTCCACTCTTCCACCATGAAAACTAAACCCGATGTTTTTAATTTGCCCACTGGCTTTTTTCCGTTCAATCCATTCAAGAATACCAAAACCGATCAGACGCTCCCAAGAATTTCTGTCGGCAAGCATATGAATCAAATAATAGTCTATATAGTTTGTTCTCAATCGCTCAAGCTGTTTGTTGAAAATTTTGTCAAAGTCACTGCCCGATTTGCAGAGATACGGCGGAAGTTTTGTCGCTATATTCACCTTTTCACGAGCACCAAGGGTTTCGAGTGCTTTACCGAGAGCTTCTTCAGACCCAGGATAAATATACGCCGAATCAAAATAATTGACGCCCCTATCGATTGCGGTTTTAATCAAGTTATTTACCTTTTCTTGGTCAGGTGAGCTTCCCTTTCTTGGAAACCTCATACAACCAAAGCCTAGTCCAGAAATTTCTTTTCCGTTTTTTGGATTGTTTCTATATAGCATGCGACCACTCCTGTCATTGCTGACTATTTTTAATATGATATTCGATTTTTTGTAGCAAGGTAGCCCTGTCTACAGGTTTTCTAATGAAATCGTTTACTCCAACGAGCTTTGCTTTATTAAAATGATCAACTGTTGCATTTCCTGTTAAAAACAGCACAGGAACATTTTTTAATGCATGATAATTTCTTATGAGCCCCAGCATTTCGAAGCCGTCCATTTGAGGCATTTCTATGTCAAGTAAAATAATATCTGGCTTCTGCATGGATAAGAACCTGAAAACTGCTTCACGATCCGGAATACAAAAAACATCATACTCTGTTTTAAGCATACTTCTCAACGTGTTAAGCACGCCCGTGTTATCATCAATTGCCAAGACTTTTTGTTTATTGGCACTGACCTTGTTCATCGGCAATGAGCCTTGCTCGTTTGCAATTGTTGCAAGCAACCTCGCATCAATCACCGCACTGCTTTGGTCAAAGTTTTGCAAATAGTAATCAATGTTGTTAAGCAGTTTATCTATATCATCTGTAAAATGATATTTTTGGAGTTTTTCAACTCTTTGTGCTGCTTGCATTAATTGAAATTCGTCGATATTCTTTATGAGTGCGTCGAACATTCCAATCACGAGTAGCCCCGGTATTTTGTCAGCTTTCTCAACACCCGAATTCACTTCTTTGATTGCATCTGAGTATTTTTTTGTTTCTGACTGTCCTGATTGTGGATTGTCTTTTTGAGGTTCTTTCTCCACTTCTCTTGCACTTGATATTTTTTTGTGCAGCATGGTTATTTTTTCTCTTGATTCGAACAGACAACTCTTGGCTAAATCAGAGTTTTGAGATTTTATGAACTCCACCAATAAATCTAGGTTTTGTATAATTTCTCTCGCCCCAATTTTTTGAAGCAAAGGGTTAATTTTTGTTATATCAATCAATAGCTTTTGTTGGCGTGTTAACAGTTCATGTTCGGTATATTGCTCGACAAATTCTAGTCCACTGCTTATGAATTGGTCAAGTGAACGAAAATATGCATCTCTATTTCCCGATTTGCTCATGCCAAGCGCAATATCAAGTCCTTTTATTTCCAATAATTGTTGTACAACATATTTACCGTCTGCCATAATGTCACTTCCTTAATCCATTCGTATTAGATGTAATTTGCAAAATTTCGTTTGCTGCTTCAATCGCCCTATCATATTCGATGTTATCAATGAGCTCTTTCAAGCTTTTAATTAAATTATCAACATCTTCGCCATAACTATATCTTTCAAATTTTTGCACAATCTCAAGCGGTTCGTCGAGTCTGTAATCATTAAGACAGAGAATGATTTGCATGATGTCGTCTTTCAATTCCAAAATATCGCCCGAAACCACAACTTGCGAGTTTGACTCTTCAAAAATCTCTTTCAGGGTATTTGCCAAGGTTTGATACTTCGTTAAAAATTCTTGTAAGCGATCCTTACAAAATACCATGTCATTTGACTTTGCGGCGGTTTCCATTTTTTGTGCGAGGTCTGCCAGTTCGTTTCCACCGATTGTTGCCAAATATCCCTTGGCTCCATGAATCTCAATTGCAAAAGCCTTCGCATCGTTATTACCCATAAACTCAATCAAGCGTCTCGAAACATCTGGCATATGTTTGGCAAAATATTTGAGCGTTTCTTCGTACATCTCCATAAAATTATCCATTCTCTCAAGTGCTTGCAACACATTAATTTCTTGTAGTTTGCTAACCTTTTGCAATTTTTCAGTGAGAACGAGTTCCTTTGGTGTGTTATCGTCATTACCTGTTTCTATTACAACTTTTTCTTTGGGCAGCCATTTTTGTAGAATGCTGTTAAGCTTGCGTTTTACAATTGGCTTTGAAATAAAATCGTTCATAGAAGCGTTTAAGAACATTTCTTTTGCCCCAATTACGGCGTTTGCTGTAAGAGCAATGATGATTAGATCTTGGAATTCTGCACCAAGTCCACGAATCGCCTTTGTTGTTTCGATTCCGTCCATTTCTGGCATCATATGATCCATAAACACAATGTCGTATTTTTTATTTGTTACTTTTTCAATCGCCTCTAATCCACTACTTGCTGTATCACAAGTAATCTCACACATACTCAACAAGCCTTTTGCCACAAAAAGATTCGTCTCGTTGTCATCCACAACTAAAATTTTTGCTTCTTTGGCTTTTATAAAGTGGAAGTTTATATTGTCGTCCTCAACTTTTGAAATATCGCCCGCTACATACGGAATTTCTATCCGAAACAATGTGCCTTCTCCGTAAGTTGAACTGACTTCAATACTTCCATCCATTATTTCAATAATCGTTTTAGAAATGGAGAGTCCAAGCCCCGTGCCACCTTTGTTGTTTTTGCCAAACTGTTCAAACGGTACAAACAAGGTTTTTAAATCATCTGGCTTGATGCCGATTCCTGTATCTTTTACAAAAAATACAATTTTGTCCTGTATGAGCGAAGCTTGAAAAAGAACCGAGCCTTTGCTTGTAAACTTCACTGAGTTGCCAAGCACATTAATTAAAACTTGTCTAATTCGCAAGTCGTCACCGTATATACACTCTGGAAGTTTATCCCAGATGTTTCGTTTAAAATCAATTCCTTTTCCATCTGCCAAAAGTTCCATCATGGACGACACGCTGTTAATCAAGTCCATCAAGTTAAAGTCTCTAGCGTTAATCGAAAATTTACCAGATTCAATTTTTGACAAGTCCAAAATATTATTTACGATTCCGAGCAAAGCTGTGGAGGATACATTGATGTCATTTGCATATTTGGCTTGGGCTTTTGTCAAATCTGTTGAAAGCATCACTTCCGATAATCCGATGATTGCGTTCATTGGTGTTCTTATCTCATGTGACATATTTGCAAAGAACTCTGTTCTTGCCGCTGATGCTCTTTCTGCAAGCTCACGGGCAATCGTCGCCTCTTCTGTCATTTGTTCAAGCTCCAAGGTACGCTCCTCAACCATAAGCTCAAGGTCTTCTTTCATTTGGCGTTCCATAGCGGCTGTGAGCGTTAAGTGTTCAATAAGAATCATAAACGAATCGGCAAGAACACTGAGTTCACTTCCGCCGTTATCAAGAATTTTTTTAGTGTTGGAAAAGCTTCCGTCCAAAATGGACTGTGCAACTTTTTGCATTTCGTCCTCATCGGTTGCAACCTTATGAAAGATACTTGATAATAGTTTAATCGGTGTTGCAAACTGCTCACGTATGTAAATTAAAGTGACCGATATAAACACGATATTAAATAGCAAAATTGATACCAAAATGGTAGACGCAAACGCTCTTGTTGAATTCATTGCACTATCAAGATTAAAGTCAACACCTAAAACTGCAATGCTCTCGCCATTGCCATTTAAAATAGGAGCGAACGCAGAAATTACTTTTCCGCTTAAAGGCGAATCATAAACATCTGTACTTTCTGCACGTCCTGATTCCTGTGATAAAAATAATGTCTCATGAAAAAGCTCACGATTGTCTCTCGTCCCATAACCGAATTTTTGGCTAAAATCAAAAGAGCCTTTGCAAACATAAACCACTTCACCAGAATTTATTTTTTCGGCAATATAAATGGATTTAACATCAGAACGAGTTGCTGTTTTATCGAGCATCGCACTAAGTTGATTCCAGTAATCGTTCTCATTTTTTTCAGAAATTAAATCGGCAAGCTTCTCGTCCTCGACTCCAGAAGCAAGTGCTTCTGCAATACAAAGTGCTGTTTTGCCTTCCAAAATAATCATATGTTTGTAAAACATATAGAACGATGTCATCCCGATAAAAACTGAAGCGATGAAAACCAAAAAACAAGTGATCAGTGCTATTTTATTGCCTAATGATATGTTCTTATTACTTTTTCCCATTCTTTCCCACCTTAACAGCATTTTTTATAATGAACGCACTGTACAAATTTGTAATACGATTATAACATATCTTAATTTAAAATTGTGAAAATTTCTTTTTTATCATTTAAAAGTTTTCGACTAATTAAATTGTTTATGACAAACACAAAGATGTTATACCCACAAAACAAATAACGTGAGTTCACTTGAAAAAACAATTTCAAACGAACCCACGTTATTTTATTTTTACATTTTTTTAATCATGGAGCCAGCGCTTTCACTGGCGGGAACAATTGTTATAAACGATGGAATTTTCTCCTTGAGTTCCTCGACATGGGTAATGATTCCCACCGTCAGTTTTTCGTTTTTCATTTTTTCAAACGACTCCATTACTTTTTCTAAAAACTTGGAATCCAACGTACCAAATCCTTCGTCCAAAAAGAAAAACTCGAGGTCTGCTCTTTTTTTGAGTTGAATAACAGACGAGAGTGCAAGTGCCAAACACAGCGAAACCATAAATGTTTCTCCACCTGATAAGGACTTTGGCGAACGCCTGACAATCGCTTTTCCATCACTGTTTTTAAAGCCATCATCTCGGATTAAAAAATCTGTGCCGTCAACTTCAATGGCATACCGCCCATTTGTCATTCTCTTGAGCCTTTGAGTTGCTTCAATCGTCATGTAATCCATTCTTTTTGCGGCTAAGTGCTCAACAAATTTTCCGCTTTTGAACAGACTTTGCAGTTTGTCGTACAAGTCAAACTGTTTTTCAGTTGCCAAAAGTTCCGATTTAATTTTGATAATGGTTACAAGTGTTTCTTTGAGTTTAACAAGGCTCGTTCTGATTGCCCCGCACTCCTCAATTTTTTGCTTCCAGTTCAAAACAATTTCATCATGAGATTTTTTTTCGGTTGCAAGGTTTTCAAAAACCGAATCTGCATCCATTCCGTTGTTTGTATACTCGCTCACTTTTGAATCAATTCTTTTCAAATTGTCAACAAGCGAGACTTCCATTTCTTTATAGTTTTCAATTGCTTTCTTAATTTCGGATATTTTTTCTTCAGGAAGGCTCGCTAAAAATACAGCTTCCATCGTGTCAAAACCTCTAAGCAG
>JAVBKL010000106.1:0-16953 GCA_031554055.1 Eubacteriales bacterium | reverse complement strand
TCCTTGCTCGCCTTGTTCTCCTTGCTCACCTGGGCAACCTTGCTCTCCTTGTTCCCCTTGTTCGCCCGGGCATCCTTTCTCGCCTTGTGGCCCTTGTTCACCTGGACAACCCTGCTCTCCTTGGCAACCTTGTGGTCCTTGTTCGCCTGGACATCCTTGTTCTCCTTGAATGCCTTGTACGCCTTGAATGCCTTGCTCGCCTTGTTCACCTTGTTCGCCGGGGCATCCTTGCTCGCCTTGCATACCCTGTTCCCCTTGGATGCCTTGCTCGCCTTGAATACCTTGTTCACCTTGGCAACCTTGCTCGCCGGGGCATCCTTGCTCGCCTTGTTCACCTTGGCAGCCTTGTTCGCCTTTATCTCCTTTGTCTCCTTTTTGGCAAATGATACAGGTGCATCCGCCGTCACAGTGTTTTTTAAAATGGTTGTCATTTTTCTCTTCAAAGTCTTCGTCTTCGTCGTCAAATATTTTTCTCATTTTAATCCTCCTCAAAATCTAAAATTATCGTTATCACTTGCCGCTGTCTTACAAGTGCAAGTTGCCTTAAAATAATCCAGTAGAACGTTCGGACCTTTTAACACTTCTCGAACAATGGTAAGAACCCCTCGTTCATCAGCGACAATACTCCACTTAACAAGGGAGATCAGTCCGTTCTCCAGTTCAATTGTCGTAATAAAATGCGGATACACGCAACAGCCATCATTAAAATACATCGTTTCGCATACTTTGGGGAAAACAGTACGGTGTGTATGTCCGGCAATAATCATCACTTTCTCGTTGAGCGTAAAGTCAACAAGTGTCTGCTCGATGTGTTGTTTGCGTGTGGCATTGTTGACAGGCGATGTTGGGTTTTGCATTCCCAAAATTTCAAGAGGTCTCCACAAATAGCGTATCAAAAATCGGCTAATTCTCCATAAATCATCGTTTGCAATATCAACTTGATGCCCATGCAATAAAAATATCTGGTCGTTTGTATCACTGTGTGTAAGCACAAAGGCTTCATTTACTGAAATTCTCGGAAACAACGGGAGCACACGGTCATTGTACTCAAGCTGATAGTGGTCAAGATTTTTATCTACCCATTTCTCGTTTCTTTTTACCATATCGTGGTTGCCATATAGAGGAAAGTAACGGTTGTCTTCATAAAAGGACGTCAAGATAGAAAACACGCCGACATTTGCTTTTGCAATGCGATCAAAATCCTCATTTGCCCATAATTCATCGCCGTCACCCAGTTCAAATAAAGTGAAACGATTTCGATCATAATAACGAAGTGCCGTAATCATTATGTTTTTATTTTTTCGAAAATTATCAGCACCACTACCGTCGCCCCTGTGTATATCACTCATAAAAACCATTTTTGAAGAGTTATCAATGGATAGTTTTAATGCTTTCTCAAATGTTTGTTTTAATTGTTGATAGTCAGTCACAGATTCACCTCCCAGAACTAGTTTTTAATGCCCCTTAAATTTCTCATAGTTACGATGCATTTTTTTCGAACCGGTGAGTTTGGTTAAACGACTAACCCAAGGCAATTTCTTTTGCAAATACGCCATCTTTTCGAGTGTGTTGTTCATATCCCTTGTCGCATACCGTGTGAAACGGCAGAGCAGTTTGTTTTGTGCTTGAACAATGCTCGCAAGCAAACCCGATTGTGTAATTGGTTGTGGTGCATGTGGTGTTTTAAAAATGAGAGCCACGGAGTTTCCGTTCACATCCATTTCGTTGTCTAAATATCCAGCGTCTTTAACAGTTCTTATAAAAATGTCTCTCATTTCCTTTGTCTTAAGCGTAATCTTCACTTGCATCGTGAGTTCACTTGGCTGCGAATAGGAAGCGAGTACAAATCCTGTCAGCCACCAATGGCGGTCATTTCTACAAAAAAGAAATTCCTGATCCTTTAAAAGTGCCAACTCCATTTGCAAATTGTCTTCTGGTAATGTTTGTCCGTAAAACGTACCATCAAATATTTTTGGAATATTGAGATCCGCACCGTCGCTTGTATACACGCCAACTTCACAGCCTGTTGTAATTCCGTACTGGCCTTTCCAAATTTCTATGAGCCATCTTTTTCCTTCGTATGCAAAACGAAATGGTTCACAATGCACGATCATATTTGATGCGGCGGCCACCTCGTCATAGAGCTGGCAATATCCAAATTTCCTTTGCCATGCGTCATGCGTAGAGTAAAAAATATCCTGATCCTTGTCATAACCGAAACCTGCCACGGAATCAACTGATTCAAAAGCATCTGTTATCACTGGCGGAACGAGCATTCTCTTGGAAAGCTCATTCTTTTGTCTTTGGTGTCTTACAACCATCACAATAAAAATAATAAAACAAAACAGTAACACAGGTATTCCAATGTAATATTGCATAATTTACTCCTTTCTACCTATTTGTTTTATCCTATGTGGGTCTGTCCAAAAGGTGATAGATTAATAGGCAACTCACCTATTTCTGCTGTCCATCATATGATAGGAATGGTACCGCAAAAGCTTACACTAAAGGAGACAACCATCATGACAGAACAAGTATTTAATCAAAACAGCACCATCGGGCAAATTTTAAATCACCCTATGGGGAAAGACATAGCAGACAGGCTCTTGCTAAAAATAAATTTACCGCCTTTCTTCATGAATAACATTTTAATCAAAAGCCTTCAGCTAAAACATATGAAGCTACTAAGTGGACGTTACATTGACGACGACTTTATAAAAACCATTTGCACTTTGCTCAATCAGACCAAAGGTGAAACCATCACGCCAGTCAGTGAACAACAGCCGACATGGTGGAAAGAAGCCGTCTTTTATCAAATTTATCCACGAAGCTTCAAGGACACCGATGGCGATGGACTCGGGGATATTTTGGGCATCATCGAAAAGCTGCCATACTTACAGCAGCTTGGTGTCAACGCCATATGGCTTTCGCCCATTTATGATTCACCTATGGACGACATGGGCTATGACATTCGAGATTATAAAAAAATATTTGAAAAATACGGAACAATGGAACAGTTTGACACTCTCTTACAGGAAGTGCATAAACGTGGCATGCGGCTCATAATGGACTTGATTATCAACCACACTTCCGACGAACATACTTGGTTTAAGCGAGCACTCGAAAACGAAGCACCCTATAACGATTTCTACATATCAAAAAAGGGAAATGGAAACACCACACCACCAAACAACTGGACTTCGTTTTTTTCTGGCCCCGCTTGGAATTACAATGAGGAGCAAGACAGATGGTATTTGCATCTGTTTTCAAAAAAGCAAATTGATTTGAATTGGGAAAACAATGAATTGCAAAAAGAAATATACGACATCGTGAACTGGTGGTTGGATAAAGGAATAGACGGCTTTAGACTTGACGTGATTAATTATATTTCGAAACAGCCAGAACTGCCAAACGGCAACGAAGTGATTGCAAAGCTTGTGGGATATTGCGGAATCGAGCATTACTTTTATGGGCCTCGTCTGCACGAGCATTTGCGAAAATTGCGACTGAATACATTTGAAACACACAACGCTGTCACCGTTGGGGAAGTGCCGGGGCTTGGCGTGTACATGAGTGAACTACTCGTGCATGAAAGCCGAAAAGAGCTTGACATGATTTTTTCTTTTGACCATCTTGATAGTCCGGGAAAATCACGTCTTGATGATTACTTATATGACTTGGTCGCACTAAAAAATATTTTGATTAAATGGCAGGGCATGGGTCTTGGCTCGTGGAACACTTTGTTTTTTGAAAACCACGACAACCAACGAATGATTTCAAAAGTTTTGGGTAACACCAATCACCCCTTGCGTTTTCCTCTTGGGAAAATGCTTGCCGTAATCCATTTGACATTAAAAGGAACGCCCTTTATTTTTCAAGGGGAAGAAATCGGTATGATCAACTGCAACTCCTTCACTTCCATTGATCAGTTCCGAGATGTGGAAAGCTTGAATTTATATGCATCCTTCCTACAAAACGGCGACTCAAAAGACGAAGCCTTAAAAAAAGTAATTGCTGGTAGCCGTGACCACGCACGCACGCCGTTTCAATGGAATGACAGTGAAAACGGCGGCTTCTCAACAGGCACGCCGTGGATTATGGCAAACCCCGATTTCAAAATATGTAATGCAGACCAACAAAACGGAGACGCCACTTCCCTCTTGTCGTTTTACAAAAAGCTAATTGATTTGCGAAACAATAATACGGTTCTGATCTACGGAGATTTTAAACCGACACACAATCTTAGAAATGATTTGTTCTGCTACTACCGCATATCAGAATCCGAAACGTACTATATAGAAATCAATTTAACTCAAAAACATGTGCCAAAACCCTTGCGATTAAAACGTGGCGAGTTAAAACTTGTTTTATCGAACTACGAAGGAAATAACTTTCTACTGCGTCCATTTGAAGCGTGTGTGTATAGGCTTAATCAATCATAATCACGGAATCAAAAAACTCAATGGTTTGAATTTCTTTGTCGTTGATTACTTTTTCAAATTTTTTAACGCTGACAATGGTATTGGTTAAATTGTCACCAACTGCCATTCCTGTTAAATAGGTTGTTGTCTCTTGTGTGCCGTCTTTGTAGTGGATGGTTACAGGAAAACCGTCAAGATACGTGTCGTATTCAACTTCTCCTGATTGGGAGGCGGCGAATAGTTCTTTCACATGGGGACTAGCAATTTTTACTGTAACAGAAATAGGCGATACCGCAACGGATTGAAGCGTTGCCCCATAGCCATACAACGTTATTTTTCTATCTAACAAGTACGTTCTTGAAAAATCTTCAAAATCAAGCTTGAAGGAAGTCTCCCAGCAACCATAAATTTGCGGTTTAAATACTTGGGCTTCTGGGTCTACTTCTGCCGCTTCCTTAAATGTCTTTGGCAAATTGGAGGCGGCATCAAGATTTTTCATACTCAACTGAATATTGCCCCCAGCAAGAGATTGTTGGGTATTGATTGTCATCATCAAGCTAATTTTATTGTCATTCATATTTTCATCTTCAAGCTTCGTAAATCCATAGCCAAAAGAATCGTGGTAAGTATCCACAAGAACATTACAATCGCTAAAACGATAACGCTCGGCATTAAGTGCCACACCTTCTGTCGCTGTAAAATCCATTAAGATATAAGTAAGATTACTGTCTCCGATAACCTGTTTAATTTCCAATATCCCATTTTTGTCTACCATTTTTTTGTCAACCGTATACGCACCACTTCCGAGAATTTCAGCTTGCTGGTTATCAGAAAGTTTTAGAAAGTTAAAAAACCTCATATCCAGACCAAGGTATACTGCAGCAAATGCCGTTGTAGCAAACAAACAGCAAGAAAAGATTGCCGCAACAAAAATTGGCTTTAAACGGTGAATGGGCGTTTGCACATTTTTTTCTAGGATTGCACCCAACATTTTTTCCTTTTGCTCAGCTGTAGGGTTAAGGGCTTCAGTTGCTTTTTTTATCTTTTCTTTGTCCAAAGTATTCGCCTCCTAAATCCATTTTTAATCGTTCACGACCTCTTTGCAACTGCGTTCTAACCGTACTTTCGTTACTATTTAGAAGTTCCGCTATTTCCTTTGCTGCGTATTCTTCAAAATAGAAGAGATACAATACAATCTTGTATTTTTGAGGCAGAGCTAGAAGTTTCGCTATCACGTCCCCAACTTCTACGTCTTGCACCACTTTGGAATTTTCGGCCAAGTCGTTTAGGTCTACACGATGTTTTCTCCACCAAGATTTAAAAATATCTTTGCAGTAGTTCTTCGCCGCCACAATCAGCCATGCCTTTTCATGTTCGTGGTCGTTAAAAATAATTTTGGATTTTAACAACTTAAGGAATATAGATTGAACCGCATCTTCTGCGTCAACAGAATTTTTTAAATATAGGTAACATAACCTGTAAACCATATTTACATGCCGCTCATATAGCTGAACCAATTCTTCCTCCCTGTTTAGTGAAAAATTATTCTCCACTCGCTCACCTCCTACATACAACACGATTGACATATGTATAATGTCTCACAACACAAAAATTATTTGTAATACAAAAGCCGTTTGATTTTCTCAAACGGCTTCAACTCCTACTGCCACTTAAAACTCACTGCTTCGCTATCCTCAAAACCTGATTTGGCAGCAAAGACTTTCAGCTCTTGATTTTGTTTCAATAAAATTTCTTCGCCAGTCCATTTTGTGCCACCTGTTTGTTTTGGGTCACTGCCATCGACTGTGAAAAAGTACGAACAATCACTGCCTGTTTCTCCAAAAGAAACTTGGTCGCCGTTTTGAACCACATGGGGTTGTTCTAATTTTTCATTTAAAACGCCTTTTGGTATTGGGTAATAAGAATCGAGGCTTGAAAACCGCAAGTCCATGTCTGCGTGAAAAATATCGTTTAAGCCATTTAGGTTTTTAAAATCCTCTTTTGCAATGGGAATGATTCCAAGTAGCGTACCACGGTTGAACACCGTTGCCCCCACTGGAGCTGTGCCTTTTTCAAAACAGGAATAGGAAATTCTCTTGCCACGTCCCTCTATCTGAGCTATGCCCCCTACTTCGTACACGCCCAAGTATGCCGGTGCTTTCACCTTGCCCGCATTGTAACAACGTGTAACAATCGCTTGGTCGCTATAAGCGGTAATGCCGCCGGCTTGCGATATTCCTGTTACGGCTCCTGTGTTTCCACAATCAGTAATGTAGCCGCCACTCATGCCGCTTATGCCACCCGCATAGGTTTCCACACGGTCTTTACTTGTATTGCCTGTTCGAATTAAAACCTCCGACGAGTTAAAACAACCACTTATGATGCCACGATTCATCCCGACAATTCCGCCAGCGGCAGATTCAATTCCGATGTCCGCATCTATTTTTCCACCGAGCACCGCACAGTTTTCGACTACGCCATGAACCAAATTGCCAACCACCATGCCAGTGCCGCCTAACACAGTGTGTAATGTTTTCACATTGGCATTCAAGAGAATGACATCTCTGACCATGCCATTTTTTACAACGCCAAACATGCCCGAATCACCGCCCCCTGTGGGGCTTTCATTGCTAAAAATGACAGACACGCTAAGATTTGATATGGTGTGGTGTTTTCCATCAAACGTACCCAAAAACGGACTTGCCTCTGTTCCAACTGGCAACCAATCGATACCGCTTAAATCAATATCCGCCGCCAACTCGTAATTGCCAGATAAATTTTCTCGCATCTTCAAAAGCTCCGTTTTGTTTTTAATGACGGTAACTTCTTGAGGGCTTTCTAAATGCAAACTGACTACACTCTCAGCCACACCAAACTCACTGCTTGATTCCAAAAAGAGCGTATAGTATCCGGCTGCCTCAACCGTATCTTTGACGGCAAGAACAAATGCATCGCCCTGTTTTTCAACAGAAATTCCCTCGGGTTGTCCGCTTACAATCACTTCGTCTGCTTTTGTAATGGCAAGTGGCACGGTGTGGCTCTCCCCAAATGGAATTTTTATTGGTATGTATTCAGGGGCAAGTGGTGCGTTGTCCATTTCTAGTGCAAAGCGATAAGGGCCGCCGTCTCTCGTGATTTCTGCTTTGGCAAACGCTGTTCGGTTTTCAGAAACCACCCTCGCTTTGTAATCGTCAAAAGCATAAACTAAAACTTCTGCTTGTCCGTCTTTGTTTGGCACAAACCAATGATGGTTGTCCACCGACACCGCACAGTCTGTAAACGGAACACCTGACTTTGTTGCTTCTATCAATACAGGAACTTTCACTTCTTCTTTAAATTCAGCACCAGAAGCACTGATGGGATTTGAAACAGGAATTTCTTTTGTCGGCGTATGCGTAAAAAACCAAGTGCCAAGCCCGACTGCAATCACAGCTACCGCCGCACTACCAAACAGCGCCAGCTCATTTTTTGTTGGTGGATACAAGATTTTTGCGATGTCCTTCGATAATTTTTCTACCGAGTCATAACGTTTTTCGGGAGAGAGCATGGTACACTTTTTGATAAGCTTAACAAGCTCTTTTGATTTAACTTCTGTTTCGTAAGTGGATTGTTCCACGCCGCCTGTGCTCATATAAATCATCAATCGTCCTAGCGAAAAAACATCGGTTCGGTTGTCTGTTTTTGTAAATCCAAATTGTTCTGGTGCGGCAAACGCCGTGCTTCCCACATAAGTCGTATCAAAGTTTTTATCTTTTGTTTCCTCTCTGGAAATTCCAAAGTCTATGATACTAACTTTTCCGTTTGGAGTAAGAATAATATTTTGTGGCGTAATGTCTCTGTAAACAATCGGTGGGCTTTGCCCATGCAAGTACGCTAGAATCTCGCACAGTTTCTCCATGATTTTCAAAATTTGTAGCGTTTCAAAAACGCCATCCCTCTGTAATAGAAACGCCAAGGTTTCACCCTCTGCGTAAGAACGGAGCAAGTACTCATCACCAACCGAATCTGTTGTGTAATAAAGAGCTTCGGGTATGCCCCCGTGTTTTAGTTTGGAAAGAATTTCAAATTCTCGCTTCACATTGTCTGGGCTGTTTGCATTTGCAGTTTTTAAAATCGCCTTCTCGTTCTTTTCGGTATCCTTCACCAAATAAATGGAACGAGTTTTCTTTTGAGATAGGCATGATACAAATTGAAGCCTAGTCTTTAAATACTCTGGCAAATGTTCGGGTGCTTCACAATTAAATTGTGCTAAAAATTCTTCTTTTGGGTTCATTGGCGTCCTCCTTGATTTGGCGTGTTTGTAAATGTAACGACTTCGCTGTTGCGGAAACCTTTTTGTGCGGCAAAAACAGTGATTGTTTCATTTTGCTTAAGTTTTAACTCCACGGTTTCAACTCCTGTCTTGCCATTTAACAAAGGATCACTGCCGTCCAACGTATAAAAATAAAGTGTATCGTCCATTTTTGGCAAATGCACCTCTTCGCTTTTGATGATTGGCTTGTCTGCTTGCTTCTTAAAAATACCGAATGGCACTGGCCCTTTTGCATCAATGGACGCATACGCCCACTGTGGGTTTTCTCCTTCAAAACTGCCAAGGTTTGGCAACGCTTTTGGATTTTTCAAATCATCAAAGCCGATGCCGACCACACTGTTTAAAACCCCAAGCTGAAATGAACTACCACCAGTTGCTGTTTGTCCTTTCACAAAATACGAATACGTGACAAATCCTCCGTCCACGGTGTGAACAACTCCACCAGGTGGAAATTCGCCAACAAGGGTTGAGCCCCATACGGCTCCGCTGTTGATTATTTTTTTCACGATGCCATTTGAATTAAAGCATACAACGCCGCCCTCCATAAAGTTGGCTTTTATATTGCCTTCATTCGCACAATAAGCTGTATAGCTGTCATAAGTATTTGACACCACCGCACCAGAGGAATACATACGGTTCTCGCCTTTTCCAAAAGTTTCCGTTGAGTTAAACAAATTTAATAGAACACTGCTACGCGCACTCCCGATGGTGAGATGCGATTGACCACTGGAGGCTGACACCAATCCGTCGATGGTTGCTAGATTTTCCATAAAACAATTGCTAATGATACCCACAATAATTGCACATGCTTCTGCATTCGTTTCTGCTGTTGGTGTAATCACTGGTTCTCGCATAATTAAATTTTTAATTTCTGCATTTTTTGCTTCACAGAACAAAGCAAAATAGCTTTTTCCTGCTATTTTTTCTGGAGCATGAAAGCTCGAGATTTCATAGCCACCGCCGTCAAAGATTCCTGTAAACGGATACTGGGCCGAACCAATTGGAACCCAATTGTCTACCTCACTCATATCCAAGTCGTTCATCAGTTGATAAGAGCCTGATAAATTTTTACGAACCGCATTCAAGTCGTCCACCGTGTACAGCAAAATTGGTTCTTTCTCCTCAACAACACGTAACCCAATTTGCATCATGCTAAAGCCATATTCATTTTCTGCTCGAACCGCAAAACTCCAAAAGCCAGAGCCAAGCACCTTGCCGTCCACTTGCATATCAAACCCAGTTTCACTCTTCACTATTTTAAGCTCACTCGGTGCTGAACCATAAATAACCGCATCTGCCCCTTGAATATGCAAAGGAAACACTTTGCTTTCGTTTTTATCCACAGTAAAAAAAACAAGGTCATCTGCCAAGGGAGCATTGTCCACGTCCAGCGTCACTTGGGTGGCTGCGTCTTTGTGATCCGAAGCTTGAATTTCTCGCACACTGGTAACCACACGATTTTCGTGTGACGCAGCAAATTTATAGGTACCAGTTTCCAAACTCACAGTGGATTCTCCGTTTATTGGTGTGTACCAAATATTCATGTTTGGCGAAACGCTCATGCCGTCTTGTGGTTTTCCATTTAGCAGTGCTTTTATTTTTACATTGGTTTTTTCTATATCGCCAAATGCTTCTCCACGGGAAACCACCAAGTTTTTTTCTCTCACCGATTCACGTGCACTCGCCTGTATTTCCCCCACAAACATCGGAAAAATAAAAGCCACACTCACGGCAAGCCCTGATAAAATTCCCAAGAGCACCGCCTTGGTTTTTCGGTTTGTTTTTTGCATGAAACTGCCCCCTATAACGTAAATTCTTCCACTTCAAACAAAATATCGTTGATCTCAGGTATGCTTAATTTTTTATTTATCCCAAAAATAATGACAGCATCTCTGCGGTTTTTCGGGTACAAAACATTGACATTGGCAAGATATAATAATTTCTGACATTCGTCCAAGTTTAAACCCATGCCAACGGCAAGTGCAACGAGCTTGTCACGTGATGGATTTTTAAGACCTGAAAAAATTTGATAGGCATAGGTTTCACTAAGCTGTGACGCTTTTATCACCGTAGCTTTTTTAAGCCCATACAATGTGAGCATATTATCGAGGTATTCTTTAAAAGAAATGTCTACAAAACAATTGTTATAGTCGCTTATAAAATTCTCAATACTTTTCGATTGTTCAAGTGCTTCAAGCAAATCTTTTGTAGAAATATCTGGTTTCATAAATTCCCCCACCTTTAAAATTGATTCCATTGTACACTTATTATAATTCTTTTTTTGACATTGGGGAAGTCATATATTTTTCCAAAACTATGCTGACAGCATTGGACTTTTTCTGAACATGATAAAAAGGCTTCCGAGTTCAAACCAACTCAGAAGCCTTTTTATCAACTACTCAACTCTTTTAAAAATTCCAATCAGACGCTCAAGCTCTTCTGGTGAATAATACTCAATTTCAATTTTACCTTTGGTTTTTCCGTCACGAATATGCACTTGCGTTCCAAACAGAACTTTTAAATCTCGTTCTACATGAACATAATTCACTTTTTCTTTTTGAACTTCTTTTTGCTCTGGCTTCTCGTCTTTTTTTGATTCGGTTTCTTTTATGATTCGTTCGGTTTCCCGCACACTCAAGTCCTCGTCTATGATTCTCTCTGCGACTTCAAACTGCAAGGTGCCACTTTTTGCAGATAACAAGGCTCGCCCATGACCTGAAGTTAATCTGCCCTCAACCAAAAAATTCTGCACTCTTGCATCCAGTTGAAGCAAACTGATTGCATTGGAAATAATATGTCTGCTCTTTCCAACTTTCTGCGAGATATTTTCTTGGTTAAAGAAAAACTCATCAATTAATCGTCTATAACAAAGTGCTTCTTCAATCGGGTTTAAGTCCTTACGCTGAATATTTTCGACCAAAGCAATTTGCAAAACTTCTATCGGGCTATAGTCCTTTATAATCACTGGAATTGTATTTAGTTTGGCAATTCTTGCCGCCCGCCAGCGTCTTTCTCCCGCAACCAAAGAGTAAAACCCATCTTCGGATTTCACAATCACAGGCTGTATCATGCCAAACTCAAGCAGAGAATCCGCAAGCTCACGAAGCCCCTCTTCATCAAAATACTTTCTTGGTTGTTCACGGTTTGGCTCAATTTTATTTATATCAATTTCGATAACGCCAGTTTCTTGGTTGGCAAGTTCCGCCACCCGACTGTTGGTTGTGATTAATGCGTCGAGGCCTTTGCCTAGTCCGCCTAGTTTTTTATTAACTGCCAAAGCTTACACTCCTTTTTCAATAACCTCTTCCGCCAAAAGCATGTAGCTCTCTGCACCCTTGGATTTTGGATCGTATAAATTGATGGGCAGTCCATGACTGGGTGCTTCTGCAAGCCTAACATTCCTTGGAATAATAGTTCTGTAAACGTTTTTACTCAAGTGTTTTTTCACTTCTTCAACCACCTGCATGGACAAGTTTGTCCGTGGGTCAAACATGGTAAACACAACGCCTTCTATATGTAAATTGGGGTTCAACCTTTTTTTGATTAGCTCAATTGTGTTTAAAAGTTGAGATAAACCCTCCAGTGCATAATACTCACACTGAATCGGCACCAAAACGGAATCTGCCGCTGTGAGTGCGTTTAATGTAAGTACATTGAGCGACGGTGGACAGTCGATGATGATGTAATCATAAATATATCGATAGATGTCCAAAATCTTTTTAAGTATGAACTCACGTTCGGGATAACCAATCAGTTCAATCTCCGCACCCGCAAGCTTCACATTGGATGGGATGATACGAAGGTTTGGCATAACCGATTCTCTTACAACTTCCTCCAAATCATACTCACCAAGCATCAAGTTATAAATCGTTTTATCTATGTTTTCCTTGTCAATGCCCAAACCGCTGCTTGTGTTTCCCTGAGGGTCACAGTCAACTGTTAAAACTTTTTTTCCACATTCCACAAGGCTAGCTGACAAATTTACTGTTGTGGTTGTTTTTCCTACGCCGCCCTTTTGATTTGCGACAGCAATTATTCTACCCAATGCATTCAGCCCCCTCGATACTAGACTTGCTCAACTACACAAATTACATGCTCTTTACTATATCATAGAGAATTTTCATTAGCAATAAAATAAATACGAAGATGAACAGCGGTCTGATTATTTTTGCACCATTTTTTATGGCAAGGGACGAGCCCAAGTAGTTTCCGCCGATGGAGCAAATGGCTGCTGGTATCCCCAACGCAAAAATAATGTTGCCGCTAATAAGGAATGTAATCAGTGCCGCCACATTGGATGCCAGATTTACCATTTTTGCATTTCCAGAAGACGTGATTAAGTCAAACCCAACGATTGCGTTAAACGCCAAAATTAAAAAAGTACCAGCACCCGGGCCAAAAAAGCCGTCATACCAACCAATCACAAGCCCGATGATTCCCGATAATATTAAAACTTTGCGAATCGGAATGTCGAGCTTTTCATCTCGTTTGCCAAAATTTTTATTTTTAAGAATAAAGAACGCCAAAAAAGGCAGTGAAATAATCAATATGTATCGCAGGGCATCGGCTGTTAAAAAAAGTGAGCAGCTCGCACCAATTGCCGAACCGATAAGTGCCGTGATGACAGAAACAGCCGCCGCACCCAAGTGGACTTTTTTCCCTTTCAAAAACCGATAAGCGGCAACTGCTGTACCAAACGCCGATGAAAATTTATTTGTGCCAAGAGCCATATGGGGCGGAACGCCCACCAAATAATAAGCTGGCAAAGTAATGATTCCTCCTCCGCCCACAATCGAATCTACAAATCCGGCAAAAAAAATAAATGGACAAAGGATTAAAAGTTGATGTACATAATCCAAGTTAACATCTCCTGTTATAAAAATTTTGGAATTCAAAAAAGCGTCTGCCATTTATGAATAAAATGCAAACGCTTCGTGTTATTATATTTTAAACATAGTCGTATTCTGTTTCTAGGTCGTCGGCGTATTCATGCGTCCAATTTTTTCGCAAGTTTGCCTTAGGCTTTCCTCCCTTTTTTTCCACAGTCTCGCTTAATGCTCCCTCGCTCTTACGTTTTTGAACTTCCGTTTCCTTTTCCAGTCTTTTCATCCGGTCGAAACGGTCGAATTCGCTTTCTTTCTTTGACACAACTTCTCCTCCTAGATATTTTTTATGAAGTTAAAGATGACCTAACATATTATCGTATTTTATTCCAAAAAAGTCAATGGTTTTGTAAAATAAATATCAATAATTACTGATAAATTGTTGCACTAATAAAACTTTTAAACGCAGACCCATCTGTAAGTTCACCTTCAAATAAATAACAAGGCTCAACAATTGATTTTTGATAATAATAAACGAGGGTACATTTTTTTAAATCTACTTTTACATTTTTATTTTCATTAATATCAAGCGGCAACTCATAAAACGCTTCTTCCATTGTTTTGATTGGCAAGTTATTGAGCCTGTCATAATTAAAAAAATAAAAATCGGCAGAGAGAATGTTTCCACTTTTGTCAAGCGTCGCCGTTGTTGGGAAAGCATAATTTTTTAAATTTCCTATTCTGTCAATAAAGGTAACGGTAAAAATTCCGTCGTTGTCTGTTACAGTTGCTTCTTCATAATTAAAAAAGTCCATGTTATGCGAGAGAAATTCTTCGGCCAAACCGATAACTTCTTCATCCAAAAACACTTTTTCAATTTGAGTTTCTTCATTATTATATAACTCTAATTTTCCTTTGCTTTGAAACCGTATGTGCGAACCAAACTTGTCAATCTGGATATACCCTTTTTCGTTCTCAAACGAATAAAATTCTTCCGTCTCCTTAAAGTTTCGGTCAACGCCAAAAAATTTAGAAAAATAAAGTGCCTGTTCCAAATCAACAACACTTAGCCGTGGTGCATAGTTTGCAACTTTGCCCTGTGCGACTTTCTCCATCATAAAATTCACATCGTAGAACTGCTCAACTTTTGTTTTATCGTTTGCCGAACGTGTGACTGTTCCGCTGTAATTATAAATCTTCAACGGGTTAAACATTAAGCCCAAAAAAACTGCACCGCCAAATACAAGCAAAATCCAAATGCCAGCAAGCGTTAATCTCTTCATAATCAATCAATCCTCATCATCAAGTCTATCCTCTTATTTTTTGCATTTGTAATTTTTTTATACAAGTAGGAAAATATAGTTATTATTCCAATGTTATAGTAGTATTCAAAATGCTGTTTTTGCCTACAATATAACTGTACCGTAAGCAAATGGTACTTTGACTATGACTTTTAAACTTAAAATATAACTTTAAATTCTGAGGAGGATAAATATGAAATTCAAAACTATATTAATCGCAGGAACAGTTACAGCAATGCTTGGTGCAACCGGTTGCACAATGGATAACGACTATAATGATAAGACAGATAAAGTGACAAATAGAGTAAGCACCGTATATGATACGGACAGAACAGGCAACGGATATGGTTATAACTATGACCGAAATACTACTTCTGTTACAAACAGATCCGCAACTTATAAACCTGTTTACACCAGTAGCCCCACAGCAAATGCTACAACTTCTACAAACTATAACAGCAGCATGATGAACTCCGCAAGCAACGCAATCTCTCGTGACACGACTGCAACGAACCGTTCTTATACAAACTATAACGAGGGAATGACTTACAATTCAGGCACCACTGGCAGTGCAGCAAACTCAGGCTCCAATTATAACACGGCTTCTCAAGTAGCTAATCGTGGATATTCTGCCACAACTACACCAGCATCAAATCGTGATTACAACGTAGCAACAACACCTGCTACAAACCGTGATTACAACACGATGAATACAAGAAATACAAACAACTATAGCAACACAGCTCAAAACAATACAGCTCAAAACAATGAAACAATGGCTGCCAACAGACCGAACAACACGGCTAATGTGAATACCAATAACTTAACAACAAGTGCAAACAGAGCAGCAAATTATAACTCAGCTAGCAACAACACAACAAACAACGATGCTACAAACAACAACACCGCTTATAGTAGATCAACAAATAATAGAACATCAAACTACAATACAGCAAATAACAATACAACTAACAACGATACTACTACAAACAATCGTACTAACATGAATACAACCAACGACACAAGCAGAACATCAACTGCTACAAATTGGGATCGTAACAACGATTTTAACAACAACGACAACTGGAACACAATGAATGACCGTAGTTCTATGAATGACCGTAACGACATTGGCTCTTACCGTAACAACGCAAGCACTTACCAAAACGATACGAATTCAACACTTGATCGTGGTTTAAGTGATTCTTATAACAACAACAACATGTACAATCGTATTGGAAACCTTGCAACACAGGGAAATATTAACAACACTGCAAACTCTTCTGTTGATTCAAATTCTATAAGCAACATGGGTACAACAATGAATTCGACTACACCAAGTTCAGGTTTGTAATAAAATAGGTAAAGCACCCCTCGGGGTGCTTTACCTATTTTATCTTAATTTTTCAAAGCAGTCGTAAGCGCGTTTAAGTTTTCTTCCATCACATCAAAATAATTTTTTGGCACGTCGTTTTCTGCAAACCCTTCAAAAGGATTTAATACAAGCGTCTTAACACCACATTCATTGGCTATCGCTTGAGCAACTTTTGTACTGGCAAGCTCTTCAAAGAAAATATAAGAGATATGTTTATCTCTCACAATTTTAATAATTTCAGCCATTCGTGCTGGTGTTGGTTCGTTCTCCGCAGAAATTCCAGAAATTGCAACTTGGTTTAACCCATACGCATCGCACAAATATCCATATGCCTCATGCGTTACAACGATATCTTTTTTGTCAAGATTCTCCAAACTCTCTTTATACTTTACATGTAGCTCGTCTAATTTTTTTGCATGTTGCTCATAGTTCGTTTTATAAATCACTGCGTCTTTCGGATTTAGTTCTGATAACTTGTTTTTAATCTCTAGCAATTCAAGTTTAGCATTTTCCACATTTAACCACACATGGGGGTCAGCATCGTTAATCGCTTCTATGTTTTTTGAAGCCTCGATATACGTAAGTTTTTCAGAACGAATTGAATTTTGCATTTTTTCGATGAATGGCTCCATTCCTTTTCCGCTGTAAACAAAAACATCCGCATTTTGGAGCTCTGCCATATCTTTTGCAGACGGCTCATAATCATGCGGTTCAACACCTG
>JAVBKL010000065.1:0-3888 GCA_031554055.1 Eubacteriales bacterium | reverse complement strand
AAAACAGGAAAAGCGGCAAGGATTTTTATAAAAGATGAAGCTTGCAACCCATCGGGAAGTTTTAAAGCCAGACGTGCAGCAAACGCCGTATACCATGCAAAAAAACTTGGTTATCGTGGCGTCATTACAGCAACGAGCGGAAACTATGGTGCGGCGGTGGCAAGCCAAGCGGCGATGCAAGGGCTTAAATGTATTGTTGTTCAGGAATGTTATGACTCGAAAAAAATTGGACAACCCGAAATTCTTGAGAAACAACGGGCTTGCGAAGCGTTTGGTGCAGAAGTGGTTCAGCTTTCAGTGGGTCCAGAGCTTTTTTATACGGTGCTTTTAATGCTCGAAGAAACAGGTTACTTCAACGCATCGCTTTACACACCATTTGGAATCGCCGGTGTGGAAACCCTTGGTGCGGAGATTGCCACCCAGTTTAGAACAAAGTTTGATAGGCTGCCCGATGCAGTTTTAATAACCCATGCGGGTGGTGGAAATGTTACAGGGACGGCACGTGGTCTTAAAAAATCAGGGGCTGCGTCTGTGGAAATTATCGGGGCAAGTGTGGATTTATCAGGGCTACACATGGCGTCTGATTCGCAGTTTAACAAAAAATCTTTTACAACGGGACATACTGGTTTTGGCTTGCCGTTTGCGACATTGCCAGACCGTTCGGACGTGCCACGAAATGCGGCAAGAAGCCTAAGGTATTTGGATCGGTACATGATAGTGAAGCAAGGCGAAGTTTTTTATATGACAGAAACGCTCGCCGCACTCGAAGGACTGGAGCGTGGCCCCGCTGGAAATACATCACTCACGGCGGCATTTGCCCTCGCACAGGAAATGGACAACGATCAAATGATTGTGGTGCAAGAAACAGAATACACAGGGGCGGGCAAGCACAGTATGCCGCAGCTTTCGTTTGCCAAGAAAAATGGAATCACCGTAGCGTTTGGCGACCCAGATGATGAGGTAGCTGGAGAAAATATTATTCTTCCAAGCCACCCATCACTCATAAAATGCCGTGACTTTGACCTTGACCGTGCAAGAAAATCGTATATCAAGAACTGCCTCACCACACATAAAATTGAAAATCCGCAAGAACTTTCAAATACAGACATAGAATTTTTAGCACAGGACGCAAAAACAACTGTTGAATTTGTTTTGCAAACATTAAAGGGGGTTAATGAATGAAACGAGAAGATGATTTTAGCACAAGACGTGCACATCTGGCAGATCTCACAGATGAGCAAATTTATGCTCGCTTTTGGCAACTTGCCGAGCAAATTGTGGATCCGATGCTTACGCTTGGACATAAAAATACAACGCCTGCGGTGGAACGCAGTATTTTATTACGCATGGGTTTTTCCAGTATAGAAGTAAAGCCGATTGTTGAAGGCGTAATGAAAAAAGGGCTAATGGGCAAAGGCTGTGGCAATGTGGTTTGGCGATTGTCAGAGAAAAAAGGTATTACTGTTCGAGAAGCAGGGCTTTTACTGGCAAGCGGAAAAGATTGGGACATCGTAGACACATTATTTTAAGGGGGGTGCGTATCAATGACATTGGAGCCAAATAAAAAGATTAATATTCACGAAATTTTACAGGACTTGGATACATACGCACCAAAACGCCGTGGCTGGCACTGGCGTGAGGGGCAAAACGAAACCCGTCAAATTGGCGATTTCGAGTTCCACCAAACTTCAAAAGGGCTTGAGAAATTTATTCCGCTTGCGGGTAGCCGTGGCATCGGCGGCATCGACCCACAGCCCGATTGTGTCATTACAACAGAAATTGCATCGGGCAGATTTGAAGACGACATTCGCCGTATGCGTATGGCGGCTTGGAACGGTGCCGATCACATCATGGTAATCAGGACGGCGGGGCAGTCGCACTATGATTCATTAATCGAAGGAACACCGCAAGGAATGGGCGGCATCACAATCACTCGCAAGCAATGCCGTGCAACAAGAAAAGCAATTGATTTAATTGAAGAAGAAGTAGGCCGCCCGATTAACTTCCACTCCTATATTTCTGGCGTGGCAGGCCCTGATATTGCGGTTATGTTTGCCGAAGAGGGAATCAACGGAGCACACCAAGACCCACAGTATAATGTACTCTATCGAAACATCAACATGGTTAGAAGTTTTGTTGACGCTTGTGAAGCGAAAAAAATCATGGCTTGGGCAGATATTTTGCAAATTGACGGTGCTCACAATGCAAACGCAACAGCGATGAAAGCGTGGAAAGTTCGCCCAGAGCTTATGGTGCAACATGCCATCAACTCGATTTTTTCAAAAAAGGTCGGTATCAAGCCAGAAAACATAGCACTTTCAACCGTTCCGCCGACAGCACCACCAGCTCCTTGTATGCGAATTGACTTGCCATATGCGGTTGCTCTTCGTGATTTGTTCAAAGAGTTTAAAATGCGAGCACAACAACACACCAAATACATGGAATCCGATATGCGTGAAGCAACGGTTACCCATACACTCAACTTGGTGATTTCAAGGCTGACCAGTGCGGATATTCAATCCACGATCACGCCTGACGAGGGACGAAATGTGCCTTGGCATTATAACAATATTGCAGCAATCAACACCGCAAAGCAAGCGTTAAACGGCATGGACGGACTGACCGAAATGGTTTCTTTAAACCGTGACGGCGTGTTGGGTGAGCAAGTACGTGAGCTGAAAGAACGTGCCATCCTCTTTATGGAAGAAATGCTTGCAGTCGGCGGATATTTTCAATCGGTTGAGGACGGATTTTTCATTGACAGCGGATATTATCCAGAGCGTAACGGCGACGGAATCCCTCGTATCATAAACGACGGTATCGGTGCTGGCATGTTGTTTGAGCGTGATTGTGATTACTTTGCTCCAGTGTCTGTGCACTATGGTTACAATAACGTACCAAAGCAGTTTGAAAAACCTTCCGATGCAATCGGCGGGGATACCTTTGAGGATCGTTCAAAAATTATTTACATTGACGAGCTTGATGAGATGGACAACGTAAATGTTCGCCTGAAAGACGTGGAAAAATATTTTGACACGGACTTGATCAAGCCAGAAGTGGAATGGGCGGCAGACGGCGTTGTTTCCACCACCATTTTCTTGCCTGTGGACGAACGCACAGCGGAGTTTGCGGCGATTAAATGCGGCGAAAAAATGGGTCTTGAAGATGTGGTTGTCGTACATAAACAAGTGATTCACCCATCAGAGGGAATGCTTGTGGAGATAAAAGGCAGAGTGAAATTTGATATTAAGAAGAGCGAGCTTGTGATTCCCGAGAAAGTTCTAAACCTATCAGAAGAAGAAATCCGAAAAGAGCTAGAAGAAAAACCGATGCTCATTGTTGCAGGAACCATCGGAAGCGATGAACATTCTGTGGGTATGAAAGAAACACTGGATATTAAACATGGCGGTATCGAAAAATACGGCATCAAATATATTTATCTTGGCACGTCTGTTCCCGTTGAAAAAATTGTAGATGCGGCCATTGAAGCGAACGCTTCGGCCATTTTGGTTTCTACCATCATCACGCATGACGACATTCACACAAAGAACATGAGCAAAATCCACGAGCTTGGTTTAGAAAAGGCTGTTCGTGACAAATTGTTCTTGATAGCAGGTGCCACAAAATTGACAAATGAAATGGCAAAACAAGCGGGAATGGACGCAGGTTTTGGCCGTGGCACTAAAGGCATTGATGTAACAAGTTTCTTGGTTAAAGCTAGAAGGGAAAGCAGATGAAACAGATAGATGTACTGGTTGCAGAAATAGGCAGCCACACAACCGTTGTAAATGCATTTAATTCCATAGATACCGAGCCTGAATTTATTGGCCAAGGGCAAGCACCCACCAGTTTTTTTGAGGGTGATGTATTAATCGGGCTAACGGCTGC
>JAVBKL010000254.1:0-8201 GCA_031554055.1 Eubacteriales bacterium | reverse complement strand
TTCTGATAAAGTTTTTCTAACTCGCTTTCTTGTCAGCTGCATCAGCCCAAGTTCTGTCATACCCAAAATATTTACATGGATTCGGTCTTTTTTTAACTCTTCTGCAAGCTTCTGTTCAAGCTTACCAATATCATGTTCGTTCCATAAATCAATAAAATCTATAATGATGATGCCTGATAAGTTACGCAATCTGATTTGCTTTGCGATTTCAACCGCCGCTTCTAAGTTTGTTTTAAGCAAGGTTTTTTGCTGGTTTTTTGTGCCAAGGAATTTTCCTGTGTTCACATCAATCACTACACAGGCCTCTGTCTGTTCGATATAGATGAACCCACCCGACTTGAGCCAAACCTTTTTTTGCAATGCCTTATCAAATTGCGACTGTATGAAATATTCGCAAAATAATTCTTTAGTGCTCACGAACTTCGGTTTTATTCCAACACCAAGCCCAACAAGAATTTTTTGGACTTTCTCAAGCTCGGCTTCGCTGTTTATTACAACGTCTGAAACTGACTCATCCAAAAACATTTCAAGTGTCAGCGATAAACTATCTTCCTTATACACAAGTGCAGGTGCTTTGGTAAACTGTGCATATTCTAACGTTTTACTGGATAATGCAACCAGATTGTTAATCTCGTCTGTGAGGCAGTCTTCCAAAATTCCAGTCGAGGACGTGCGTAAAATCGCACCGTACCCGACTGGAATAATTTTTTTAGTAAGCTCTTTCAACCGTTGGCGTTCTTTTTTGTCTTCTATCTTTTTAGAAACGCCAACCTCCATTATGCTGTTTGTATAGACGGCGGCATATTTCCCTGTAAAAGTGATTTCTGTCGTGGCAAGCGGCCCTTTAATTTCTGTTCCGTCCTTTAAAATCTGTAAAATTATTTTTTGCCCTATTTTGGGAAGTTGCTCTTCCCTACTATCATTTAAATCTATAAAAGCATTTTGATCTCGTCCAATATTGATAAAAGCAAACTTGTTTGGCAAAATATTTTCAACTACACCGACAAAAATACTCCCGACAAGCTCGTCTTCTTTTAAATCCTCAATCAAAACTTCAACCAATTCCCCATTATCAACCAGTGCTGTTCGTACTTGGTCAACTCCAAAGTCAATAATAATTTGCTTCATTTTTTATACCTCATTTAAGCTTTTAAAACCATTTTCTGTCTTCTGCAACAAATCCAAACGATGGTACTTAATTGTGAACGCACCAAATTCAACGCCAGCAAGACTCAGCATATATTCAGCAACAAGCTCTGGTTTTAAGCTTCGGCTGCTTCCAGCGGCAAGGGTTGCCCTCAAAATATTTCCGTCGAGACACAAAGAAAATATATCAGGTCTAATGTCTGTGTCGTTTACGCCACTTTTTGTTTTTTTAGGTATAACAATTTGTTCTGCCTTCAAAATGTCTTCCACAATTTTAGGATTGACTGCATCTTTTTCTACAGGCAAAATAATTTCATACGATGCCGCTTCTGTTAACGCTGCCCCACTTTTTTCGCCTTCTGCAAATTCACGAACAGAGGTAATTCTAAGTCCGCTCACAGGCATTTGCTTGTTTAACTCTTCCAAAATTGTATTGCCAGGCACTTTAACATCAAACTCAATATCCACATATTCACCAACACTGCTCATGCCAATCGGCAAAGGCAATGCAAACGATACTTGTTGATGCGGATTAAATCCAGATGAAAACGCCACAGGTAACTCTGCACGTTTTGTTGCTCGTTGAATGATTTTAAGCAAATCAAGATGTCCAGTAAATCGCATGATTCCGTCTTTTTCAAACTTAATTCTGTACTTATCCCTCAAGACAAACACCTACTTTCGTCACACCACAGTGTAAGCATTTTTCTCTACAATTTGCCGATGTGATTTCTTTTTCCGCATTCTTGCGTTCTCTAATAAAAAATTCTTTTGATACGCCACAATCAATATGTTGCCAAGGCAATATCTCGGTTAACTCACGTTTTCTGTTTGCAAAAAAAGCAATATCCAGTCCACAATCTTCAAATGCTTTTTTCCAAACATCAAATTTAAAATGCTCTGTCCATCCGTCAAACCTCGCTCCAAGTTCCCACGCACGAACAATAACTTTCGCCAAACGTCTATCGCCCCTCGCAATGGCACCTTCGAGAACACTAAGCTTTGCATCATGGTAATTGTATTTGACTTGCTTTTTCCTAAATGACTTTTTAATGAGCCGTTGCTTGTCCATAAAAGTTTCATAGTCATTTTGCGGATCCCACTGAAACGGAGTAAATGGTTTGGGAACAAAACAGGAAGTGCTTAACACAACGCTTAATGCTTGTGCTCGTTTGCCAAATCTATAATATTCTTCAACAATACTCTCTGTTAATTTTACGATGCCTAATAAATCCTCTTCGGTTTCTGTGGGCAATCCAACCATAAAATAAAGTTTGACTCGGTTCCAACCACCATTAAACGCAATCTTGCAGCCTTCCAAAATTTCTGTTTCAGTAATGCCCTTGTTGATCACGTCACGCATTCTTTGTGTGCCCGCTTCTGGTGCAAATGTTAAACTGCTTCTTCGTACTTCTTGTATCTTCTCCATCAGTTCGAGTGAAAAAGCGTCTATTCTTAATGAAGGAAGTGACAAACTTACATGGTCTTTTTTGTGCTCGTCAACCAAATCATTCGCAAGTTTTTCAAACTGTGAGTAGTCACCAGTACTTAACGAAACAAGAGAAATTTCTTCATGCCCCGAAGTTTTAATTAACTGTCTGGCTTGTTCTGTTAGTGTATCTGGTTCTTTCTCCCTTTGTGGACGATACACATATCCGGCTTGGCAAAATCTGCAACCACGCATACATCCTCGAAAAACTTCGAGCGTTACTCTGTCATGAATGATTTCAATTAATGGAACGAGCTGCTTGGTTGGGTAAAAGCTCTTGTCCAAATCCGTGACAAATGCTTTTTTTATAACGTCCGGTGCTTCCTCAATGTTTTTCTTAAAGCTTGATATGAGTAAGTCATCGCCATACTCCACATCATAGAATCGTGGCACATAAATTGATTCGATATTTAAAATACTCTTAAGAAAATCTTCCTTTGAGCCACCACGTGCTTTGTTTTCTTTGTATTTGTCAAGCACTTCATTGATACAGACTTCGCCCTCGCCGATGTAGAAAAAGTCCACTATATCCGCCAAAGGTTCTGGATTGTATGCACAGGGGCCACCCGCACAAACAATCGGCATATCATCGGAACGCTCATTTGCAAAAATCGGAATCCCCGATAAATCCAAAACATTAATTAAATTTGTAAAAATCATTTCGTATTGAAGCGTGAATCCTAAAAAATCAAAATTAATAATCTCGTCTTGTGTCTCAAGGCTTGTGAGTTTTAAATTGCTCTGTCTTAAAATTTTCTCCATGTCAAGCCACGGCGAAAAGACACGCTCACAGTACGTGTCTTTTCTCTCATTTAATAAGTAGTACATTATTTGAAGCCCTAAATGGCTCATTCCCACTTCATACGCATCAGGAAAACAAAATGCAAAACGAATATCCACCTCGTTTACATCTTTTTTTACCATGTTAATTTCGTTTCCTATATATCTTGCAGGTTTAGCAACTTGTAACAGTACCTCATCTGGTAACATAATTTCCTCCAAAAATAAATGACTTTAACTTATAATACAACAAAAATCAAAGTTTTGCAAAACTTTTGGAATCGTGAGGTAATATCAAATTTTCTAATATATTTTCAACAAGTAATAACCGCAACAAAGAATTGACAAATTATAGGGAAACAAAACGACTTGAGTGATACCAAGCAGAAAAACAACAATTGCTACAGCTCGCATGACCCTGTTTCTTTTTTTCAATTAATGGACTCACCCCTCGCCAAATATTCTAACGCAACTTCATTTGTATAGGTAAGCGTAAGAAAACTCATTGGGTCAATCAGTTCTTCATCTTTCCAAATGCTGTAATGAAGATGTGCACCAGTTGAGAGTCCACTGTTTCCAGAGAGTGCCACCACCTCACCTTGATCAATTTCATCATCTTTTTTGACCTTGGATTTTTTGAGATGTGCGTACATAACAGTGTAGCCGTTTGTTGTTTTATATTTTAAAAAGTTACCATATGTATTTGATTTTCCAACTTCTAAAACTACCCCGTCATAAACAGCGGCAACATTCGTTCCAGTTTTAACTCCGATGTCAATTCCTGTATGCAGTTCTTCTTTTTTTAAGATGGGGTTAACCCTTTTTCCAAAAGATGAAGTTATGATTCCATCCACTGGGTTGATGAATGGTGAATTTATATATTCCGTGTCTAGTAAAGTTCCGTCAGCGTTTCCACTGTCGGAACCAAAGACTTTTTTTTCCGTTGTGTCATAAATATCTTGTCCATTGATAGAATTTAAAACGTCTTCATCTATTCTAAAATCGTTATTCGCAGGCTTCTTGGTTTCGGCAACTGTCTCCGCTTTCGGTACTACTTTTACTGGACTTTCACTTTCCTGAATCATTCCTTCTGCCCCACCAAAAATAACTTGCATATTAGATTTAAGGTTTTCGTACTTGGCTACCGCACCTTGGGTTAAATCCGTTATGTTTTCTTTCGTCATTTCTTCTGACAATGCCTTTTTCAGCGAAACTTCAATTTCATTGGTAGTCGGCGTGTCTATAAAACTTATACAAAGTGCCATTAAAATTATGATTCCGCTTACAATGCACTGCATAACAATTGTTTCGCTCAAATTAAATTCGCTGGTTTTTTTGCTACTCGTTCTTAGATTACTCCTATATTTTGTGTACGCACGTCTTTGTTCCGCGTCCATAAAATTTCCCCCTATTGTATAATATCTCCATGGCTTGTTCTTATGGAAATATATGCAAGGAGAAATCCATATATGCAAAAAACCTGCCGCTATTCGGACAGGTTTTTTAAATGGTTTATATCGTTTAAAGTTTTTATTTTGAATCTGTTCTTTTTTGGGTTGTACTTAATGACTGTGATACTTGTGTTATCAATATCAAAGCAAAGACGCTCGTTTAGCGGAATATATAAAATATGAGAAACCAATGCACGAATCCAAGCACCATGACTTACTATTAAACAATTTTCGTCTGTTCCTTGGCAAATATCTGTAAGTACTTTTACTGCACGTTTTTGCAAACCACCATAACTTTCTATTCCAAAGCCGATTTCACGCTCTGGCTCTTTCTCCCACAAAGTAAATAATTCTGGGTTGTGTGCATATGCTTCTTCCGAAGTTTTACCTTGCCAAGGCCCCAGACAAATCTCCTTTAAATCCTCTAGGTATTCAACTTCCAAATTTAATTGCCCAGCAATTGTTTCAGCAGTGACTTTTGCACGGCTCAAAGGGCTTGCATATATCTTACTAAAACTTAAATCTTTTAATGCGTTTGCAAGGTTCTCCGCTTGCAAAATTCCAACTTCATCCAGCTCAATGTCCATACTCCCTTGCCATCTTGCTTCTTGATTCCATTTTGTTTGACCATGCCGAATTACAAAGATTTCCATAAACACCCTCCGTGAATTGGATTTATTTTACAGTTAAGATAATAATTACATAATATATGAAATAAAACGCTGTTACAAGTAAAAAAAAACTTAAATTGTCGTTATATTTTTATAAAAGGTCTTTAAAATTTTTTAATTTGTGTTAAAATATAATTATGCTAAACGGAGATAAATCCTCTCGTAGCAAATTATTTTTTTAGAAAAGGTGGTTATCAAGAAATGAAGAAGAATCTTATAATTTCAACGGCATTAGTACTTGCACTATCTACTTCTCAGCTTGTATTTGCTACAGATGCAACTACATCGGCAAGTGAGGCGTGGGTAGCGCCAGCAGCAACAGCTCCTGCTAAGCCAGCTCCAGCAAAAGCAACTCCTGCTCCTGTTAAAGCAACTCCTGCTCCTGTTAAGGCAACTCCTGCTCCTGTTAAACCAGCAGTTGAAGCTCCAAAGCCAGCAGTTGAAGCTCCAAACCCAGCAGTTGAAGCTCCAAAGCCTGCAGTTGAAGCTCCAAAGCCTGCGGTTGAAGCTCCAAAGCTTGCAGTTGAAGCTCCAAAGCCTGCAGTTGAAGCTCCAAAGCCAGCGGTACAAGCAGGTGAGACTTACACAGTTGTTGCCGGTGACAGCCTTGCAAAAATCGCAAAGAGATTTGGCACTACATACCAAGAACTTGCAAAACTTAATAGCCTTAAAAACCCTAACTTAATCTTAATCAACCAAGTTCTTGTTGTTAAACCAGTTGTAGACGTTGTAACTGCTCCTTCTATCAAAGAGAGTTCTGACCCAGCTAAAATTGCAAAAGGTCTTTCTGCTGATGGTACATGGATTTTCGCAGTTTTAAGTGACGTTAAATTAGCTGATCCTCTTAAAGTTGATGGATTCTATTACAGCAAAGACGACCCAAAAGCAAAAGAATTCCCAGCATCATCTGTTTATCGTAAACTTGCTCTTTATGCACAAGATGCTGACCACAATGTAACTGCTAACTACACATTAACAGTTCCAAAAATTAATGTTACTTCTCCAAACTTTAGAATCCAAAACGGTAAAGTTGTTGGCGACATCTATGTTAATGCAGTAGGCTTTGAGCTTTCTGGAACAACAGTTGAAGGCAACGTTTATTTTGCTTCTCAATCACAAATGGATTATGCTAAGCTTGAAAAAGGCAAAGTAACAGGTAAAGTAGCTGTTCAAGCAGTTGACGGTGTTACTGCAGCTTCTGAAAAAGAAGGTGCTGACGCAGCGAAACTTGTTAAAGGCGTATCCAAAGACGGCGGCTGGATTTATTCTATCACTAAAAACGTAACAATGGATAAAGAACTCGTTGTTGAAGGAACATTCCGTAGCAAAGGTTTAGCTGAGAACGATGTTTATCGCAAACTTGCTCTTTACTCACAATCAAAAGATCGTGATGCTAAAAACCAAGTGACTGAGAACTTCACTTTGACAGTTCCAAAAATGACTGTTAACTCACCAAACTTTAGAATCCAAAACGGTATCGTTAAAGGCGACATCTATGTAAACGCTACTGGCTTTGAACTTGCAGGAGCAAAAGTTGACGGCAATGTATACTTTGCAACAGAGTCACAACTTGAGTCTGCTAAACTTGAAGCAGTTAAAGAAGTTACTGGCAAAGTAGAAGTAAAAGCATTTGTTGACGGCGTTTCCGCAGCTTCTGAAAAAGAAGGCAACACAGCGGCTGATGTTCAAAAAGGCTTGGCTACTACTGGCGGTTGGATTTATGCACTTACAAACAATGTGACATTGACTGACACACTCAACGTGGATGGTACTTTCAATAGCAAAGGCGACCCAACTGCAGCTGTATATCGCAAACTTGCTTTATATGCACAAGATAAAGATCGTGTTGTAACAGCAAACTACACATTAACAGCTCCTAAGGGCATCACAGTTACTTCCCCTAACATGAACTTTGTTAATGGCAAGGTAGTTGGTGATGTTACTGTAAATGCAGACGGTTTTGTTCTTAACAACTGCACAATCCAAGGTAACCTTACATTTGCTACAGAAGCTCAAAAAGCATCTGCTGTTCTTGATAAAGGCGTTGTTACAGGCGGAGCAATTACAGTTGCTAAATAATTAATTTAACAAATATAAAAAACTCGTTGCCGACAAACTTGACGGCAACGAGTTTTTTATATAAGCTATTATTCTTCGCCCCTACCCAGATTACTTGCAATCACAAGGAATCTGATGAGGTTTGCAATGGAAACCGCGACAGCCGCAACATAAGTTAAGGCCGCTGCATTTAAAACTTTTCTAGCAGGTCCAATTTCGTTTTCGTCTAAAAATCTTTGTTCTTCCAGTAAAGCAATTGCCCGATTGGAAGCGTTAAATTCGACAGGCAACGTAATAATTTGAAACGTAACAACGACTGAAAACAAAATGATTCCCGCATACAAGAGCAATGCGCCAAGGCTGCCCATGCCAGCAAACGCCGCAAGCAAAATTCCAATCATAATCAGTGGCATCGAAATCGTTGAGCCAAAACCAGCAATCGGTGCAAACAATGAACGCATGGTAAGTGGCAAATAACTTTGGTCATGTTGAATGGCGTGCCCAGTCTCATGAGCCGCAACACCAAGTGCCGCAAGCGAGGTTGATCCATACACAGCATCAGAAAGACGAATTACTTTTGCTCGTGGGTCATAATGGTCGGTCAAA
>JAVBKL010000179.1:0-18149 GCA_031554055.1 Eubacteriales bacterium | reverse complement strand
TCCGCACCGTTTAACTTCTTAGGTTTCTTAATCAAGAAGCTTGAAAGCGGATACAAAAAAACTTTACTGGCTGCACTTAAACATAAATTTGTAACCCTTGCGATTACAATTGCTTTAACAGGACTCACTTGGTACTCCATGCGATACGTTCCACAGGAGTTTATGCCTCCTACAGACGAAAGTGCCGTCACCATTAGCGTGAGCTTGCCAAAGGGCAGTTTGCTTGAAGAAACCAATAAAATTGTTGATGAAGTTGTAAAAAGAGTAGGAGTTGTTCCAGAAGTAACTACAATCACTGCCAACCTCGGTGGCAGCGGCGATATGCTTTCCTCTGGCACAAGTGACTCTGCAAGCATCAACATCACCTTGTTACCAAAACAAGAACGAACCAAAAGCTCTGACGATATTGCTCGTGAAATGTCCAAAATGGTGCAAGATATCCCTGGTGCAGAAATTGCAGTGAATGCGGCTGGGTTTGCCATGGGCGGCGGCTCCTTCTCTGAATCTGGCGTTTCCATTGACATTAAAGGGCCAGAACTTGGCACACTCACAGAACTTGCCAACGACATGAAAACCAAAATGGCAACCATCCCTGGCACGCGTGACGCTGACACGTCAATTTCTGATACCTCACCACAAGCGACAATCAAAGTTGACCGTATGAAAGCTTCCACTTACGGAATCAGCGCTGCAACCGTTTCAAGCATTGTCAACACGGCAATCTCTGGAACAGTGGCAACAACTTATAAAATGGACGGCGACGAGCTTGATATTCGTCTGCGTCAAGATAAAAATAAACTTGACTACATCATGGATTTGCAGAACATACTAATACCAGCACCATCTGGCATCAATGTTCCGCTTTATGAAATAGCAGAAATTAAACTCGAGAACTTACCGGTATCCATCAACCGTAATAACCAAACCAGATATGTCTCCGTTTCTGTTAAGCTTGACGGACGTGCAGCCGGCGATGTTCAAAAAGATATAGAAGCTATGTTTGCCAATTATCCAATGCCTAGCAACTACACTTGGGAACTGAGCCAAAGCTCAAGTCAAATGAACGAAGCTTTCGGAAGCCTTGGTCTGGCTCTCTTGATGTCACTCTTGCTTGTTTACATGATTATGGCGGCTCAATTTGAATCTTTGATTTATCCGTTTATCATCATGTTTGCCGTACCAATTTCCTTAACAGGCGGCTTGGCTGGCTTGTTTATAACAGGCGGAACGCTTTCCATCACAAGCTACTTGGGACTTATCATGGCAATCGGTATTGTTTTAAATAACGGTATCGTTTTGATTGACTATGCTAACCTCTTGAGACGTGAACGTGACAAGACTCCGTTTGAAGCAATCAGCATAGCAGGCCCTGTAAGACTTCGGCCAATCGTTATGTCAACGCTTACAACCACGCTCGGTCTATTACCACTTATGATCTCAAACGGCGAAGGTTCCGAAATGATGGCTGGACTTGCAACCGTTGTTATCTTTGGACTGATCCTTTCAACATTTGTTACTTTGTTATTTGTACCTGTTGTCTATATGGCATTTAATAATTTAAAATCAAGATTGTCCAAAAAAACTGCATAGGATTTGATTATATGCAAAAGGTATTCATCATTGGTTTAATCATTGCAATACTTTCTGGAGTTGCTGTATTTTTCACCGTCAGCAACTCCAAAAAAGAAGCCGAGCCAGAACAATCTGACTCGGCTATTGCTGTGTCCAATAAAGAAAAATTACCAAAGCCCGAACTTGAACCCGGTACAGAAGATTATCCGTTTCGGGTTTATGTGCAAAAGCAATTGCAGAAAAGATTTCAAGAACTTGACCCCGCCATTGTTTATGCCGAAAATTTTGAGAATGCGTCCATCGAGTACAAAAAAACCGCTTCGATTGTATGGGATAACTTTATTCCATTTAACGTGTTCAGGGATGGCAGTGCAGAATATAAAGAGTTTCATTCCTACGGCGAAGCAGTTGCCTACGCTTCACAAGAAGAGAAATCCATGATTTATTTTAGACGAGACAATGCAAGAATTTGGTCAAACATGGAGCCTTTACCAAGCAGTTATCAAATTGAAGGCGTAAAACAAATCAGTCAATTGCCGGAACTCCCCCGAGGCTGTGAAGTAACCAGCCTAACCATGCTTATGCGGTACAAAGGTGTGTATGTGGATAAAATGGAGCTTGCGGAAAAAATAGCAAAAGACCCCACGGAACGTGTCGTCATTGAGGGCGTAACCTTTGCGGGAAACCCCAACACGGGCTTTGTGGGCGATATGACAAATATTAAAAACTTTGGCTTTGGTGTGTACAACGGACCAATCTATGACCTGTTACGCAAATATAAGCCAAGCTCTGCTATGAACTTGACTGGCTGCAATTTCGATGATCTGTTTGGATTGGTTGCAAGGGATTGCCCTATTTGGGTGATTGTGAATACAAAGTACAATAAAATTCCGATTGAGGACTTTATTATTTGGAATACACCCATTGGGGAAATTGATGTAACTTATTATGAGCATTCTGTTTTGGTCACAGGCTACGATGAGGAAAATATATATTTCAATGACCCGCTCGGGAAGGCATCTTCTGCCCCACGGAGTGAATTTATTTCGGCTTGGGAGCAGATGGGACGGCAGGCGGTTACGTTGAGTGATTATTAGTTTTTACCTCTTCAAGATTAACCTGTCAACCTCCCCATCAGTTAAATAAACTTCTTCCAGATCTTTGGGCACTCTTAACTTAATAGAGAAATCTGCCCCTGTGTTATTAAATGGTTTGAAAAGTGAATATTTAACGCCCAGCTTCAACACGCCATTTTCCAAAGAAGACGTGTAACCGCTGTAAAATAACGCACTACTAAATATTCCTCCCTCAACAATAAGAAAATCGTCCCCACCCTCTTGGGTAATTTGCACATTCTTAATGTGCACTTCCTCCGCAATAGCATAACTACTAAGCCAAAATGACTTTGTAGCGACTGCACACAATACCAATATAAAGGCAATTGTCAATAAAATTCTTTTTGTTTTCAAATGGATCCCCCTTTTCATTGTTTTCCTCAAATGATAACCTATATAACGATTTAAACACAATAAAGTCTACTTTATCGTAGTCAAAAAAAACTGCCTTTTTATGGGCAGCTTAATTTTTTTGACTCAACTCTTATTATTCAAAATCTTTATGACAATCTCAACCCCATCGTCCACTTCTCTTTGCTCATACGTCGCTGGAAACCCAAATTCGTTTAAGTTATCCACAGTTTCCTCAAATACGTTGGTGAAAACGTGGATACTTCTGAAAAAACCTCTGATTTTCTGTTCTTTCTTCTTTTCCGCTTGGGGCTTTGCTTTGCCTGCAAGAAGTTTCTCAATTAAATCCTCTGTTTTCTTAACGGTCAAATCGTCCCTTACCACTTTTTTTAGCACGTCAAGTTGTTCTGCTTCCGTAGGAAGTTTCAGCAATGCTCTGGCATGGCGTTCGGTTAGCTCATGCTCAATAATAAAACGCTGCACATCACGGCTTAGTCTTAATATCCTAAATTTATTTGCCACAGCCGATTGGCTTTTTCCGACTTTTACAGCAACTTCTTCTTGCGTAAGTGAATAGTCACGCATTAAGTTAAGTAACCCAACCGCCTCTTCAATGAAGTGCAAGTTCTGCCTTTGAATATTTTCAATCATGGCAAGAATGGCTGAGTCTTGCTCACTTGCTTGTACCAAGATGGCGGAAATAGAAGTAAGCCCAGCCATTTTTGAAGCTCTTAGCCGTCGCTCCCCTGCCACCAGCTCGTATGTATTTCCGTTTACAACCCTAACCGTAATCGGCTGCATTAAACCATACTCCTTTATAGAAGCGGAAAGTTCCATAAGCCCCGCCTTATCAAAAAACTTTCGTGGTTGGTACGGATTCGCCTTGATCATATCAATCGGCAAGTATAAAATTTCCATTTCCATTGCTAACGCTGTATTACCCATGTGAACACCTCTTTCGCAAATGTTTAATGACTGTATAGTATCATATATTTCCCATGGGTAATTATTTGTCCAAATTCTCAAAATAAAATCTTTATTTTATAAAAAAACAAAAAACCCCACTACATTATGGGGTTTTTTGCGATTTTTATGGCTTTTCTCGGATATTTGTCAGGTGTGTGCCGAACTTTGCTAATGATTATTAAACTGTGGTTCATGTCGCTAAATGGAATTTTTACCGTTTTATGTTCGGTTATCTCTCCGCCCAGCTCATAAACTGCTTTTTTTGCAGCGGTTATTTCGTCTTTTGCGTCAGGTCCTTTCATAGATATGAATTTCCCACCGATTTTTGCGAAGGGTAAACAGTATTCTGCAAGAGACGACAGGTTTGCCACTGCCCTTGATACAACAACGTCGTAGTTTTCCCGAAAACGCTCACGAGCAGCGTCCTCCGCACGGTTATGCACACATTCCACAGAAGTTATCCCCAGTTTGTGTACAAGTTCGTTTAAAAAATTCACTCGCTTGTTTAAAGAGTCCATTAAGGTAAGCTTGATGTCCGGTGCCATGATTTTAATAGGCACACCAGGGAAGCCCGCACCTGTTCCCACATCTATCATAGTACCGCCATTTACATAGGGCAAAACGGTCATGCTGTCCACAAAATGCTTGAGAATTATATCCGCAGGTGCTGTAATTGCGGTTAAATTAACTTTTTCATTCCACTCGAGTAAAAGCTCCATATAAATTTTAAACTGTGTAACTTGGCTTTCAGAAATGGGTATGCCCATTTCACTTGCCGCATTTGCTAATAATTCAAATTCCTTCATAAAACCTCCGTATGTTATAACCAAGCAACCGCCTCGTCATAATCTGTAAAAACCATAAACACATTGCTTCGTGCCGATTCGCTTAACAGTTCGTTAAACCTCTTATTAAAGTTATCGACATTTCTTACAACTACCACCATCTTGTGTTTATAATTTGATAATTTTTGTAAAATATCCCCAGCCACACCTGTTTTAAGTTTTACAAACTCATCATCCAGTGTATCGCAGTGAATAAGAATATTTTCAGTCTCGCCCTCGCCAAACCCAAATATATAATCCAATATCATTTTTGAATCTTTAAAAGCTGATCCAGAGATAACAATCTCTTTGTATTTTTTTAATCCACTCTCTTTTATTACGCCATTCACGTGACTCTCTCCTTCATCATTGCTAATAAATTCTCTTACTTTTTTAATCCAATCCAGCTCATTATTATAATACCCATCTATGTTTTCGCCGATTAGCCCAATGAACTTTTGTTCACGCTCACTAAAGTAACTGCTCTTGAGCGAACGCTCAGACAGAAGTTTTTCCATGCGGATAATTCTTTCATATTCGTTGATGCAGTCAAGGATGCTCTGCTCACTCATATTGTCTGCAAGCGAAAGCTTGATCAAGATTTGCTTTTTATATTCTGGAGCATTTGTCTCCACACTAAACCATTTTTTAAACTCTTCACGTCCATCTTCTGTAATCTCATAAATATGTTTGGTCGGTGCGTTCTCTTGATGCTCTGTGCGTTTAATGACATACCCATTTTCAAGTAACTCAACAAATGCCTTATAGATTTGATTGTTGTTTCCAGACCAATACATAAACGGCGTGTTCTGAATAATTTTTTTAAGGTCATATCCAGATTTTTCTTCTTGTTGCAAAATTCCAAGTATAACATGATTGATTGACATATGAAAACCCTCCTTGTATTTAACTATGTTAATAATAACATATGTATTTTTACAAGTCAAGTTTTTTTAAAATAAAAAACCGCTAACAAATTTGCAAGCGGCCCGTTCCCATTTTTTATTCTTTATCTATGCTGTAAATCTTCCAGCTATCAAGCTCTTTAATCATATGCAAGTGAATGATGCTGTTTTTATTCTGCTCAAATACCAAAATCGAGTTTGTCTTACAGTTCTTTGGTTTATTTTTAAATTCAACTTTTATCAGCTCTTTGTAGCTGTAATTAACTCCAAAATACTCCGATAGTTCGTCTAGGTCAAAGTCCTTCGCATAATTTTTGCTGATATAATGGAGGGCTTCGTCGTGGAGGTTTGCAGATAAAGCAGCGACAAATTTTTTAACGGTTGTGCTTTCATCAAAGATACCAAAGCTGGGACTGCTTCTTTTAATCGGCAAAAAGACCCGATCTGATTTTGCTTTTATCGGAAGTTTTACAAATTCATTCATTATTCTGCCTCCGCTCTTATCTGTATGTATGCTTTCATTTTTCTGAGAAGGCGGATATTTTAATGTATGCACCGCCGTGAAATCTGTGAAAAAAATATTTTAATGTCCTTTATGCTCCGTGTACGCAACAAGCATGGCAATATCTGCGGGCGATACCCCTGTGATGCGAGAAGCGTGTCCTATGTTTTGTGGTTTCATCAGTGTGAGCTTTTGTCTGGCTTCGATTCGAAGCCCAGCAACTTTGCTATAATCAATATCTTTAAGCAATCTGCTTTCGAGCTTTTTAAATTGTTCCACTTGGAGCATTTGCCTTTTGATATAGCCGCCGTATTTAATTTGAATATTAACTTGCTCGCACACAACCGCCGTAAGTTCTGGGCGGTCACAATCAATGACTAAAAGAGCATCATAACTAAGCTCAGGCCGCCTAATTAAATCGCCCATTTTTATTCCTGTAGATAAATCGGCTGTGCCATATTCTGCCATCAGTTTGTTTACAGCCGCACTTGGCGGAACAACAAGCCCCTCGACCCTAGCAATTTCTGCTTCTATTTGTTGTTTCTTTAATACAAATGCATCGTATCTTTTTTTCTTGATTAAACCCACTCGAAAGCCTTTTTCAGTTAATCGCAAGTCTGCGTTGTCCTGTCGTAAAAGAAGCCTGTACTCAGCCCTTGACGTCATCATTCGATACGGTTCTTTCGTGCCTTTGGTTACCAAGTCGTCAATCAAAACCCCAATGTACCCATCGGCTCGGTCAAGTATTAAGCCCTCTTCACCTCGAACTTTAAGTGCGGCGTTAATACCAGCCAACAAACCTTGAGCCGCCGCCTCTTCATAGCCGCTACTCCCGTTAAACTGCCCTGCCGAAAACAATCCTCTTATATTTTTACATTCAAGCGTTAAATCCAGACAAGTGGCATCAATGCAGTCATACTCAATGGCGTAACCGTTTCGCATAATTTTACAATTCTCAAGCCCTGGAACAGTACGGTACATTGCTTCTTGTACGTCCTCGGGCAAAGACGTAGACATACCAGCGATGTACATTTCATTTGTGTTCTCGCCCTCTGGCTCAACAAAAACTTGGTGACGTTCCTTATCGGCAAAACGAATAATTTTATCTTCAATAGAAGGGCAATACCTTGTGCCAGTCCCTTCAATCACACCCGAATACATCGGCGAACGATGAATGTTTTCTCTAATGACCTCGTGCGTTTTCTCGTTAGTATAAGTCAAGTAACAAGGAATTTGCTCACGCATTAAATCCACTGCTTCATTCTCAAAAGAAAACGGCACAAGCTCAGCATCGCCATCTTGAATTTCCATTTTACTAAAATCTATGGAACGCTTGTCCATTCTCGCCGGTGTTCCTGTTTTAAACCGAAACATAGGCAGACCAAGTACTCTTAACGAATCCGACAAGCTTTTCGAATTTTTGAGTCCATTTGGCCCTGAATCAATAATGGTCGAACCATATAAGCAACGAGCTTTCAAGTAGGTCCCTGTGCAAAGCACCACGGCACTTGCATGATAAACTGCCCCAGATTCAATTCTTACGCCCGAAACTTTGCCGTCGCTCACCATGATTTCAGTAACTTCTGTTTGCCTAATATATAAATTTTCTGTATTTTCGAGGACTTTCTTCATTTCTAGCGAATACTTTGCTTTATCCGCTTGTGCTCGCAAAGAATAAACCGCCGGCCCCTTGCTTTTGTTGAGCATTCGGCTTTGAATAAAACTGCGGTCAATGTTCTTACCCATTTCGCCGCCTAGTGCGTCAATTTCCCGAACCAAATGACCCTTAGAACTTCCGCCGATATTAGGGTTGCATGGCATCATGGCAATCGAATCCAAATTGATTGCAAACATGACCGTGTTCATTCCCATTCGTGCAGAAGCAAGAGCCGCCTCGCAACCGGCGTGTCCGCCGCCTATTACAATTACATCATAATCAAAAGTCACAAAAACCCTCATTTCCCCAAACAAAAAGATAAAAATATCTTATCAATCAAATCCTCATCAAGCGACTCGCCAATGATTTCTCCAAGACTTTTGTAAGCCGCCAATAAATCAATTGAGAGCAGATCCTCAGTCATTCCCATTTCAATCGTCATAAGCACTTCTTTAAGCGAAGCGTTGGCCGCGAGCAGCGAATTTTTTTGGCGAATTCCTGATACCAAAATCTCGTCACGACTCATCACTTCTTTGCCTAAAAACATATCCTTAATCGTTTCGCAAAGCTCGTTAATGCCGTCTAAATTGAGTGCAGAAATTTGTAGAACCGTGTTTTCTCCACTTGTTTGAAGCTTAGACAAATCCACTTTCTGCTCAAGATCCGATTTATTTACAATTATAATCTTTTTTTTCTCATTTAGCGAGTCCAAAATTTGTAAATCTTCGGTGCTTATTTCTTTTGAGCCGTCGATTAATAACAGAACCAGTTCAGCATTTTCTATTTCTTTTATTGTTTTTTCTACACCAATTTTTTCAATCACATCAGAAGTTTCTCGAAGTCCTGCTGTGTCAATAATTTTTAGTGGGATACCAATATCCACATAATCATACAACACATCTCTTGTTGTTCCGGCAATATCTGTCACGATGGCACGCTCTTCATTAAGGAGTGCGTTCATAAGCGAGGATTTTCCCACATTCGGCTTGCCGACAATGGCAGTTTCTATTCCCTCTCTGATTACCTTCCCTTTTTCAGAATTTCTAATTAATTTTTCAAGCTGATTTATCACCGAGTTACACACCGTTTCCACTTTTAAAATGTTCATATGTTCCATATCGTGTTCGGGATAATCAATGGAGGCTTCTATATGGGCAATTGCACCAAGAATTTCTTCTCGCAGTGCGATAATTTTCGTTTTTAAATTTCCTTGTAGTCTGTTCATGGCGGCTTGTCTTGACAAATCCGTTTTTGCTTCGATGATATCCATGACTGCTTCTGCTTGGGATAAATCAATTCTTCCATTTAAAAATGCCCGCTTGGTAAACTCCCCAGCCTCAGCCAGCCTTGCCCCTTTGCTCTGGCAAAGTTCTAAAACGGCACGAATACACGCCGCACCACCGTGGCAGTTAATCTCCACTACATCTTCCTTTGTAAAACTTTTTGGTGCAAGCATGACCCCAACCATGACTTCATCTATAATTTTCTCATCATGCACAATTTTTCCGTATGTGAGTGTATGCGTCTCAAATGTTTTGTTTCCTTTAAAAATTTGGCGAACAATGCCTAGTGAGTCTTTTCCGCTTAAACGGACAATCCCCACACCACTTTGTACCGCACCTGTTGAAACACCAACAATTGTATCTTCTCTCATAAAAATCACTCCTTTATTTTTGGTAAAATAAAACCGTGCTATGCACGGTTTTAAAGGTTAAATCATCTAGGTACGATCACAACATAACGATAAGGCTCTTCACCCTCCGAATATGTAGATATATATTTGTCATTTTGTAATGCAGAGTGAATGATTCTTCTTTCATAAGGGTTCATTGGCTCGAGAACAACATTCTTCTTTGTTTGTTTTGCTTTTTTTGCAAGATTAAATGCAAGGCTCTCAAGTGTTTCCTTACGGCGTTTGCGATAATTTTCTGTGTCAAGCGTGATGCTGATATATTGTGTATCGCCTTTGTTTATCACAAGGTTTGTTAAATACTGAAGAGAATCGAGAGTCTGTCCACGCTTACCGATTAAGATACCCATGTTTTTACCCTTCATATTAATGTACATCTGGCGGTCTTTGAGCGAAATTTCAAACTCAACGGCAAGCGCCATCGTCTTCACAATTTGTGATAAAAACTTCTCGGCTGCCTTTTCTGGGTCGTATGTGTAGGAAACCAAAACTTTTGCAGGTTTTGCACCAAGACCGAGAATTCCTTTTGAGCCAGCTTCTAAAATTTTAATTTCTACTTGGTCACGAGTCACCTTTAGCTCAAGCAAAGCCTCTGCAATTGCATCTTCAACATTCTTACTTGTTTTTTCTACCGATTTTGTGTTACTCATATTATGCCTCCTTCTTTTCAGACGCTTTTTTTACTGAGTAGTACTTGTTTAAAACGAGCTGCTGTATTAGTTGGAAAACAGATGAGCTGATCCAGTAAAGTCCAACACCCGCTGGGAATGTGAATGTAAAATAGCCCATCATAATCGGCATCATAATCAGCATGATGCGTTGCTGCATTTTAACATTTGGGTCTGTAGAAACTTGTTGTTTCATTAAAATCCACGATGACAAGAAAGTTGCAAGAGCCGATAAAATTGGTATTAAAATACCCACGGACATAAGCTCTGGATTTTTTAACAGGTTAATCGAAAATAAGTAAGTTAGTTGTGATAATCCATCAATTTGGTCAACAAACGGAATCATCTGCTCTTTTATGTTGGCTGGAACTCGTGCAAGATAAACAGCCCAATCGTCTTTAGAAAACGAGTAAAACAATTTTTGCAAGTTATCAAAAACACCAATGTCGAATTTTTTATTCGGCATAACCTTTGCTTCTGCTAGTGGACGAATGGCTTCAATCCAGTTTGGAGTAACTTGCATCGCAAGGCTTGCAATGCCACGGTACGCCACACCCATTTTATCAATAAACAAATAACTTTGCATCATGATATAACTTAATGCGATAAAAATTGGAAACTGAATTAAAATCGGGAAACAACCGCCAAGAGGGTTCACGCCTGATTTTTGATAAAGCTGTTGTGTCTCTTGCGTAATTTTCTTTTGCACCTCTGGATCTTTCGAGCTGCCATATTTCTTTTTAATTTTCTCCATCTCAGGCTGGAGCTGCTGCATTTTTGCCATTGATTTTTGTTGTTTAATCGCAAGTGGAATCATAAGCGATCTAACAATCATGGTGAAAATTATAATAGATAGCCCAAAGGCTATGGGTTGACTAATTTCGAAAGTGAAATTATAAATAAAATTCAAAATCCAGCCCAAAAAAATAGCAATTGGCTTAACAATAAGATTTGGTTCATTTTGTAAAATGGTGGTTGAATTTAATAGTGCTAACAAGATTTTCGTCCTCCTAAATACGTTCCAAGATACTTAAGTATCTGATTTTTTTCGGGCACATAATCGAAGCCACCCTTTGACAATGGCTGACATCTTAATAATCTAAAAGTTCCAAGAAGCAACCCTTTTATTACGCCATGCACAGAAATAGCTGAAAACATATATTCTGAACAAGAAGGATAAAACCTACAAGCAGGCGGTAAAAAAGGTGAAATATATTTCTTATAAGATGTAAGCAAAAAAAGCAATGCCTTTTTAATCATAAAAACCCCAACTATCCAGAAACTAAACTAAAACTACTTGCTGTCCGAAAAAAAAGCATGTTTCTTGAACAAATGCATAAGAGACTTATTCATTTCATCATAAGTTGCACCGTTTGCACTTTGTCTGGCAATAACAACAATATCGTATCCTTTTTTTAAACCAAGCTCCGAAAGCCTGTAACTCTCACGAATTAAACGTGTAACTCGGCTTCGAACCACCGAGTTTCCAACTTTTTTACTTACAGAAATACCAAGACGATTCATAGAGACGTTATTTGGATAAATGTACATTACGAGTTGACGGTTAGCAATTGACTTTCCTCTGTTATATACCAAACGAAACTGATAATTTTTTTTAAGGGACTCGGTAAAGTACAAAACAAACACTCCTAATACAAAAAATCTGATAAATGACACAAAGGCCACTTAAAATTCGCGGCCTTTACAAGAGATTGTTTATGCAATTTATGCAGACAAAACTTTTCTTGCTTTTCTGCGTCTTCTAAGTAAAACTTTTCTACCATTAGCAGTTGACATTCTTTTTCTAAATCCGTGTTCTTTACTTCTCTGCCTCTTCTTAGGCTGAAATGTCCTTTTCACAACAGCACCTCCTACAATGAAATCTAGCGATAAAATCAAAAAATAAATCTTTTATGGCAAAGCAGCTTCGCCATTTTAAACAAAAAACAGCCATAGCAACAGCACTTATTTCTTAACTGTGCCATAAGCGATAGGAACATTATATTCAATAATGTATTTAACGTCAAGCATTCTATTTATAAATAGCAAAAAAATTTTCAAGTTCTATATTATTTGTTGATTAAAGAGCTTTTTTTTGGTATTATAAGAAGTAATCGTTTCTTTGAGTTATTCACAAACTGTTGATAACTTTGTTAATAAGATAGAAAAGTATTTAAGAATTTTGGTTAATTTATTGTTTGAAGGTTATTGTTCGTAAGTTTTGCACATTATCCACAGCTTTATTAACACTTTGGCTTAAATATAGGCTTTTCTTAAATTTTAATATGTTGAAAATTAGGCTTATGCCTGTGGAGGTTTTTTTATGCAAGACAAGCTTAATGACGCTTGGCTAGAAATTTTAGATTTTTGTAAAGATGTGATTTCTGAGCCAACTTACTCTTCTATTTTAAAACGACTCGTGCCTGTATCGCTTGAAGGAAACATTTTTACTTTAAAAGCTCTAAATAATACTTTTAAAAATGTGGTGGAAACCAGATGCTTAAACGAAATTACTGAGGCGACGCAAATCGTTTTTGGAAACGAGTATCAAGTGAAGATTATCGCACCACTTGAAGATACTTCGGTTCCTGTTGAAATGGTGAAGGCACAGACCAACTATAAAAGTTCAAATTTGATACCCAAATTTACATTTGATACTTTTATCAGAGGTAATAGCAATGACCTTGCCGTGGCCACTTCCATTGCGGTTGCCGATGCACCTGGTGAAACGACGTATAATCCATTGTTCTTATATGGAGAGAGTGGTCTTGGAAAAACTCACTTAATGCATTCCATTGGAAACAGAATTTTAAGCAAAAACCCCATGACAAAGGTTTTATATTGCTCAACCGAAACATTTGTAAATGAACTGATCCAAGCCATACAGCTTAATAAAAACCAAGACTTTCGAGATAAATACCGTGAAGTGGATATTTTATTAATTGATGATATTCAGTTTATCACTGGCAACGAGGCCATGCAGGTCGAATTTTTCCATACATTTAACACACTTCTTTCTGCCGGAAAGCAAATTGTCATTACAAGCGATCAAAAGCCCCATGATATTAAAATTTTAGAAGATAGAATCCGTTCAAGAATTGCAAGTGGGCTCCCCGTTGATATTAAGCCGCCTGATTTTGAAACTCGTGCCGCCATCCTTGATAGCCGCGCAATTTTAGACAAAATAAAAATTTCTAAAGACGTCACCAAGTATATAGCAAAAGCAATCGCTTCTAATATTCGTGAACTGGTTGGTGCCTTTAATAAAGTCGTTGCATACTCAAAGCTTTCAAACCGTGAAATTACGCTTCAACTGGCAGAAGATGCCATAAAAGAGCTTATTCACGATAGCGTTAAAAAATCCGTAAACATTGATTATATAACAAATGCCGTTGCTGTATATTTTAATATTTCGTATGCAGACATGCTTAGCAAAAAACGTACTGCCGACGTGGCACTAGCAAGACAGGTTGCCATGTATATGTCACGCAAGTTACTTGATATTTCGCTTCCAAAAATCGGCGACTTTTTTGGAAAACGCGATCACACAACGGTTATTCACGCCTGTAATAAAATTACAGACGAGCTTGACAAAGACGCAAAATTTCGTAATGTTTTAATTCAACTCGAAAAACAGATCACAGGCTGATTTTTCTGTTTAAAACTATGTGAATAAATGCTTTGGTTTTGTGAATAAGTTTGGCAGATTTTTGTGCCTGTGGATTATGTTGGTAAATGGGGTTTTTATGTACAGCAAATCAACATAGTTATGCTTCAATCATTGTCCCAAATTTCTAAGTGAAAATGGCTTTTACACAAATTCACAGACCAACAGCAACAGCAGCAAAAAAACAAATAAATATATAAGCATAATTGTGAACAGTCGTCCTGTGCACTGTATACCCTAGATAGGAGTTAGAATATGATTATTGAGTGCCAAAAAAATATTTTGCTAGATAATATAAATATTGTGGCAAGAGCTGTATCGAGTAGGACGAGCCTGCCAATCCTTGAATGCATTTTGCTCGTTGCCGATTCAAATGGATTTAGGCTGATGTCAAACGATCTCGAAATGGGAATCGAAACAGCAAACATGGAAGCAAATATCGTGGAAGAAGGTTCTGTCGCTTTAGAGGCTAGGATTTTTAGCGACATTATTAGGCGTTTGCCAGAGGACAATCTTAAAATAAAATCTGATGAAAATAACATAACAGTTATTAAATCAGGCAAATCAGAATTTAAAATTCTCGGAATGGCTGGCGATGAATTCCCTTATTTATCAAACGTTGAAAAAGATGTAAGCTGCACAATCAATGGCGAGACCTTAAAGAACATGATTAGACAAACAATTTTTTCCGTTGCAGCAGAAGCCTCCAAGCCAGTGCTTACAGGTGAGTTATTTGAAATAAAAGATAATTTTTTAAATGTCGTTGCGGTTGACGGCTTTAGAATTTCTCACAGAAAAGAAAGCATCGAAACGGATATTCTTCATTCGGCGGTAATTCCTTCTAAAGCTTTAAACGAAATCAGTAAAATTATTGGTGGCGATGATGAAGCTGAGATTACGATGTATTTTACGGAACGCCAAGTTTTATTTGAGCTTCCTCAGTGCACTATGGTTTCCAAATTGCTTGACGGCGAGTTTATTCGTTATGAGTCGGTTTTCACAAGCGAATACTACACAAGAATCATTATTGGCAGACATACTTTGCTTGATGCTCTGGAGCGTGCCGCTCTTATTTCTTCAAGAAAATCACAAAATAAACCTGTATATTTGCAAATTGCTGGCGATAATCTTATTATTAGTACAAAAACTGAGATGGGAACGTCGTTTGAAGAACTTTACATTGAGCATGATGGCAAGGATTTGGATATTTCGTTTAACCCAAGATTTTTAATGGAAGTGCTTCGGGTGATTGAAGAGGATGTTGTTTATATTCATATGACCAATCAATCAAACCCTTGTATTATTAGGGGATGTGACAATGAAATTGCCAGATATTTGGTGCTTCCTCTTAGGTATAGAGAATAGGCGGTTGAGATCAATGCATGAGGTAGAAATTAAAACAGAGTTTATAAAGGTGAGCCAGCTCTTAAAGCTTGCAAATGTAATTTCCCAAGGTTCTGATGTCAGAATCTTGCTTGACGAGGGTTTAATCAAACATAATGGCAACATCATTTCGGAACGTGGTAAGAAAATTTACCGAGGCGATGTGGTTGAGGTTTTAAAAAGCGAATACACCCCAAATGAAAAGATTAAAGTGATTTAACCATGTACGTGGACAAGGTTTTATTACAATCCTTTAGAAATTATGAATCGGTTAAGGTGGAGCTTTCACAGGGGCTTAATGTTTTTTATGGAGACAATGCTCAGGGGAAAACAAATTTTCTTGAGGCAATTTATTTGTGCTCCACAGGTCGCTCACAAAGAACCCATCTTGATCGAGAAATGATTCAGTTTCATGCTTCTGAGGCTCATATTCAACTTTTTGTAAAAAATTCGGAGACCTCTTATGCCGATAAAATTGACGTGCATTTGAAAAAGGGCGACAAAAAAGGAATTGCGATTAACGGTGTGCCCATTAAAAAGCTCGGTCAATTGTTTGGGCATTTATTAACCGTTGTTTTTTCGCCCGAGGATTTACAAATTATAAAGGCAGGTCCTACTGAAAGACGACGCTTTATGGACGTTGAGCTATGTCAGCTTAGTAATATTTATTATTATGAGCTACAAGAATACTATCATATTCTGAAACAGCGAAATAATTTACTCAAGGACTTAAAATATAAACCAGAGCTTCGAGAAACGGTTTTTGTTTGGGATTCACAAATGGCGGCTCATGGTTCGAAAATCATTGAAATGCGAAAAGACTTTATTGAGAAAATAAAAGAGCTTGCCGAAAGCACCCATGCTTCTTTAACCAATAGCACCGAGAGTTTAAATGTCGTTTATAAACCAAATGTGTCGGCAAATGATTTTTTTGATAAGCTTACAAAAAGTTTAGAACGTGATATAATGCTAGGTAGCACATCTGTAGGCATACATAAAGATGACATTCATTTTTTGATTAATAATCTTGACGCAAGAATTTATGGATCGCAAGGGCAACAACGGACTGCCGCACTTTCACTTAAAATGGCTGAGATAAAGCTTGTGAAAGAACAGAAAAATAATTCACCTGTGCTATTGCTCGACGACGTTCTTTCAGAACTGGACGAGTCACGACAAAATTATTTTTTAAACAATAAATATTTAAGTGATGATATGCAAGATTTGCAAGTTGTGATTACTTGTGCGGGTATCGACGATACGGTTAAAAGAATTACGAATCGGGCAAAACATAATGTTTCAGTATACAACGTAAAAAACGGCGTAATAAGCTTGGGGTGAACAGATGTTTTTACATATCGGTAACGATAAGAGTTTGTTAATTGATGATATTGTATTCATTCAACCCGTTAAAAATAAAAAAGATAGATCTAAAATATTTGTTAATAAAGTGAAAAATCACAGGGTTTTAGAAACCGAAATTTTTTATTCGGAAATCATGTCGCAAACACTAAAGAAACGAATACAAGATGGGGAGTGCTTTATAAATGACACCAGAATATACAGGGAGTCAAATTCAAATACTTGAGGGACTTGAGGCTGTTCGCAAACGGCCAGGCATGTATATAGGTTCGACAGGTACGAGAGGTTTACATCATCTTGTCTATGAAATCGTGGATAATGCTGTAGACGAAGCTCTTGCTGGCTTTTGTACTGAAATCGAAGTTATAATTCATGAGGACAATACCATTTCTGTCAAAGATGATGGTAGGGGTATACCCGTTGATATTCAGCCGCAACGTGGGATTCCCGCAGTTGAAGTTGTATTTACAATTCTCCACGCCGGAGGAAAATTTGGCGGAGGAGGATACAAAGTTTCTGGCGGACTACATGGCGTTGGTGCATCTGTAGTAAACGCTCTTTCAGAGTGGCTAAAAGTGCAAGTGTACACAGGCGGAAAAATCCACCAAATGGTTTTTAATCGTGGTGACAGCGTTCAGCCATTAACGGTTGTTGGAGACACAGAAGAACACGGGACCTTTGTTCATTTTAAGCCTGATGATCAAATATTTGAAGAACTCGAATATAGTTTTGATATTCTTAAACAACGGTTAAGAGAAACAGCTTTTTTAACAAAAGGCTTAAAAATTTCTTTGGTTGATAAGCGAGATGTAAAAGACGGTGTTGCACGTGAGAAAACCTATCATTATGAGGGCGGAATCCGGGAGTTCGTTGAGTACATCAATAAAAATAAAACAGCAATCTATAACAAGGTTTTTTATTGCGAGGGAACGAAAGAGGGCGTTTATGTTGAAGTTGCTATTCAACATAACGAGGAATTCCACGAGAACACTTACACGTTTGTTAATAATATCAATACCAGTGAAGGCGGCTCCCATCTTGTCGGGTTTCGTTCGGCACTTACAAAAACGATAAACGATTACGGCAGAAAATTTAACTTGCTCAAAGAAAACGATAAAAACTTATCGGGTGATGATGTAAGGGAAGGTTTGACTGCTGTTATTAGTATAAAAATAAGTGACCCGCAGTTTGAAGGGCAGACAAAAACAAAACTCGGAAACAGTGAAGCTCGTACAGCGGTTGAATCGGTTGTCAACGAATACTTGGCGTATTTCCTTGAGGAAAATCCAGTTGTTGGAAAAATGATTCTTGAGAAGAGTTTAATGGCGGCACGTGCAAGAGACGCTGCTAGAAAAGCTCGTGAGCTTGTAAGGCGAAAATCTGTTCTTGAAAATGGACGCTTACCAGGAAAACTTGCCGATTGTTTGGAGCGAGACCCAGCGAAATGTGAAATTTATCTCGTTGAGGGTGATTCTGCTGGTGGCTCT
>JAVBKL010000187.1:0-5478 GCA_031554055.1 Eubacteriales bacterium | reverse complement strand
AAACAACAATTTGGAAAGAATGGCAATGATGTTTTCACGTGGGTACTGGGTATGAACCAAATCAATTTTATTTCCTTTGCAAAAAGCAGCGAGTGATTTTGCCGCCTTTATATCAAAAGGCTTGTTCATGCTAAGCCAAGTTCTTGGAATATCAAGTTCTTTCATTTCTTCAAGCAGCAATCCGCTTTCGTTGTACATAAAAAATATGTTTGCACGTGATTTAAAACTTTCAGCGAGCACCCGAACATATTTTTCGGAACCGCCGCTACCCGCATGATTAATTAAATATAAAATATTCACTCCGTGTTCACCTCGATTTTAAAATTTTTGATTTTAGCATATTTACAATCGCTTGAGATTGTTCAATTTTTAATATAGATCCGATGGCAAAATAAACGGTTGCCCCGATGATGGTTGGCACAAGCAGCATGATTGATTTTTGTAAAATGTTTTCAGAAACCACAAGAATTGCAAGCAACCCCGACTTTATAAGTTTTACACAAACCGTCATAACCATGGCGGCACCAAGGCATTTTACAGAGAGGACAACCAAGTCCAACAAAAAACCGTTTACCCTTTTATTAATAATGAGTAATGAAACGGTGCCACCAAAAATTGCGGCGATTGAGTACGCAAGCACCATGCTGTATTCGCCTAGAATATTGATAAACGCAAAGCTTAAAATAATATTCACGCCCATGATGATAAATCCAATTATGGCAGAAGTCTTTGTGTCTTTTTGAGCAAAAAAAGCGCGGTCAAGAATTTCTTTGATACAAACAAAAACGATTCCAACGGCATAAAGTGAGAGCATTTTCGACGCTTTTAAAACGCTGTCGTGATTAAAATTTCCCCAACCCGAAACCAAGTTTATAATTTCATAATCCAGTGAAATAAAACCGGCGGATGCTGGGATAATCAAAAAAATGATAATCGAAATCGCTTCGGAAACAGATTTTTTGTATTCCGTTTTATCGGCTTTTTCCCAGAGAGGTGCAAACCTTGGATAATATACCGCCGTCACCGAATACACAAAAGTGAGGGTTGACATGAGTATAATATTTTGCACACTAAGCATCATGGTTACCGTGTTAAATTTTGTGGCAAGCGACGTGCTGACAAGCATATTCACTTGGTACGCCGAAGCCGCTATCAGAACAGGCGGAACCAGTTTTGCCGCTGTAAGAATTTCTGGATTTTTAAAATCCGGCGAGAATTTATATTTATAGCCGACTTTCATCATAAACGGAATTAAGAATATCGCTTGCAAGGAAAGACCCAACAGTGTCGCCCATAAAAGTCCGTCAACACCAAAGGTCTTGCTTAAAAAAAGCGTGTAAAAAATGATGCACAGGCTAGACGGTAAACTTACAATGGCAGGACCCAAAAAGCTATTGTTGGACTGCAAAAATCCTTGAAAAATAAAATTTAACCCATAAAAAAACATCACGAAAAACATAACCCTAAGGCTATACACAGCGTAGGCATAATGTTCAGCCGAATTTTTATAAGCGGTCAAGTTGGGAAGAACCGCAGAGGCAAAAAAGCCGAGCAGTACCAAGAAAAAAATAATAATCGTAGATATGGTAATAATATCGTCAATAAATTTTTTGGCACGTGCAAGCTCGTTTTTGGCGAGCAAAGATGTATAAATGGGAATCACGATGGTTACAAGTGCTGTGCCGATACAAGTGAATAGAACGTTTGGAATCGTTGCTGCATAAGAATAAATATTTAGTTTTTCGTTGTCTGCACCAAACTGCCACAAATACATTTGAACGCTGATGAGCGTTAAAATTCTGGTAAGTATCGTTGCTGCCGCCACCATAGAAATGGTTTTTGCTGTTTTAACATCGCCCATTACATAACCCACCAATACAAATTTTTGGCACTCTGTTGATTGTATAGCCATGCTTGCACGTTGTCAACCGTTATGTTAGAATGGAAACATTTCGAAAGTATAAAAATTCGAGCCATGAGGAGCGTAACATGTTAACCTTTATTGTAAACCCAACCGCTGGAAGTGGACGAGCCGTTGCCAGATTAAAGGAAATCGAAAGTATTTTGTCAGGTGGTTACAAAGTTTTGACTACCAACGCTCCGATTCATGCAAAAAAATTGGCTCATGATGCGATTGCGGCGGGTGCCAGTACCATCGTATCCATCGGCGGTGACGGCACCATTCAAGAAGTAATCAGCGGCATGATAAACTCAAATGTAAAATTCGGCGTGATCCCATCAGGCTCTGGAAACGACTTCATTAAGAGTATGGGCATAAAAGATAAACTTTCGACGCCTGAATATATTGACATCATAAAAAAAGGCAAGTCAAAATTAATTGATGCCATTCAAATGACGACTGAAACCTCGAACTACTTCTATGTAAATATCGGTAGCGTGGGTATTGACGCAGCCATTGCATCAGATGCCGTGAAATATAAAAAGAGATTTGGCAAGCTTGCCTATGTGGCATCCACGCTTGAAAATACCATGACCTATTCGCCGTCGCAAATGAAAATAACCATAGACGGCAGAGAAATGAACGACACATACACGCTCGCCGCTGTTTGCAACGGCTGTGCGTACGGCGGTGGGTATATGATTGCACCTCAAGCAAAAAATGAGGACGGCTTAATCACGGTCTGCTTAATCAAAAAACTCTCGAAGCTCGCCATGACCGCTTTGTTTCCAACTATTTTAATGGGAAAGCACCACCGTTTGAAAGAAGTCGAGTTTATCAACTGCAAAGAAATAAACATTCAGTATAGCGGTAGGCAAAAAGTGAACATCGACGGAAATATTTTAAATCTTGAGTCGCCGCTGCATTTTAAATTGATTGAGAAGGCGATCAATATAATTTCGTAAGAAAATAAATAGGGGCTGTCTCGCATTTTTAGCAAGGCAGCCCCATCATTTTCAAATCCTAATAATTATTTTTTTGAACTTCAAAGTACGCTTTTGGATGAGCACACACTGGACAGAGTTCTGGTGCTTCTTTTCCATAATGTAAGTGTCCGCAGTTTGAGCAGTACCAGATCACTTCTTCTGGTTTTTTGAACACGGTGCTTTCTTTGAGATTTTTCAACAAACTCAAATAACGCTCTTCGTGTGATTTTTCGATTAAAGCGACTTTCTCAAAAAGGGTAGCGATGTTGTCAAAGCCCTCTTTTCTTGCGTCTTCTGCAAATGTTTTATACATATCAGTCCACTCGTAGTTTTCGCCGCTTGCAGCGTCTGCAAGATTTGCTTCTGTTTTTCCCATTCCGCCATGCAAAAGTTTAAACCAAAGTTTTGCGTGTTCTTTTTCGTTGTTCGCAGTCTCCTCAAAAAATTCTGCTATTTGAACGTAACCGTCTTTTTTCGCTTGTGAAGCATAATAGGTGTATTTGTTTCGAGCCATTGATTCTCCAGCGAATGCCGCTTGTAGGTTAGCTTCTGTCTTTGTGTTTTTTAAATCCATAACAAGACCCCCTATTGTTAAAATTTTCCAAGTAACGCGGAATGATAATAGTCTATCATCGCATTTGGAATTTGTAAAGCTTGATAAAAGTTTTTCTTTTGCTATAATAAATGAAAGCTCGACAAATTAGATTGTGGTGGAAAAAATGGAAAAACGAGTCGTCATATCGGTTAGAGACATAGTTGAATTTATTTTGCGTAGCGGAAGCATTGATGCGTCGTACATGGGCACAAAGCGGGCGGCAGAGGGAATACGAATCCATCAAATGCTACAGCGAAAACGCAAGAAAGAAGCCGCAGCCAATGGGTTTGTTTACCAAGCCGAGGTTTTGCTTAAAATAGAATATAACTATCTGGATATTTTATTTAAGGTAGAAGGGCGAGCCGACGGCTTGCTCACAGGCGATGGCATTGCCGTGGTGGAAGAAATAAAATCCACCATGAAGCCGATTGAGTTTATTGAGGACAACCCAAATCATTGGCACTGGGCACAAGCAAAGTTCTATGCGTTTATGTACTGCAAAGAAAATAACATTGAAGAAGTTGGGTTATGCTTAACGTACTGCAATGTAGAAACCGAACAAACCGTTGAGTTTAAGCAAGCCCTAACAAGAACCGAACTCGAAGCGTTTTTTGTGGACATCATTGACAAGTACCATTCGTTTGCACAAATGGATTTTTATAGAATCGAGCAAAGAAAAAAAACTGCCGAGGACTTGCCGTTTCCTTATTCGAGTTATCGCACGGGGCAAAGGGAACTTGCCATGTCAGTTTACAAAGCTATTGCCAATAAAAAAGCACTGTTTGCCCAAGCCCCCACGGGTACAGGCAAAACCATTTCCACTTTGTTTCCAGCGGTGAAGTGGTTGGCAAAAACAGACGGCAAAATATTTTATGTAACCGCAAAAACCATTACAAGGCGAGTGGCAGAAGACGCCCTTGCCCTCATGAAAACCAAAGGACTAAAAATGCGAAGCGTAACGCTTTCGGCAAAAGAAAAGCTTTGTTTAACAGGCGAATGCAAATGCAATCCGATTGACTGCATGTATGCAGACGGACATTTTGATCGTGTAAACGAAGCAATCAAAGACATCATCCAAAACGAAACCATCATACAGCGAAAAAATTTGGCAGAGTATGCAAAAAAACATAGGATTTGTCCGTTTGAGTATGCACTCGACGTTGCCATTTTTTGTGATTGCGTGATCGGTGACTACAACCATGTGTATGACCCAAAAGCACAAATCAAAAGATTTTTTGGGGATAATGCAAAAGAGGAATTTATCATTTTAAATGATGAGGCACACAACTTGGTGGAACGCGCCAGAGAAATGTTTTCGGCAGAGCTTAGTCTCATTGATTTCACAGAAATCAGAGCGATTTTTAAAACAAGGCAACCAAGAACCTACAAGTTAATCGGAAACATAAAAGGGTGGTTTGAGGGTTTTTCGGACGGCATCTCTGTTTCAAAAAATTTGCCCGAGGATTTTGTTTCGATGCTTAGGGATTTGGCTGCAAGAATCGACCTGTTCATTACTGATCACGCAAACGCAGATAAGGCAGACGAACTCATTGACAAGTATTTTAAGATTCTGGATTTTATTCGGATGAGCGAGTTTTTTGATGACAAATACGTTTGCTATAAACAGCGGTTTAAGAAAAGTATGACGGTTAAACTTCTTTGTCTTGATCCATCCTTTTTGCTTGCCAAGACACATAAAAAATGCCGAGCCATTTTCTTTTCGGCAACACTTACGCCGCTTACTTATTTTCGAGATGTGTTTGGTGGAAACAGTCAGGATTTTGGAAAAGTGTTGGCGTCGCCGTTTCCACGAAAGAACTTGTGCTTGCTCATTGATGCAAAGATTTCTACAACTTATAGAAACAGAACCGAAAGCATTCCAAGGATTTCAAAACGAGTGGCAGAGCTTATATCCGAGAAGTCTGGCAACTACTTTGTGTTTTTCTCGTCGTACGAATATATGACGGCGGTGTACGAGAACTTTACCGAGCAGTACC
>JAVBKL010000135.1:0-37581 GCA_031554055.1 Eubacteriales bacterium | reverse complement strand
TCTGTCGGCAAAAAGCAGCAGATTAAAAACGGAATAAAAAGCAGCACACTCCATGTCATTTTTAACGGCGTAAATACCTCCGATGATTCGGGCATCGAAAGCAGTATCAGACAGGAACTTGCAATCCCCCCAGAGGATTTTGTTTTTACCACGCTTACAAGATTTTCTAATGAAAAAGGTCTGTTTTTTTTAGTGGACGCTGTGGACGAGCTAAGAAAAAAAACGCACGGATTTAAAGTTTTAATCGTGGGCGAAGGCAGTACATTTGAGAATTTAAATAAATATATAAGCAAAAAAGGGCTCAAGGATTTTTTCATTTTGCCAGGCTTTAGAAAAGACACAAAAAATATTTTATACGGCAGCAATGTGTATATCAATTCGTCTTGGAGCGAGGCATTGAGCTTTGCCATTTTAGAAGGAATGGCTTGTGGTTTGCCACTTCTTTTAACGGCGGCAGGTGGAAACGTTGACATCGTAAACGACGAAACCAAATGTGGCTTAACAGCAAATTATGGCGATAAAAAAGCGTATAGCGATGCGATGTTTTTGCTCATGACTGACAAAGAAAAATACAAGTTCTTTAAGGAAAATGCAAAAATTGCCGTGGAGACAAAATTCAATCAAAAAACAACAGAGGATGAGACGTTTCATCTTTATGAAAGTGCATTAAAATAAACCAGAAAAGCAAAGGGAGAGAAGAAAATGATTGACGAAAAAGGAAAGTTATTTGGCAAGATTAACATTATTGATTTATTTATTATTATTGTGATTTTGGCTGTTGGGGCGTATGCCGTGAAGTCCATGACTTCGCAAGAAGTGAACTTTGCAAACACAGGTTCTGTGAGCAAATACCGTATCCAGTTTTTTACCGAGCGAGTTTCAGATTTTGTAATTGACAAAGTAAAAGTCGGCGACCCTGTGGAAGAAGAAGGCAGAGTTTCGACCCTCGGCAATGTAACAGAAATTCAGCTCGATGATGCGTTTGAGTACAATCCAGATGCAAACGGCCAAACACAAAAAAGTACAATACCAGATCACAAATCTTTGGTACTCACCATGGAAGTGGACGGCTCTGATTATAACCACGGCGTAATTATTCAAGGCAACAAATACAGTGTGGGTCACAGTTTAACTGTTCGTGCTGGCGTGTCAAAAATTTTCGGAAGAATCTATTCGATTGAGAAAATTAATTAGGGGTTGATGGTTCATGACGAACAGTGTAGTTCTCAACTTTTTCGTTAAAATTTATAATGGTATCAATAATTGTTTTGAAAACAGTTTTGTGTATCGCTTTTTTGTATGGCTGTTTAAAAAAACAGAGTCCAGTGTTTTTTGCCAGTTTGTCAAAAGTTTTTTTACCGCCAAACGAATTGATTACGGACGGGGCAGTTTGTATATTCGGCTTGTTCGATTTGTTATTTTGGGTGTTACCCATATTTTTAAAAAATTGCTTTCGTTTCTTAACCCTTCGCTACAAAACAGCGTGGTGCATAAGCTTGTTGTAGCGATCCCGATTCGCTTTTTGCTCATGGTTTTTCTTTGTTTGATGCCTGTTGTTCCGCATGGCAGTTGGAACAATATGTATATTTTTCTTGCGATGGTTGGCTTTATGGTTTTGTATTTATACAGAAGCTTTTCGGGCGTGGAACGTGGCATCGACATAAAAGCAATCAGTCCGTCTCTGTTTGTGTATGGGGCGTTTCTGGGGTTAAGTTTAATTACTGGCTTTGGTGGTTCTGACAGTCTAAGAATGCTTGTGATTTTACTTTCATGCATCATGTTTGCCATCTTAATTGAAAACATCACCACAGACAAAAAAGTGCTGTACGGCATCGTTGGATTTTTACTCGTGGGTGCAACCCTAACCGCACTATACGGACTTTTGCAATACGCAAGGGGCATTGAAGTGCGTTCGGAGTTTGTTGACCTCACCGCAAGCGAGGGGCTTAGACGTTTGTTCTCAACGATGGACAACCCGAACAATTACGCCGAATTTTTAATCATGGTGATCCCGATGGGCGTTGCGGCAGTCTGCAACATTCGCCACGATTTTTGGAAACTTGTGGTTTGTGGCATGACACTCTTGTGCGTTTTGGTTTTGGTTTTGACAGGATCCAGAAGCTCGTATCTTGCGATTATGGCGGCGGCTTTTGTGTACTTGCTCCTCACCAATCCACGGTTGTTGCCATACTGCATGATTTTATTTGTTCTTGCGATTCCTTTTTTGCCAAGTTCCATTATACAACGTTTGCAGACAATCGGCATGGACTCGTCTAGCAAATATAGAATGGATATTTGGACAACCACTTTCTATACCATAAAAGATTTTTTCATCACAGGCGTGGGCATTGGCCCGATTGCCTTTAATAAAATCTACCGTGTGTATGCGGGCGGTCTTGCGACCAACGCCATGCACGCTCACAACTTATTTTTACAAGTTTGGGTAGAAATCGGCATCGGCGGGTTCCTAGCTTTTGTGGCTTTCATTATTTCGGTTTACAAAAAAATTACTGTCGCTCTTTATTCGACCAAAAACAAGGAATACAGAAATTGGCTGGCGGCTTTTGCGGCTTCGTTCACTGCCATTTTACTCATGGGGCTTGTTGAATATTGCTGGTTTTATCCTAGGGTTCTGCTCATGTTCTGGGTTGTTATTGGGCTTGCTCTGGGTACGTCAAGGCTTTTTTCTAGGGAGAACGCAAAATGAAAATTTTACATTTAATCAGTGGCGGCGACAAGGGCGGGGCAAACTCGCACTTGTTTACGCTTCTTACAGGGCTTATGGAAGAAATTGATGTGCACATTGTTTGTTTTATGGAAGGATATTTTTATCAAGAACTTAAACAAACGAATATCCCCCACTCTCTGTTCAAACAAAAATTCCGCTATGACATGACCGTAATCGGCAGACTTGCCAAATTCATCAGACAAAACAAATACGATGTGATTCACGCACACGGAGCACGAGCAAACTTTATTGCTTCTTGCCTACGAGGTAGAATCAAATTGCCGATTGTCACAACGGTTCACAGCGATTATATGCTTGACTTTACGGAAAACCTATACAAAAAACTCATCTTCACAGAACTCAACGCCGTGTCACTTCGGGTGATGGATTATTACATCACGGTGTCTGACAGCTTCCTCGAGATGCTCTCCAAGCGTGGCTTTGACCGTGAAAAAATTTATACTGTGTACAACGCCATCGACTTTAATGCAGAAATAAAATATTCGGAAAAAGACGAGTTTTTAGATAGATATAAAATTCCAAAGGACAAAACTTTGGTGGGCATCATCGGACGTTTTGAGAAAGTAAAGGGACATGAGGTTTTTCTAAAAGCAGCGGCTCGTGCCATTGAAAAAAATAAGAACTTACTCTTCTTACTTGCTGGCGAAGGAAACGAGCTACACGCTTTAAAAAAACTTGTGAACGAGCTAAAAATTGCACCTTATGTGATTTTTACTGGATTTATAAAAGATATTTACAGCTTTGTCAATGCCATTGATATTAATGTGTTGTCGAGCCATTCAGAAACTTTTCCGTATGTTCTGCTTGAGGGTGCAAAAATGCACAAGGCAACGGTATCCACAGATGTGGGCGGCATTGGCGATTTAATTAAGAACGATGAGACTGGATTTTTGGTGAAGCCTAACGACTATGAGGACATGGCAAACCGCATTCTACAGTTTGCTTCTGATTCGGAACTTAGAAAAAAACTTGGCAATCATTTGTATGTGCACGCCAGTACAAACTTTTCAAAAGACAGCATGAAGCGTCGGCACATTGAAATTTACAAATCAATTATTGCAAGACACTGTGCGGCGGGCAAACGATTCGATTTTATTTTATCTGGCTACTATGGGTTTAACAACAGCGGTGACGAAGCCATTTTAAGTGCGATTGTAACCAACCTCCGCCGTGAAAAACCAGACGCAAGTATTCTCGTCCTCTCAAAATCTCCAAAGGAAACCACAAAAAATCTTGGCGTGGTTGCCGTGAATCGTTACAATTTCCTCGAGCTGATTCAGTACATGAAACGTTCCAAAGTGTTTATAAACGGCGGTGGAAACTTGCTGCAAGACGTGACGAGTATGCAGAGCCTTTTGTATTACACCACGCTCATTCGAATCGCCAAGCATTACGGCTTATACTTAATGGTTTACGCCAACGGCATCGGCCCACTCATTAGAAAAAGCAGCATCAAACGAGCACAAAACGCTCTCAAATTATGCGATTATATTTCTTTGCGTGACCCCGATTCGATTAAAGAGCTTGCCAATTTACACATCACTGATGTCACAACCAATCTGACCGTTGACCCCGCTTTTACAATTGACATCGTACCCGAGGACGCCACCCAAAAGATTTTTTTGGACGAAAAAATTCCGCTTGATAAAAAATATTTTGCGGTTTGTTTTAGGCAATGGAAATACAACGACACACAGTTTGTTCAAAAAATGGGTGCAGCCATCGCCGAAATTGCAAACACACATAACTTAACACCGCTGTTTCTGCCCATGCACTACCCAAACGATTTTCTCATGAACAAGTCCATTATTGAAGCGTCCAAGGTGGAGTGCTATATGTTGAGCCGCTTGTATCGTGCCGATGAAGTCATGGGGATTATTTCAAAAACCGAACTGATGATTACGATGCGGTTACATGCACTCATTTATTCTGTGCGGGTAAATGTTCCGATTGTGGGCGTTGTGTACGACCCAAAGGTTCGCTCGTTTATGGATTTAATCGGCAGTGAACACTACATCGACACCAAAGAAATTGATACAAAAAAACTATTGGGATTCGTCGATGACATCATAAATAACTATGACACCGAAAAATCCCAATTGTCAGAAGAACTTGAAAAGCTCCGTGTGCTTGCAGAAAATGATGCGAAGCAAGCTGTTAGTTTCCTAGGTAAGCTGTTCTAATTCTACTTCATGTTATAATAAATCCAAGACCTGTATAAATTATAATCTTTCATAAACTCCGTGCTTGCATTAGCAAACGGAGTTTTTTTGCCGTCTGCGTCCAAATAATAATCTTCGAGCATAACAGGTGCAGTTTCCATGATCTTCTCCGAAACCTCAAAGGCGTCCGAAAGTTCAAACCCAAGAAGCTTGGTGAGATACACGCCCAAATAATTTGAGGTAATCCGCAAGTCCTTTTGATTTAATTTGTTATAGTTCTGTTCAATTTGGGTGGATTGTTTTGCCGCATCGTTTTGCCAAATGAAGTACGGTGTTTCATACATGGTAAGTTGTGATAACTCGTCTTCCGTTACGCCAAGAAGCTTTCCGTACACTTCTCGTTTAAATCCCGGCAAATGATCGCCGTAATACATGAGCACTACTGGTTCATTTCTACCACGGAGATACTCCACAAGCCTGTTTAGTTCATCATCGGCATCTTTCAGCCCAACATAATAATTTGCCAGTGCGTCGATTTCGTCCTCTGTCAAATCTGCTGTTGTATTAAAGTTTTTGGTTGCGTTATAAATTTTATTGTACGGCCCATGGTTTTGAATCGTTACGCAAAAATCGAAAACAGGTTTATCCGTCGGTAGATTTTCTTCAAACACTTGAATGATTCGGTCAATCGTCGAACCTTCGTTCGCATATCCCGCACCTTTCAGTGCTGCCCCTTCAAAATCTGGCAAGGAAATAAACTTGCTAAACCCAAAGTTTCGGTACACGTTTTGCCTGTTGTAAAACCAAGGGTGTCCTGGGTGAATCGCAACCGAGTTGGACCCAATGTTATTGAGAAGCGTCGGCAAGGCGTTGATGTCACGGTTCACCAGCATAAACGAATACGGTGCTCCTCGTAAATATCTCGTGTTCATAGCAGTGAGTGCATCAAACTCGGTGTCTGCTGTGCCGCCGCCTAAGTTTGGAACCACTGTCTTTCCGCTGATGCTCTCGGCTTTTATTTTTTTGTAATGTGCAAGCGGATCGTCATAGCCGTTAAAATCAATTTTGTCACTGATGGACATTTCCGAAAATGCTTCGCCCATAATCATAATGATATGCGGCTTTGTTGCAGTTTGTGGCTTGTCGGTCACAGCCGTTAATTTTTCGGCAAGCTGTTTGTCATAATTGGGTGGCGCTTTTAACTGAACCGTATTGTAGTTATAAATAAATGCATACACAAAACCCTTGCAGTTAAATTGATTGACTTGGTTATAGATGTTTCCGATTACATGTAAGTTGTTATAAATTGAGCTTTTTGCGTAGACGGTATTGTTTAAAAAAATTGTCGCACCAATTGTTATCACAAACCCAAGCACTCGTACCAGAACAGGCAATTTTTTCGTGCGAACATATCGGAGCATCACCACAAACGCCGCCACAAACGCAATTGTCCCTAGCACCCCCATGATGTAATATTTAAGCTCAAAGTTTCCAGCAATCGCCATGACTTCACGAGCCAGTTTTAAATCATAGGGATACAACGGAGATTGCCTGATCATAATTTTTGAACGGTTCACAATGGAGAAAACCGTCACAAACAACACAACCAACCCACCTGCAAACATGACATTGCTGGTAGCAAAATAAAGTGCAAGCGTGAGTGCCGCAATCGGAATCAGGTTTAAGAAAAACGTCAAAAACTTTGTGCTTACAAAAACCGCTTTGAGATCTCCAAGCCCACATGGCTCAATTAAAAACATGAGGAGCGTCGTGCCAAAAATGGCAAGCAACAATAAAATGCCGCTCGTTACATAATTCAGTTCATAATAATTTTTTCTTCTCATTTAGCCGCTTCCAATCTATATCTGATTTCGTCACCACCAAAGAACAATCTTAAACTCGTCGGTTTTGCTACATCTGCCTGTAAACCGATGTTGATATAACGGATTCCGTCAACCGCTTTTGCAAATATTTTTGCGTCCTCGGTTGATACCACAATAATATTTTTTTGCGTTGCTTTTTTAATGTCTTTCAGTGCCTCGTGGAACAGGCTATACTCCTGTGCAACCGAAAAGTTCATTGGGTTTTTATCCATGACGATTAAAACATTCTTTGCGGCGTTATTCAATATATCGTTTGTAAAACTTGCCCATTGTATGCCATTTGTTTTAATGAGACCGCCTTTTGCTGCTGTCAAATGAAGAACCGCTGTGTTGTGGTCGCTTACAAGTTTTGCAAAATTTTTATTCACCACCAATTCTTGGTCATAGCTTGTTCCGTTATAAACCCAACTGTCTGCTTGTGGTGTTGCCTCTGGGTGTGGCAGCGGTGGATAGCTTGGTTGGAACACGCCAGTGATATTGTCTATGTATATGCTGCGGCTATAGTCATCTGTGTTTCCGATTGCCGCCACGTAAATTCTTTCAAGCGACACTGGGTATTTTAAATTTTGTGGAATCGCAATTTCTATGTCCTTGTAGCCGCTCCAGTCAATGACTTTCGAAATGTCAACCGCATGGGCAACACCCTCTGCATCAACCAGTCTCATGCGGAGCCATTGCCCCGAATTGTCTGCGTTTACCGCCATCTTCAAACTAATCAGTTTGTCTTTAAACACAATCGGATTATTAAAAGTAAAGTACGCCGCTTGCGTAATATCTGGGTTATTTGCAAATTTATAATTGAGCGATGCTGCAATGTTTCCATCCGTTTTTGGATTGCCTACATACAAAACAGAACCAGTAACAAATTCGGTTGGGTACCCAATGAATTTTATATCTGGGAGTTTGTTGTCCGCTGTTTTTTCAAATGAGGTGATGCCACGAGTTTCACGGTTTGCACTTACATCCACATACGCAACCGCCTCGCCTTGGCTGCATTTTATGAACCCGATTCCTGTTTTCATGAGCGTAAATTTTCCGTTTGCAACTGTCGCAAAGTCTGGCGGGGTAATCTCATATTTCACGGAAGTGTTTTCCACAGAGGCATGGTTTCCGTTTGCATCATAGCCTGTAAAGCTTAAACTAAATTCTTGGTTTGGTGCCGCGTTAATGGCTGTGCTTTGTGGCTTAAGTGCGGATAGTGTAAGTGCACTCACTTTGGTTTCTGCAAGCATTCCGTTGTAGCTCGCTTGGATTGTCATGTCACCACGTTGGCTTGTCGTGAATTTTCCGTTTGCGAAAGTCGCTGTCACATCACTGGATGTAAACGCAACTTGGTCAATCGGAATCAACTCTTTGTGTTCGTATTGATCCACGCCATACACGTTTAGCGTGACAGGTGTACCCACAAAAACTTTATCAGAAGCCGTTTCAATTTTAAGCGAAATCGCCGATGCCGTTGGGTATCTATCAAAAACGCCAAGAGCGTTAATGACTCTTCGTTCCGAACCCTCGGACGGTGTGTTCTGAAGTTTTGAACCCACAATAAAACTACTGGAGCCTCCGCCGTCTAAGTGCATCGCATTGTACGCACCAAAACGCAAAAATAAATTTGCCATGTCCTCTTGGTTTGCCCCGATGGAATGTGTACGTCCGTCTACCACCATCAAAATAATTGTGTTGCCGTCTTGCGAAATTCCGATGGCAGTTCTTGGGTGATAACCCTTTGCCACATAACCCGAATCTTTGGCAACCGCACCGTTTTGCAAAATTTTTCCGCCGCCGCCGATTGCATTTTGAATTTTTGCAAAATCAACATTTGATTCGGTTTTCACTTCGGCAACTTGCCCTATTTTGAAGTTGCTAATATGATAATTTGCTGTGTGAGCACTCATGGTGATGATGTATCCGTTTTCGGGAACTTGCACGGTTTCGCCCATGGTTGAAACATATGTAATAATTCCGTTATCCACAACTACTTTGTACAAGTCTTTAAAATTCTCGTCAAGCTTTGCGGTGTCTGCCATCGAAAGCCTGTCAAAGTAAGAAGGAAACGTCATGTCGGTAATTTTATTTTCTGCGACCAAATCCAGCCGCTTGGTGTTGTCCGAGAAAAACACAAGTTTTGATTTTATGTAGTCAATGAATGGGCTGTAGGTGCTGTCCGTGTAGAACGTGGCATACGCCGCCTTGTCCGAGTTGATGCTTGCATTTAAGGAAACCAACACACCGTCAGAAACATTGGGGCCAAACGAGGAGGCAAGCGAACCGCTCATATCAAAAAAATCTCCGTTCACTCCTGCAACTGCATTGTTTTCTGTGAGCAGTTTTTTTACCGTATCACGTTGACCTAAGGTTTTTGATTCAACCGATTTTAAAACCACATTCGGGTCATGTGCCGGAATTTTTAATACGTATACATCTCGAAGTCCGTCCGAGGTTGCTTGTTTGTAGCTTGTATAAGTTACACCTCGCATAACGGTTTCTTCTTGCTTTTTCTCGAAATACACATAGGGTTTCGCAAATGCGGTCATAGATACGCCAAGTGCAACGCTTATGCCAATGAATCCAAAGAGTAATTTTTTCATATCGTCCTCCACAGTAGATTTTAATATTGTCCTAAAGAAGAGTATAGCAAAACAATTTTTTATTTACAAGGAAACAACAGAAAAACATATGGGAATGACTTGAAAAGCTGTTGACAAATAATTTTTTGCTGTATAATAGAGGTAAACATATTCTTAAGCATATACGAAAGGGGATAGGTTTCATGAATAACGAAATCTGTGAAGAAGAAATCACGAGCGGTCACTGCGAAATTTGCGACGATCACGAGCTTGTATTAAAAGCTCGTACACATATACCCGACGACGAAACTTTATACGACGTTGCTGATTTTTATAAAGTATTTGGAGATTCCACAAGGATAAAGATTTTATACGCGCTACTCACAAGTGAACTTTGTGTGGGTGCACTCGTAGAAATTTTGGACATGACCCAATCCGCAATCTCCCATCAATTGCGGGTGCTTCGCCAAAATGATTTAGTCAAGTACAGAAAAGAAGGCAAAACGGTGTATTACTCGCTTGATGATGAGCATATTTCTACTGTACTTGAGCATGGGCTCAACCATATTTTACACAAAGGCGGAAAACATTAATGAACGGAACGGTTACATTTGTTTTAGATGGGCTTGATTGTGCCAACTGTGCCAATAAAATCAAGGAGCGAGTCGATAGACTTTCAGAAGTTGTGGAAGTGTCCTTAAATTTTCCAGAGCAAGAGCTTGTGATTGTGTTTACGGAGACAGATAAAATCAGGCTGCAAGAAAAAGTCTCTCGCATTGTGAAACGGCTCGAGCCAGACGTGAAAGTCATTGACAAAATTCATTACAAGGCAAAAAGAGAAAAGCTGTCAGAAGAAAAATCTAAAATGCTAAAATATATCACGAGGTATCTGTGCGGTTTTCTTTTGTATTACGTCGCCGTCGTGACCAATTCGGTTTTTGAGGGCGATACCACGCTGATTATTTTTTTTGGAACGTACTTAACGCTTAACGGTGCTTTAATTGGTTCGGCGTTTAAAGATTTGTTTGCCGAAAAACGCTCGTTTGGAAGTCTGCTTGTGGTTGTCTCCACATTTTATATCTTTACGATTAGCGGCTATAACATCGCCATTATTCTTGCACTCGCGTATCAACTCACTTGGCTATTTGATAAAAAATTTAGCCCCTTTATGGCAAAGTTTTATAAGCGGGCAATTATTTTTATTTCGGTATTTTCCGCACTGTTTTTTCTTGTGTTTTCATAAGCGTTAATAATTTCTTTTGAAATATTGAAACGGTATATTTAGTATGCTATACTCTTCATGCGTAAGAATTATTTGCCATGGGGAGAAATACAAATGCGATTTGATTTTGATTTGCAACGAGATTTGAGAAATGAATTTAAAGGCTATGATTCCAAGAAGTTTCAACAGGATTTAATGGCCGGTATCACCGTTACGGCGGTTGCTTTGCCGCTTGCCCTAGCCTTTGGTGTGGGAAGTGTTGGCTCGGCGTCGGCTGGTTTGATTACTGCTATCATCGCCGGTCTAATCATTGGCGGACTTTCTGGTTCGTCGTTTCAAATTTCTGGCCCCACTGGTGCCATGACCGCCATCCTAATTGGTCTGTATCAAAAATTTGGTCTGCAAGGCGTTTGGGTTGCCGGTGTAATTTCTGGTATCATACTCATCATTTGCGGAATTTTAAAGTTTGGCAGAATTGTTTCGTTTATTCCGTCACCTGTGGTAACAGGCTTTACCTCTGGTATCGCTGTCATCATCGGCATTGGGCAAATTGACAATTTCTTGGGCGTACATACGCCAACTGAAGAATCTTCTGCCATGAAGTTATTTAACTACTTTAGAGAAGGCTTCACTCCTAATTTTTCGGCGGTGATGCTCGCCTTAATCGTAATCGCCATCATGGTGGTTTGGCCAAAAAGCTGGAGCAAGTACGCCCCCTCCTCGCTTGTCGGATTAATTGTGTCGGTCATTGTAAGCCTTGCTTTAAAAATGAACGTGGAAGTGATTGGTGAAATACCAAAGACGCTGTTCCCCAAAGAGCATTTGAACTTATTTTCTATAGATATAACAAGAATGTCCGAGTACCTCGTCCCCGCAATCGGTATTGCCGCACTTGGCATGATTGAAAGCTTGCTTTGCGGAGAAGTCGCCGGAAAAATGAAGGGCGAAAAGCTCCACGTAAACCGTGAGCTTGTGGCACAAGGCATCGGCAATGTAATCATTCCGTTTTTCGGTGGTGTCCCAGCCACAGCGGCAATCGCAAGAACAAGCGTTGCCATAAAATCTGGTGGACACACAAGACTTGTAAGCATCATACACTCGATTGGCTTATTGCTCTCCATGTTTGTGCTTGCCCCTGTTATGTCAAAAGTTCCGCTTGCTTCGCTCGCCGGTGTGCTCATGGTTACCGCATGGCGAATGAACGAATGGGAGAAAATAAAATACTTTTTTTCAAAAGGCTTTAAGGGTGCCATTGCCAAGTTCTTAATCACCATGACGGCAACTGTCGTGCTCGATTTAACCCAAGCCATTTTAATCGGCGTAATTTTCTCAAGCTTCATGTTTATGATGCAAATTACAGGCGAAATGGCAATCAGTATTCACCCTGTTGACGAACGAAGTCTTGAGAAAAAACTAAATGTTAAATTTAAAAAACCTCTCGACTATGTAAAAATTGCATACTTGTCAGGGCCAATATTCTTTGCGACTGTCGAGCATCTGACAGAGCAAACCGCAAAACTTAGAGGCGTGAGCGTCTTAATTCTTTCCATGCGTGGCGTGCCGCTCATTGATACCTCGGGCATCATCGCCCTAGAAGAAATGACAAAACAGCTTCGGGCAAAAGGTTGCAAGGTCATGCTTTGCGGTGTACAACCCGCCGTCTTAACCAGACTTACGAGAAGTGGCTTTGTCGATGAACTCAATCAAGGCGAAAAACAAAGCATGGTCTTTTGGAGTGCGGAGCAAGCCATTGTACTTTCTTCTGAAATGTAAAGTTAATTGCATAGAAAAACGGCACGCAGAAAATTCTGGGGTGCCGTTTTTTTGTGTAAATGTTTAGCGGGATTTTGTTCTACTACACTTCAGTTGAAACGTCAATTTTAGTGCCATCACGAAACAAGATCTCTTACTGTCTATGGTGTTAAACCCATTTTTCAAATTTCACTCTTCAGTAAATGCTCCCATTTATACTTAAGTTGCTCTGTTTATAACTTCATCCACTTGCTTTCCAACTGTGCTAATATAGTATTCACATTCTGTGAGTTGAGAGGCAATTGATTATTTTCCCATTCCCCAGTAGCTTCAATATTACTTAGTCTAATCTTTTCTAAATATATAATTTTAAACCGCTCTGTAAGTAGACTTTCTAACATAACGCTAATTGTTTTTCTTTTTATGCTTTTTGTTAACTCAAAATCTTTCAATGTTCTATAATCTCTATAGTACCCATAGCAATAAACCAAAAACACCAGTAGTATGCAAAAAATTAAAGTTCCAATTATAAACAAAAAGTATTTTTCTAAGAACTTGCCGAGCCCGAACGGCGTTAAAAATACAACAATCGCCAAATAAGGTGCCGAATCTTGCAGAAATTCTTTACAATGCACTTTTAAATTTATTAATCCGCTACGACAACTTTGAATTGCCCACAATATGTATGGAATTGAAAAAAAACTTTTGGCTAAGAACACATGCAGAAGATTTTCATACAAGGGTTTAGGACTTCCTAAATTTTCAAATAAAAAAATAATAAAGAATACTAGTCCCAAAAAAAGACTACCGGCATGTATACTTAATTTTGATAAATTTAATCGCAATCGGAAAATTGTTAACATACCGATAAGTATTATGTATAAAACAAGCGTAGAATTTAACTCGAAAAAACCTAATATATTAGCAATGAAAGCCAAAAAAAAGCAAAAGATGCTCAAACTATTTAATAGAAGATCGAACACGATTAATCGGCATAAACGCTGTGTTTTTGCAAAAATATTTGATAAGGACAACGAAAACATAATAGACTTTCTTCTTTTCATAAAGCTAAAACCATTTTGCGACAAATAATAAGCGTTCATCTTCGAGCTAATTTTTGTATTCATTTTGTCCAAGTGTGAACAACATGAAATAGTAGACTCGTTTACCCAATAATTATCTAACGCAAAAGATTTTTCAATTATCCATTCGATATGTCCCCCAGAAAAAATGGCAACTGATTCAGCCGCTATTTTTGTAAGTAATATATCCTTCGTCGAAATCAGCTTCTCTACAACTGCAAATATTCTATCCTCAAAATCTTCTATTCGTTTCGGTGCACTCGCAAAGGCATCAACCAGAAAGCGTAGAGTATGTATTACACTGTACAAGTCGTCGTCAAATTTTAGTGGAACGTCTGTCCTAAATTTTTCTAATTGCTGACAACAAAAATCAATAAGCTCATCTGCTTTATCTTTGGGGCATATCTCGGCATAAAGCACCAGCGTGTCACGCCATTTTGAGTCAGTCGGTATGCTATTAAGGTGGGGCACTTCATCTAAATCCAAAAGTTTGCATGCAACAAAATACTCATTGAATCTTCTATGAGAAAAACTTACGCTTTGGTTTTCTCCCTTACCCACTCTTATTATTTTAGCTTCTTTTAGTATATCAATAATACATTTTGGTTTTTCTAAGGGAATCTTGGCTATCAAATCCTTCATGGGAATTTCAAAGCCATGATTCTTGTCATTAAAGATTATATAGGAGATTACTTTTGCACCATAAACTATGTCCTCAATTTTCAATCCATTCTTTGAAAGTACCGAATCGGTTTTTTCACATAAATTTATTCTTGTGGTAATAAAATTTTCATATAAATCTGCTTGTTTAGTAGGTAGTTGATTGTTTTCTTTATAGAATATTGAAATTAGACTAGCGTAAAATGGGTTTTTCGCTAGTCCCATAAGTTCTTTTTTTTCCGAAAAGATTCTTTTGGATAATGCTGTATTACTTAAATTTTTATCAAACGATAATTTTATTTTTTCTTCATCAAATGGTCGTATTGACATAACCGTAGTTGCATTAAATTTTTCTGTTGGTTTTCTAAAAAATCGAGATGATAGTATGGCTCTTGAATTGTCACTTGATGCAAGAAACTTATATGTTACTTCCGAAAGTTTATCAACTAGCCATGAGGATTCCTTCTCGTCTAAAAGTATCGGAATTTCGTCAAAAGAATCAAAAATTAAAAATAAATAACCTCTTTTGTATAACCCTTCAAGATGCTCTCCTATAAAATCTTTGGCAATGATGTCATTAAACCTTAGTTTTAGATTGGTAAACACAAAATTATAAATGTCTTCAGTAGTTGGTGGGTTCTCTTTATTCCATTGAGTCTTAACATCCCACTCTTTAAGGTTAAAGTAGATAGGAATTTTATTTGTTTTTTCTACTTCTTTGAGCAAGTCTAAAGCCAATTTTCTAAGTATGGTACTCTTGCCCGAACCAGGTTCTCCCAAAACCAAAAATGCATTTTCATTTGTCTTTCCTTTCAGTGCTTTTAGCAAATCGGTGCTTTTTTTATAAATTTTGTTTCCAGACTTTATCTCAATATCAGCATCGAGAGGCGTAAAAAAATAATCATTCCATTGTGTTTCGATATTTGTATTATTTAAATCAATTTCCAATTGTTTGCAGAACGACTTTCTTTTTTCTATAAACGTTAATTCTTCGAAACCATATTTATCTTTGTCACTATGTTTTTTCATAACCGATCTGTCTTTGAAAAATATTTCCTGACTTATATACAGTAGAATCCATGTAATCGAAATTAAGAATATATATATTATTGGGTCATAATAATCTCCGCTAATATCAATTTTAAGTAGATTGAAAATTTCTTTTAGTAGAGGCTGAAACAAAGATGTGACTTTCGGGATTATTGCTACACCGCTAAGAAGTGTAACATATTCAGACATAAATGTGCGAGTTCCAATATCATTGCAACCTTGCATCGTTTTTTTATACTTACGTATTGCTGTAGTCATTATGATAAAAAAAGAATATATCATCATTACTAAAGCTAAGTTGGACCCAGAGTAAAAATACCAAAAAATAATAGGTGTCACAATCAAACCTAATGCTGAGATAGATATTAGTTTTTTCGACATGTCAAACCTCCTTTGTACATTCAACTTGAACATTTCAACTTTGTGAGTTTCTCTCATTATACTACAAAATGTATAATAAATAAAGAAAAAACTACACATATCTTCTTTTTTTCAAACAATAAAGCCAACCCTAAAAATTGGGCTGGCTTTATTGTTTGAAAACACATCTTTTTCCTCTCACTCGGAAATTAATTTGATTCTACAGTTCTTCACTATCAATTAATTCAAAACGACATTTGTTTGTGAAGCCGGGTTTTATCTACTGCATCCTAGTTGGGAACTACACGGGCTTGAATTCCCACCCTAAGCCTCTTTTATATAGCGAATCAAATCTTTCATCTTCGGCGTACTGCCATACAACATACAACATACACGGTAGATTTTGGTGCAGACATATCCGATGCCAAGGAGATAAATGATATTGAGCGAAATCCCAATCAGCATTTCCCAAGTCGGAACATCAGAAACACACAATCGCATGAACAAAACAAACGGCGAAAAGAACGGCACAAATGATAGCACTTTAATATAGGTCGCATCCGCATTTGTCATACCGAGTATCGCTACCATGAATGAAACAACAATTAACATAACTGGCAACATGGAAACCGCACTAGCATCTTCCATACGTGTGACGGAGGAACCGCAAGCCGCATAGAGAAACGCAAACGTGAAGAAGCCCAGCAGAAAAAATACAATCGCATAAAGGAACAAACCAGTAGACAACGACATATTGATTACTTCACCGACCATAGGCGACATTTCCGACCAAGCAGCCGCATTTCCTTGTAGCAGAAAGAACGAAAAGGCGATGAAAATTCCAAACTGTGTAAGACCAGCACAGCCTGTTCCCAAAACTTTGCCAAATATAAGCTGAATGGGTTTTGCAGAGGTTATCAAAAGCTCCATTGTTTTCGTGGATTTTTCCGTCACGACTGAAATCATTACATATTGCCCATACATCAAAACGGTAAAGTAAAGCACCATCAACATAGCATACCCAAGCCAGAAAGATTTCGATATATCTTTTCCGACTGAAATAATTTCGCCTTTGGGCTGTGCCGCTTGCATGGCTTCGATTTCCTCATGAGAAAGCCCCGCCTTGCTCAAAACTTCCGTTTGGTAGCCAGTACGAACCACCGCATCAATTCCTCTGCTCACGCCCTTCATAAATTCGGTTCCATTTTGATACAGCTTGTACGAAAGTCCGTCTACCGAGAGCACAATGTCGAGGTCACCGTTTTTCACTTTGTTTTCTGCCCCATCATCAGTGTCAAGCTTTACCCACTCGTATTGCGGCAAGTTTTCTAACAACATTTCATTTGAATACACGCCCGAAGGGTCGAAGATGCCCGCTTTTTTTACATCATCATCTGATTTTTTGTCGGAGTCCTCTTTGATAAATAAACTTGTTACGGATGTAAACCCATTTTTTAGTGTAGGGAAGCTACTAAAAATTCCGGCAGCCAAAAGCATAAGGATTGTTGTAATAATAAACGGCTTGCTTTTTATGTAATTTGTGTACTCAAATTTAAATACCGTTCTAAACTGTCTCATGCACATCACCCGCCTTCTCTACAAAAATTTCTTCAAGCGTCGGTTCGCAAACTTGTAGTGAATCAATGCCAAAGTCGGCTTTTGCCATGCTTTGAAAGAAAAGATTTTTGTCGTTCTCGTTTTTAAGGGTAATCACGCAACCCACGCCTTTTACCACAGAATCTGTCATGAATGCTCTAAAGTTTGGATCGAGGTCAATTTTTTTCTTGAGCCCTGCTGGGTCATTGTTTTCTGGCACCAGCATGATTCGATCCCTAGGATATGATTTTTTAATCTGACGCAAATTTCCATCAAGCACAATTTTGCCATCATTAATAATGCAAACGTCGTCGCAAAATTCTTCCACATAACCCATTTGATGACTAGAAAAAACAACCAATCTATTTTCTTTGACCAGTTCCAAGACAATGCTTTTTAAAATTTTTGCGTTCACTGGGTCAAGGCCAGAAAAAGGCTCGTCCAAAATAACGATTTCAGGATCGTTGATGAGTGCAATCGCAAGCTGGATTTTTTGTTGGTTGCCCTTGGAGAGCGTCGAGAGTTTCTTTTTATAGTATTCTTCCGCCTCAAGCTTCTCGAGCAACATTTTTCCACGGGCTTTTGCATCGGCAGGTTTCATACCCCGAAGCTCGCCTATGTATGACATTTGCTCGGAGATTAGGCGATTGGGATAAAGCCCTCGTTCCTCCGGCAAATAACCAATCTTACTCAAAAACTGTTTGCTTGGTTTTCCATCAATTGTGGCAGTGCCGCTGTCGGAAGGGAACAAATCCATAATCACTCGTATGGTTGTTGTTTTCCCCGAGCCGTTACGCCCCAGCAGCCCCATTGATACGCCGCTTCTTGCTGTGAAAGAAACATCTTTCAGTACGTGGTGCGCACCAAAACTTTTGTTGACCTTTTCAAGTTGTAGCTGCAAGATAATTCCCCCTCTATGGTTTCCTTCTAACATACTATCAAAAGTTCCACCTTGTTTCAATAGGTATCTCTTCTAGCTGAATTACCTCGCATACCGCTACGTCACACCCTTTTCATTCGTTACCATCCATTTTTGATCGAAGTTCTTTTACAAATTTATCCTTCAATATTTGAATCGCACGTTCCCTTTGTGTTTCCGTAATCAATCCGCTTTTGAATAAATCTTTGATAATTCCTATTTCGATATTTAGGATTAAACTGTTTTCGCTCATAACATCACCGCTAAATGTTTATTAATCTCACAGGTTGTCTTATTACACTTATATAAAAAATCTAGCAAATATATCCGCTTGTTGATACCTATAGCCATTTGGATACCACTGATTTAACATTTGACAAACCACTTTTGCCTCGTTTTAGGCCGTTTTTGTTTGATGCATGCTACAGCAATTTCGCCATCTGGCTCTAGCGAATTGTGTTCGAGTATTGACAGGTGTAAACTGTAATGCTAGAATTTAAGCTGCATTAATATGAAGCAGAGGGGTGTATGATGATGAACTTGATTCAAAACATGAAGATAAGAAATAAATTGTTTATAGGGTTTGGTATTGTTATTTTGTTATTGACCGTTCTAACAACGGTGTCCATCTTTACAATCCGAAATGTTAGTAGCCAGTACACGTACATACTGGAATCTCCAGCAGAACGTCAAGCCACCATTAGCAGTGTTAACACACATATCATGAACATGAGACGAGCTATTGGCACCGTTGGCACAAGTGCGGGCAACCCCAAAAAAATAGGTGATTTCGAAACGCAAATTAACAACGCGGTGACAGAAATTAACAAAGGGTTGGATGTATATGTGGAAAACCTTCACAATGATACAAGCCTTGATAGTGCTGGACTCACAAGCCGTACCGAACAAATTGACCACATCCGTACACTCGTTGGCCAGTATCACACCGAGTTTGTACCGATTATTTTAAAAGCTGCTAAATCTGGGGATTTACGAACCATTCAGGCTACACTGGCAGATGCCGACGTTCTTGCAAACGAAATGACAAGTGCAACCACAGAACTTTCAAAACTTGCCTACGACCTAACAACGAAACTCACAAAACAATCTGTTGATGAAGCAAATCAGTCAACCATTTCCATTATCGTATTTGCTGCTTTGGCATTTCTATTGTCAATTTTAGTCACTATATTGCTAGCAGCCATCATGACAAAACCGATGAACGACCTAATTTCCGTCATGAACAACGTGAAAAACGGCAACTTAAATGTCAATGTAAAAACAGGGAACAAAGACGAGGTCGGCCACCTTACCAACTCTGCCGCCGAACTGATTCAAGTGTTTAAAACACTCATCAACGATTTGGGTCATATGTCAAAAGACCATGAGCTTGGCGAAACAGATACATATTTAAGTCCCGAAAAGTATTCAGGGCAATATAGCCAAGTGGCAACCAATGTAAACAAAATGGTAAACGACCATATTTCTGTTAACAAAAATGCCATTGCTACTGTTTCCAATATCGTACACGGTGATTTTGATGCGACCATGGAAAAACTCCCTGGCAAAAAGCAATTTGTCAATGAAGCACTCGATGAGCTTCGTGCAAAAATCAAGAGCATCAGCAGCGAAGTTGATTTTATGATTGTCAATTCAATCAATGGAAATTTAAACGCAAGAATTGATGTAACAAAGCATTCTGGTGACTGGCAAAAACTGATGTCGGGGCTTAACGATGTTATGAACGCCTTTGCAAGCCCAATGAAAGAAGTGCAGACCGTGATGTCCAATTTATCAAACGGTGACTTTGGCAAAAATGTTACAGGTGAGTACAACGGCGACTTTAAAGCGATTAAGGATTCCGTCAACGCAACCGTAGCTTCCATGAATTTGTATATCTCAAACGTGGCAGAAACACTCAACAAAGTTTCTGACGGGGCACTCAATCAACAAATTACACAAAACTATGTTGGCGATTTTGTAAAAATTAAAAATTCAATCAACACAATCATTGCAAGGCTGAATCAAACCATGACCGAAATTACTTCGTCGTCAGACCAAGTTCTTATGGGGGCAAAGCAGATTTCTCGCAGTTCTTTGGAACTAGCCGAAGGTGCAACCGAACAAGCAAGTTCGATTGAAGAGCTAACCGTAAGCATTGAAACCATAAGCGAACAAGCCAGAACCAACTCTGACAACGCCGACAAAGCAAACATAATTTCCATTAGTTCCACCCAAAACGCCAAAGTCGGAAACGATGAAATGAAGCAGATGCTTCATGCCATGTCTGGCATAAAAAATTCTTCAAACAGCATTTCAAAAATAATAAAAGTAATTGAAGATATTGCGTTTCAAACAAATTTACTTGCCCTTAATGCCTCGGTGGAAGCCGCACGAGCAGGCCAACATGGAAAAGGATTTGCCGTAGTTGCCGAAGAAGTGAGAAACCTTGCGGCAAGAAGTCAAAAGGCTGCACAAGAAACCACCGACCTGATTGAAGATTCTATCGTGAAAGTAGACGACGGAACAAAAATTGCAAACGAGACGGCGATTTCCCTACAGAAAATTGTTGAGAACGCCAATGAGGTCTCTCAAATTATTTCCCAAATTTCCAATGCGTCACATTCGCAGATGGAAGCCATCTCCATCATTAGCAGCGGCGTAAGCCAAATTTCCAGAGTGGTTCAATCAAACTCCGCAACTTCCGAACAATCAGCAGCGGCGGCACAAGAATTAAACTCACAGGCTGAAATCCTAAAAGAAATGGTCGGCTATTTTAAATTAAAGTAAACAAACGACTTTTCAAAGTGTGCAGCGTAAAGCTTGCACACTTTTTTGTTTTGATTTCTGTTGCAAATAAACTTGTATTGACAAAACGCTATTAAAATCTATATAATTCAGTAGATGGAATTGATTGGATTGGGGGAGTTATTGTGGCAAAAAGGCTACTTGCTCTATTGTTTATGATTTGCTTAATAAATTTTGGGGTTTCTGACAACGTGAAGGCCAGCTCAATAACAAATTATCAAGATATTCCCGGCGTAACCAAAGAAGACATTGCTAACATCGAGAAAATCCAAGCCCAATATTCCAGTTTGAGTTTTGGAGGCTTATATTGTACTGAATTGTTTGAACGTGACGGCGTTTTAAAAGGATTTGCACCCAAGCTCTGCGAACTGCTGACCCAACTATTTGGAATACAGTTTAAGCCAGAAATCATGACTTGGGAAAAATTATATAACGGCATTTCTGACCATTCCATCGACTTTGCGGGAAACCTCACAAGGTCTCCTGAACGTCTCCAAAAATTCTTTATGTCCGAACCGATTGCTGCAAGGAATTTAACTTTCTTTCGCTTAAAAAATGCAGAACCTTTAAGTGCTATCGCTTCTGACCGACCCATTAAAATTGCTTATCTCGCAAACACGATTTTTCCAGAAGAGTTTCGAACATCATACGCCTACCCCATGGAGCTTGTTGTGGCTGAAAATCGAGACGTGGCCATCCAATCTTTGGAGTCACACAAAATTGATGCCCTATTGACTGAATGGGTCGCTGACGCCTATTTTTTAGACAGAGGAACCATTGTCTCCGAGCCTTGCAATCCATATACTTACAACTCTGTTTCTCTAACCACAGGAAACCCCGAACTTGCTCCCATAATCACCGTGTTTAACAAATATTTGTTAAACGGCGGCGATACAGAACTTGTAAAGATTTACGCAAACACAAAGCAAGAGTATTCGGCGTTTAAGTTTAGTAAAAGCCTCACAGAGGAAGAACGCAATTATTTAAATGATTTAAAAACAGGTCATCAAACAGTAAAAATCGGCTTAGAAAGCGACAACTACCCCAAATCATTTTATAACGAGACCGAGAAAGAATTTCAAGGCGTTGTGGTTGATTTGTTACATAAAATCTCGACTCTCACAGGCATCGAGTTTGAAGCCAAAAACGAGCCGCATGCACCGTTTAAAGATTTATTAGCATCGCTTCAATCGGGGGAAATTTCTGTCGTAAGCGAACTTCTTTATAACAAGGGGCGTGAAGATACTGGCTATTTTTTGTGGGCCGATGATTCCTATTGGGACGACATACCTGTCATTATATCTTTAAATGATTTCCCAGATATTGAGCCAAGCCAAATTTTAAACGATAGGGTCGGCATTACAACTGCCAGTGGTTACGAATATTTGTTTAGTTCGATGTTTCCGTTTACACGATTCAAAAAATATGATTCAACCTTTTACGGCTACGATGCATTAAGGGCACACGAAATTGATTTGTTTGTTAGCACAGAATCATCGTTTCTTAGCCAAAACAATTACTATAGAAACTTTGATTTTAAAATAAATGTTTTTATGGCTCCAGACACTTCCTTTGCCTCCTCCCTTGGTTTTAATAAAAATGAGACTGTTCTAAAGTCCATCATGGATAAGGCACAAGCCGAAATTAACACCTCACAAATTTCAAAAGAATGGGGCACAAAGATTTTTGACTACTCAAGCCAAATCTCTGCCATGAAAATAACACTGCTAGTGATTACCGTTGTTTTTCTGCTTTTGGTTTCTAGTTTGTTGTTCGTTCTGGTTTCGAGAAGCCGCAAACATAGTCGAGATTTAGAAACCTTGGTTGGCGAACGTACCGAAAAGTTATCCGAGAAAACTTCGACGCTCACGGCAATTTATGACTCGATTCCCGATTTGATTTTCTGTAAAGACACAAACGGAAACTACACCAGTTGCAACCCAGGTTTTGAAAAATTTGCAGGTTGTTTAGAACATGAGCTTCTAGGAAAAAGTGACACAGAAGTGTTTAAACTTGATGTTGAAATGGCAAAGTTATTTAGAGAAGCGGATCAAGTCGTTTTTGAAAGTGATAAACCGATTGTAGTAGAAGAACTGTGCACGTATCCCAATGGAAACGTTGTTTTGTTCGAGACTTTAAAGGCTCCGCTTTACAAAGACAATCACTTGCTCGGCATCATTGGCATTGCAAGAGACATGACCAAGTGGAAGGAAAACGAAGAAGCTGCACAAGCCGCCGCAAGAGCCAAGGGCGAGTTTTTGGCACGAATGAGCCACGAGATAAGAACGCCGCTAAATGTTGTCATCGGAATGGCACACATTGCCGAAAAAACCATTGATGACAAAGAACGTGCCTTGACCTCCATTCATCATATTGTTGCCTCGTCCAATCACCTGTTGGGTATTATCAACGATATTTTGGATATGTCAAAAATAGATTCGGGTAAGCTCGAACTTATATCAGAACCATTTAATTTATCAGATAGCTTAGACGAGATTTTTACAATTATCACCCCAAGCTGCCAAGATAAAAACATTACTTTCGAAACGAACCATATCGAAGCAAAAAATTTAGTGGTAATGGGCGACAAGCTTAGGCTTAACCAAGTTATTTTAAATCTTTTGTCAAACGCAGTTAAGTTTACCAAGGCGGATGGTTCCATAAAGTTTAGTCTTACACGAGTTGATGATTCAAACAACTCTGCCACATTAAAATTTGTGATACAAGACAGCGGCATTGGCATGAGCGAAGCACAAATGAAAAACTTGTTTAAAGTGTTCGAACAAGCTGATTCGACGATTGCTTCACGGTTTGGGGGAACAGGCCTTGGTCTTGCCATCAGCCAAAGCCTGATTAACGCTATGAACGGCCAAATCACCGTGACCAGTTTAGAAAACATTGGTTCAACATTCCAGTTTGTCTTGGTTTTTGAAAAATCAGAGTTAGCTGTACGAAAGACTGATTTTGACCAAGAACAAATAAATTGGTTGGGAAAAAGAATTTTGCTCGTAGAAGATATTCCGATTAATGCGGAGATTGTGTGTTCCATTTTGGAGGATACCCAAATCAGTATTGAGCTTGCGGCAAATGGCCAAGAAGCCGTTGACATGTTTGAAAAAAGCGAAATTGGGTATTATAACTTAATTTTAATGGACGTTCAAATGCCGATTATGGACGGCTACCAAGCAACCACATGCATACGAAACGTACGCCGTGAAGATGCAAAGCGGATTCCCATCATTGCCATGACGGCGAACGCTTATAAAGAGGATATTGACAAAGCAATTTCTGTGGGCATGAACAGCCACTTGTCAAAACCAATTAACGTAAATGAAGTGTTTATTGCTTTGCAAGCAGTACTATAGTATTCTCAAAGCCCAACATTTTGCTGTTTGGGCTTTCTTACTTTTGACTTGGAGTGTTTAAAATGAAAAAGCATATCTTACTCTGTGAGGACGAAAAAAACATCGTCTCGTTTTTACAAGCGGAACTTGCCCATGCCAATTATGAAACTAGCGTTGCTTATGATGGCGAAGAGGCTGTTTCGCTTTTTTCAAAACAAAAATTTGATTTGGTTCTCCTCGACTTAATGCTCCCCAAAAAAAACGGCTTAGAGGTTTTAAGTTTTATTAGAAATGCAAGCGATACCCCAGTCATCATTGTCACCGCCAGAAAAGATACCTTTGACAAGGTTCTGCTGCTAAAAAGCGGAGCCGATGATTATGTGACCAAACCTTTTGATACAATGGAATTGCTAGCGAGAATCAGCCGAAACATCGAACGTAGCAAGCAAAATCAAAACATCACTGTAAAAGAACTTTCCATCCATTACGACGGCTTCACCGCACAGATAAACGACAAGCCGCTTGCTCTGACTAAAACCGAATTTGAGATTCTTTATTTTTTGGTGCAAAACGCAGACAAGGTGTTAACACGAGAACAACTCATGGGCAAGCTTGTGGGTGATTTTCTTGGTAGCTCCAATATTGTTGATGTAAATATCAAAAACATCAGAAAAAAAATAGCAGAACTCACCTCTCACGATTATATCGAAACCGTGCGGGGCAAAGGATATGTGATGCGGCGATGAAACTTCCAAAATTTAAAAATGCCACCAAGCTCGCACTTTTTTCAACCGCCATGATACTGGTTGGTATGGGGCTGTTCTATGCCATGCTCTATAGCTATTTTGACGAGAGGTTGCAACTGGTTAAACAAACGGCGATTGCCGCCGGAGTTTCTGAATCCGCTCTTGAGAGCAATCTTGCGATGCCCTTTGAGGTGATTGTTTTTCCGCTTTTATTTTTTGTTGTGTCGTTTCTGATCAGCTCGCTCATGATTGATAGAGTTTTGAACCCTGTTCGTGCCATGATAGAACGAATCAAACATATCAACGATAAAAACCTAGACAGCCGAGTTTTTGTTGACACGGCAGAAGATGAGCTTCGTGAATATGCCTATGTGTTTAACGATATGATGCGAAGAATCAACGAGTACGTGGAGCGTCAAAAACGATTTACATCGGATGCTTCCCACGAACTATCAACCCCTCTTACTGTCATTGTCGGCCACGCAACCATGTTGCAACGATGGGGACAACACGACCCCACTTTGCTTGCCGCAAGTCTTTCAACCATCACCGATGAAGCCCTTTATATGAATCACTTAATTGAAAATCTGTTGTTCTTGTCTCGCACAGACAACGACAAAATAATATATGAGTTCAAAGAAACGGATCTCAATTTGCTTTTAAGCGAATGCTGTGGCGAACAGCGATTGCTCCACCCCGATTTTGAGATTGTGTGCCATGCCAAACACCAAGCAACCGTACTTGCCGATTTACATTCGCTGAAACAAGTTTTTCGTATTGTCTTTGACAATAGTGTGAAATATAGTGAAGAGAATAAAAAAATCGATGTTACCATCGCAAACTTGGACGAGGACAACGCCGTTTCAATCGAAATTTCTGACAGTGGCATCGGCGTAAACCCCGAACACCTCGACAGAATTTTTGACCGCTTCTTTAGGGCGGACGACTCACGTAATAAAAAAACTGGAGGCACTGGCCTTGGTCTTTCGATTGCCAAAGAAATTATAAACGGCCATAACGGCCATATTTTTGCTTGCGGCAATGAACGTGGCGGACTTACAATTAAAATCGTGATCCGAATTTCTTCATCAAACCTTCATGCCGCTCCTATGACTTATTCATAAAAAAACCTTATAATCAAGTCATAGTAAAAAAATCCTTAGGAGGTCTTTGTATGTATGTTTTTGGTATTGTAATTTTTTGGGTTGGCGTTTTATTGTCTATGTATTTTAAGCACGTAACATTTTCTGTTTTGATGAACCCAGCGGCAATGGCGGTACTGCTCTTTTCTTTAACCGCTGTGATCGTTTCAACGTCTAGTTACAAAACTTTTATCGCTGGGCTCAATTCGATTTTCTTTAAGCGATATGTGATTACTGAAGAGACTCGCATCAAGGCGGTAGAATTATTTAGGTTGCTCTCTAAAACGGCAGTGTTCGCTTCCATTATCGGGCTAATCATCGGGTTTATCGCTTCCGTAGGCAACGTAACAGAATTAGAACCTTTTTCACACGCAATCGCTTCTGCGTTAATTTCTCCCCTTTTGTGTTTAATCACTTGTGTCGCAATCTTTGAGCCAGCCGTTTTTATTTTAAACCGTCGCACAAATGAATCGCTGCTCATAAAAGCATACCCCAAGCACATAAGCGATAAGCTCGTCGAACTTTGTAACCAAAACGGAATCACCGAAGAAGATATTTTGGCGGCGACCAATATTGTTTTAAAGAAAAATTGAACTTTAAAATATTAGAATTAATCTTTCGATTTATGGTATAATGAATTTAGTAAATCGAAATTTAAGAGGTGTTAATATGATAGAGTCCTTTACTTTTAAGAATTTCAAGAATTTTCAAAACGAAACCCTTAAAATGAATAATATTAGTATCATTGTTGGTTCTAACGCAAGCGGAAAAACAAACTTAATTGAGGGAATCAAATATTTGACGGCTGTAAATAATAACCAGAACCTTGAAGCAGATACTCTTTGGGCAGGCATTAGAGGTTCAAGAAGCGATGGTTTTCTGTTTGATACGAACGAATTTGTAATTGACTGCACGAGTACCAACGATTCTTTTGAAGACTTTAAAGTGAAAATTGCCACTCATGCTTTATTAGATCCTGAAGATTATTATCGTCTTTATTTTTTAGTTGACAAAGACGGCAAGTATTTTATTCATAGCGGGAGAGTAACCGCTAACTCAAAAGAAGATATTGAGGAAAAAGAAGAACGAATACTAGCAATATATAATTACTCTTTGTTGCCCGAAAATCAAATAGACCAAGATAAAAAATTGCATAAAAATCATGAACCAATCAGAGACGCACTAAGCAATACAATTTTCCTAGATTCTCATACTGTATCCATGAGGGAATATGTCGCTGCAAAAAGCGGGATGATGCTCAATCCGAATGCTGACAATCTTTCTGCTGTCCTGTATCAGTTGTGCCAAGATGAAACGATAAAAGGCGAAATTTTACAAACCATCAAAAACCTACCCGAGAATGAAATCCTTGATATTAGTTTTGCAACTACTGAACTCGGCGATGTCATGCTTGTTTTGGTTGAAATGATTAACAAGGAAGCAAAAAGGGTTCCAGCCAAATTATTATCAGATGGTACTTTAAAATGCCTTGCCATCCTTGCCGCTTTATACACAGCTAAAAATAATTCATTGATTGTCATTGAAGAATTTGATAATGGATTGCACCCCAATCGTGCTCGGTCATTATTAAATACCATTTTTCAAATCGTCAAGGATAAAAACATCAACCTAATTATCACAACCCATAATTCTGCTGTTCTTAATTCTTTAAATAAAGAACTTCTGTCTTGCGTAACCGTTTGTTATCGGTGTGCCCAAGGCTATGGCAAACTTATCAAACTGACAGATATTGAAAACTATTTGGGATTACTCGCCCAAGGAAAGCTCGGCAATCTATTGGCGGAGGATAAAATTGCGGATTATATTAAAAATCCAAAAATAGCGAATGACAATCTTGACTGGTTGGTGAACTAAAATGTATAAAGTTCATTTCATGGACGCAACCATATTATGCGAACTACTTGGGGTGGAGACAAACTTACCCAGAAAACTTTGTGCGAGAAACGATATTCTCAACGAATTGAAAGAGATTATGGAAAATAAAAAATCCAATCTATTGTTGTTGCCTCTCTCCACCATTATTTCAACAGGAAATTTTATTTCTCAAATTGAAGATGGTGAGGAACGCAAGGGTCGTGCCGAAAAGTTATCCGAGCTCTTAATGAAGACTTGCAAAAATGATACGCCTTGGGATTTTTTTGAAAGCAACGCTGATATGGAAACAATTCAAGCCCTTGCTTTAGAATTCCCCGAAAAATCCTTTCACTTTAAGGCTACCACAGGCGATTTAAGTATTGTTCAGGATTACAAAAAATACATAAAAGAAACGCCAATGCCCCAAGAGCACCTCGTAAGAATTTGGTCAAATAATAGGTTTTTAGCCGAAGAGGTGTATCACAGTGAATTTCACAAATAGAACTTAGGTGCATCCCTCGCCCACCGCACAAAAAAAGCCTTCTCAACCGGAAGGCTTTTTTGTGTGCGGCACTACTCTATTTCATAAAATCTGGTTTGGGAATGACAAACTGCCTCTTGCTGTCCATATACTCCTGAACATACCGAAGTGCTTCACCGAAATTATCAATTTAAGTAACCCTTATCATTATCATTCTTTCAATAAAATGCATATCAAATATTGCTATACTTCAATCTTATTTATCCCATTGTGCAGCATCAAGCAATTCTATTTCTTCCTGCTGGTCGTTTACGAAGTCTTCTAGATAATTATTTAGTGAATGACAAATTTCTATAGCCTCTCTCACATCATCGGCATTTAGAAATATTGCATTATCCCCTGGCACTGTTTCAAAATAGTATCCTCCAATGACTGCCAATGATGCAAACACCTCTTGTTTCCGTGACACAAATACTTATAATTGCAAAGTTTTTTCTGTTCAGGATAAAAACTTTATATTTTTTATGTTTTGTCCAACAATTCTTAAAAACTCCAATTGATTTCAATCGGTATTCTTTTGTAGCTTTGTCTTTGCGACCTATTATACATCCCACTTAATGTCACCGTAGCAATTAATACTAATTCAAGTTAGAATGGTAGAATAAAATTTTCACAGCGTAAGCGTTCTTCACACGTTTCAAGTGCAGAATGATAATTTTATTCTATACTTTAAATGTGAATTAGTATAATATTGATTCCTATGGAGAATTGCTGTACTATAGAGCTATTGGGAACACATAAATCTTGTTCTTTCTTTGGTTTTAACACGCCTACTTACAGTTTATAATAGACCTGTCCAATAAAACAAAAAGAGTTGATAGCTTATGAAAAATATTTTTCGTATTTTAAAAAATTATTATCACTGGGTAGCGATTTGTATTATTTCAACTGTTTTGGTTATGTTGGCAAACATAGCCCTACTCGAGAGTTTAAAAAATATTATTAATGATGCCCAAGCAGGCACATTGGAAAATATATATTACTATTTGGAAATGGGGATTTTAGCTCTTGTTGTCGGAGCAGCGGCCTCCTACTTTATCACATATGCGACAGGAAAGTTTGGTTCCGGTGCCATACGAGACTTAAAGCAAGATATTGTGGCGTACTTTGCAGAGCTTCCGGTAACATACGTTGATAAAAATACAAGCGGAGATATTCTCGGCAGACTTTCAAACGATACAAATGCGATACAAGATTTTATTGAGAATTATTTTGCGGGGATGGTTTATTTCCCGATTATGATTGTTGTATTTTTTGGATACTTGATTTATTTGAATGCAGCTTTGTTTGTGGCTTGTTTTATTATTTTCCCAATCATAATACCGATTATTGTCAAGCTGTCTGCAAATATGAAAAGCCGTTCCCGTTCTTATATGGAATATTTGGGAAAGACAAACAATATCGTACATGAAATGGTGAATCAAAATTCAATTGTTAAAGCCTATGGAATAGAAGAGGCACTCTTTAATAAATATGATGATAAACTTCAGAAGGCAACCAGTATGGCCATTCAAAATGACATTTATAGTTATCGTATATATCCTCTTTTTGCATTGGGACATAATCTCCCCTATATCATATGTTATGCTTTGGGGGCATATTTTTGTATCACGGGAAGCCTGACCCTTGGCGGGTTAATTGCCTTTGGTGGAATCATCGCAAAATCTGTTCACCCTTGTATGCAGCTGCAACAAACTTATCTGAATTATAAATTTGCTGCGGCTTCCATTGAAAGAGTTTTTTCTGTATTTGACGAAAAGAGAGAAGATGAAAATAATCGTGTCGTCCACGACATAAACCTCAAAGAAAATAACGCCATCACATTTTCGGATGTAACATTTTCATATGACGAAAAGACAACGGTGCTTAATCATCTGACGTTTTCAGCCCAAAACGGTAAAATGACAGCGGTTGTCGGCTCCAGCGGCAACGGAAAATCAACCATAGTAAGCCTCATCTGTGGATTTCATAAAATTTCTGGCGGTAGCATCAAGATTTTCGGAAAAAACATAAGCGAAATGTCTATACAGCAAATGAGAGGGTTGATTTCTTATGTTTCTCAAAATAATTTTCTTTTCCCCCTATCCGTGTATGACAACATAGCAATAGGAAAAAAAGATGCAACAAAAGAAGAAGTGATTGAAGCAGCAAAAAAAGCATTTGCACACGATTTTATAACAGGGCTACCCGAAGGATATGATACTGTTTTGGGGGAACGGGGTGCGAAACTCTCTGGGGGACAAATGCAGCGAGTTGCTATTGCAAGAGCCTTTTTGAAAGACTGCCCAATTATTATCTTAGACGAGGCGACATCGGCACTCGATGCTCAATCAGAAATATTTGTCCAAACGGCAATCGAAAACCTAGACAGGGAAAGAACTGTTTTTGTTATTGCCCATCGAATTTCGACTATTAAAAGTGCAGACATGATTCTTGTTTTGGAAAATGGGCAGGTTGCGGAATGTGGCACTCACGATGAGCTTATTCACTTAGAAGGGGCTTATTCCAAAATCACAAATTCGATGAAGCATCATTTGGAGGGAGTAAATTGAGCGACGTAAAACTTTTTTCAAGAACCCTACGACTAATAAAAGTGAAGAAAAATGTTTATTGGGCTTCATTGTGGATAAGTGCTGCCTTATTACTTTGCATAGAGCTTTTGTTTGCGTTTTGCAGCAGAAACTTTGTCATTGCTATTCAAAATAAGGACATGAGTATCTTTAAAATAACCGTGCTGTTATCTTTTTTAATGATTGCCTTGCGATGTGTGTTTATTTTAGTAGATTATTTTAAGACGAACTCCGTCAGATGGATTATGCTTGATATCAGAAGAAAACTTTTTGCACACATGGAGCGGTTGGATGTATCCTATTATGAAAAACATCACAGCGGCGATACCATATCAAGATTAGCAAATGATGTGGAGCCACTAAAGACTTTTTTTGCAGATAATTTTTTTAACTTGATCACCAGTATTGTCATTCTTATTGGCAACATCTGTGCGATGATGTATTTAGATTTTAGACTAGGAATTATTATGCTTTTGCTCGTAGTAGTAGCAACTTACATTAATGTAACCGTATCCAAAAAAATCAAAAGCCTAAGTGCCAATATTCAAAAAAATTTAGCTTTGTTAAACCAAACCATAAGCGACATATTGGCAGGATTTAGGGTTTTAAAGATTTACTCGCCTCATATCATTTTTGATAGGTTTCATCAAGCCAATGATGAGTCTGGTCATTTAAGAATGCAGCGGTATAAAAAAACTGCTGAGCTTAAAAGTATAGACTTTATTATTTATTTTTGTGTAAACTTCGGCATGATTCTTATTGGTGTTGTTATGACAATCAAAGGGCTAACAAGCTTTGCGAACGTGATTGCAATCTTAGCACTGCAAGAATCTGTTGCCAATATTCTAATGGGATTTGGCTCTTACCTTGCTAGCATACGCTCTAAGCTTGCCGGAGCGGAGCGGGTTTTCGAAGTATTTGATACGCCAGCAGAGACAGAAAACCATGAAACCAAAAATGCAATCATTCCACCGCAAAACGATATGATTACATTAACAAATGTAAACTTTTCTTATGATACACGGGAAAATATTTTGTCGGATGTATGTATGCATGTAGAAAGAGGAAATACCGTCGCATTGGTTGGCCAAAGTGGCAGCGGCAAAAGTACAATAATAAAAATATTATTAGGCTTTTACAAAATAGATTCTGGCAGCTTATTTATCAACAAAAAGCCAATTAGCGAATACACGTTAAGCGATCTGCGAAAAATGTTTTCCTATGTTCCGCAGGAGGCCTTACTATTTGAGGGAAGTATACTTGAAAACATTGGTTTTGGGGCTCCGGAAGCAGATAAATCAAGCATAATAGAAGCCGCCAAGGTAGCAAACGCCCACGAGTTTATTATGAAGCTTGCGGATGGCTATGATACAAATGTAGGTGCAAGAGGCGAAAATTTATCGGGCGGGCAACGACAGCGAGTAGCAATTGCTAGGGCAGTTTTAAAAAACGCCCCCATCCTCCTGCTAGACGAAGCAACCTCTGCACTGGATAGCGAGAATGAAGCTCTCGTGCAAGCAGGCCTTGATAATTTAATGAACGGCAGAACGGTTTTGGTTGTGGCACACCGGCTGTCTACCATTAAAAACGCAGAACGAATTTATGTTTTAAAAAACGGAAAGATTGTAGAAGAAGGAAATCATGATTCTTTGCTTGAAAAGAAAGGCATTTATAGCAGATTATATCAATAAATGTTTTGAGCGTACAAACCATAAAACCATGCGAAAGGGATACTGATAACCCCCACCGCATGGTTTTTGTTATGCTATTTCAAAAAATCTACCTTTGGCACAATAAACTGCCTCTTGCTGTCCATATATTCTTGCACATACCGAAGTGCTTCACCAAATCTTTGGAAATGCACAACTTCCCTCTCCCGCAAAAATCTGATAGGGTCTGCCACGTCCTCGTCGTCATCAATGAGATCAAGAATGTATTCGTAGGTGGAGCGAGCTTTTTGTTCTGCGGCCATATCCTCATACAAATCTGTAATCGGGTCGCCCTTTGACTGGAACGCTGCCGCTGAAAACGGAACGCCGTTTGCATCAGACGGATAGATGCCAAGGCCATGTTCAACATACCTCGCATCAAGGCCTGCCTCACGCAATTGCTTTGCTGTTACGCCGTCGAGAAGCTGATGAACCATGCTGCCAACCATCTCAAGGTGAGCGAGTTCTTCTGTGCCGACGTCGTTTAAAACTGCCTTAGCCTGTGGTGTGACCATTGAGAATCGTTGGCTCAAGTACCTTAGTGCCGCACCGATTTCTCCGTCTGGACCGCCATATTGCGTTATGATTACCTTTGCAAGTTTTGCAGTGGGTCTTTTTATTTTAACAGGGTACTCCAACTTTTTTTCGTAAATCCACATTTAGCATTCCCCTCTCACAGAAAAATTAGCGCTTTCTTCCCACGGCCATGGGCAGTCAATCCACGTGAACATACTGCTATTGCTTCCAGAACGGAACGAGCAGAGAGGGCCATGTTGTTTTTCGTATTGGGTTCTGATTTTGTCGGCATTTGAAACGACCACGTTATACTGCTTGATTGCTTCTGTGTCTTCTGGGTGCGTGTCTAAATACAAGCCCAAGTCGACTGCCATAAAATCTAAAATTGTAAGTTCTTCGAGGAGCGAGCTTGGTTTGAAACTGCATTTTACGCCAAGTTTTGCGGGCTCACAATAGGGTTTGTATAGTTCACTATAAATCGTGCCTTTTTTTAAAACTTCGTCTGGCGGATAAATAACGCTTTCTTCCTGAAACGGCACGTAAGCCCGTGCAAGTTCTGGTTGTCTTAACTCTTGCATTTTTATTCCTCCTTTATTTTTATAGCCGCCAAAAATGAAATGGCTATTGTTTTATCTTATTCGTTTTGATTTTTGCTGTTACAAAAAGTTATAATTCTGTCAAAAAAACAAAAAAATTAAATTATATTTGCAAAAACCTATTAAGTATAAACAGTTTAATAACGATATATATGTGAGTAAAATACTCGAGACCGAAATAATGAACGCTTATTGCTTTTTGTGACTGCAGCTTTTTAATAGGTGCAGTGATTTTTCGGTTCTTTTTTATATAATTAAACTATTCGTATCACAATATATAAGGAGGCTTTTCATGGCTGCACCAAATCCATATGATAAATATCTAGAGAACACCATCTCTACTGCATCTAAGGAAGAACTTACGTTAATGCTTTATGACGGTGCCTTGAAATTTTGTAATCAGGCTATTGTTGCACTAGAAGGCAAAGATTTGGCAAAAGCAAGCACATTAAATATGCGTGTACAAAACATCATACGTGAGTTTCAATTGACACTTGATATGAAATACGAGATTTCAAAAAATTTCAGCCTTTTGTATGACTATATTTTCCGCAGACTCATTGATGCCAATATCACAAAAGACGTTACTATTTTACAGGAAGTTCGTGGCTTGCTCAAAGAGCTTCGTGACACTTGGAAAGAAGCTATGTTGCTCGCAAAAACGCAAAAAAGATAAACACAAATTAAATTTGCATATTATTTTTAGGCTATGTTCTTGCATAGCCCTTGTTTTATATATTTTTTAGGGCTTGACAATCATTCATTTTGTGCTACAATACAGATACAAATTTTAAAATGGCGAGTTCTTTACACAGGAAAGCTAATCTATTTACAGCCTTTCAGAGAGCAGACGGTTGGTGCAAGTCTGTAGGTTTTAGTAGAGTTCCACTTTCTAGCCGCTGGGTAATTCCAGAAGGTTTATGCCCTTTATCGCATTTCAAAGTGGTTAGACTTTTGTCTAACAATTTGGGTGGCAACACGGGAGATCGCTCTCGTCCCTTCGTCGGGACGGGAGTTTTTTGTTTACAACGAATAAAATTTGAGGAGGAACAGAACATGTTAGACGCAAAAGAACTAAGGAGCAATTATGCAGAAATCAAAGCAAGGCTCGATAAGCGTAACAAAGACTTTGAGCTTGAGAAATTTTTGAGCCTTGACAAAGAACACCGTGAACTTATTAAGCAACTCGAGGATTTAAAGAACAAGCAAAACAGCGTATCCAAGCAAGTGCCGATTCTAAAAAAAGAAGGAAAAGACGTTACGGATATTCTTGCCGAGATGAAAACACTTTCTGACGAGGTAAAAGAGCTTGAGCCAAAAGTGAAAGAGATTGATTCGCAAATTGAAGAGTTCTTATTAAATGTTCCGAATGCACCCAATATTAAAGTGCCAGCTGGCGACAGCGACAAAGATAATTTTGAAGTGCGTAAATGGGGCGAGCCAAGAAAATTTGATTTTGAAGCAAAACCGCACTGGGATTTGGGCGAGGCACTTGATATTTTAGATCCAGCGACAGCGGCGAAAACAACCGGCTCACGCTTTACTTTTTACAAAGGGTTTGGCGCAAGGCTCGAACGTGCAATTTTCAACTTTATGTTGGATACACACTCTGACAAACATGGTTACACCGAGGTGTTCCCTCCGTTTATTGTTCACAGACGCAGTATGTACGGCACCGGACAACTTCCAAAGTTTGAGGAAGATATGTTTAAGCTGGAAGGCACTGACTATTTCCTTGTGCCTACTGCAGAAGTTCCTGTTACCAATATGTATCGTGAAGAAATTTTAGACGGTAGCAAGCTTCCTATCAAACATTGTGCGTACACCGCTTGTTTTAGAGCTGAAGCCGGTGCGGCTGGTCGTGATTCCAGAGGGCTTATTCGTCAACATCAATTTAACAAAGTAGAACTTGTTAAGTTTGCTAGACCTGAAAATTCTTATGAAGAGCTTGAGAACCTCACCAATGACGCGGAGCAAATCTTAAAACTCTTGGGCATTCCTTATCGTGTGGTTAGGCTTTGCGGCGGCGATTTAGGTTTGTGTTCTGCAATGACATACGACATCGAAGTTTGGATGCCAAGTTATGACCGCTATGTGGAAATTTCCAGCTGTAGCAACTTTGAGGATTACCAAGCTCGCCGTGCGAATATCAGATTCAAAGATAGCCAAGGCGACAAGACTCGTTTTGTTCACACCTTAAACGGCAGCGGACTTGCTGTTGGCCGTACCACAGCCGCAATCCTTGAGAACTTCCAACAAGCAGACGGAAGCATTTTGATTCCTGAAGTTCTTGTGCCATACATGGGCGGACACAAGGTAATTAAGTAAGCTGTAAATCGCAAATCCTATTTGGCGGTATCATTCTATAAAATTAATTGAATTTGGGAGGCTATCCATGATGATGCATCATGTTGCGATTTGGACAGCTAATTTAGAGGAAATGAAAAGTTTTTATGTCAAATATTTTGGTGGTGTCGCAAATGACATTTACCAAAATCAAAAGAGTGGTTTTAAATCCTATTTTTTAACTTTTGAGGGTAGTACCATGTTAGAACTCATGCAGATGCCCACTATAAACGAGTCAATAAATCGTGTAGACAAGCAATTACTAGGCTTTGCACACCTTGCCTTTTCTGTCGGTAGTAAAGAGAAGGTTGATCGTTTGACAACGCAACTTGTCAATGATGGTTTCTCCTTAGCAAGTGAGCCTAGAACAACTGGCGATGGCTATTACGAAAGTTGTATTTTTGACCCTGAGCTAAATCGAATCGAAATTACCATCTAAATTTAGAAGCCGCAAAGCGAAATCAATCGCTTTACGGCTTTTTTGTAATTTTAAAACGCATATGCCTTTGCACTATACTCAACAATTTTTTTAACCAACGCAACTGCTTTCTTCGGCCCGCCAGAATTTTCAAGGACAATGGCAATCGCAATTTTGGGTTTATCTGCCGGAGCAAACGCAATCACCCAACCGTGGTCATCACCTGATGAATTTTCAGCAGTACCTGTTTTTGCCGCAATTTTAATTCCCTTGACTGCGGCATTTTTTGCTGTTCCGCTTTCAACTACGCTCACCATCATGTTTTTGAGTTCTTCTGCATACTTGGGTTCATAACAAAGGCTGTTCGCCATCACCTCGGGGAAATGCCGATTGATTATTTTTCCGTCATAGGTTGTGAAGTGGTCAACCACATAGGGTTTGTACATATAGCCGCCGTTTGCGATGCCAGAGGTAATCATCGCCATGTGAAGCGGTGTGACAAGCGTTTGCCCTTGGCCAATGGCGGTTTGAATCATTTCTGCCGTGTTCGATTCTGGCTTTAGCACAAACGAACTGTTCTTTCGCTCAAGCTCATAGCCAAATTCTTGGTTGAAGTATGCCGCCTTGCAAACTTCGGCGAGTTTCTCCGCACTGATTTCAAGACCAACCGCCGCAAAATAGGTGTTGCACGAAACTGTAATGGCTTTTTTTAAATCCACGGTACCATGTGCGTTAGAGTCATAACATCTGATTCGTTCGCCGTTAAATACTGCCTCACCTGTGCACTCGTATGTAAAAGCCGAGTAGCTTGTTAAATTTTGCATCGCCGCAATGGCGGTCAAGACTTTAAACGTGGAACCTGGGGGATATAATCCCTGTGTGGCACGATTTATTAGAGGGCTGTTGTCTATGTCGCTTTTTAGACTGTCCCAATTTTCCACAATCTGTTCTTGGTTAAAACTTGGGTTTGA
>JAVBKL010000242.1:0-12852 GCA_031554055.1 Eubacteriales bacterium | reverse complement strand
AAGGTTTTGTTGCAAAGTTAAAGCCAAACTGGATTACGTTACTAAGAACCCCCACGACAACTGTAACTGCCAATAGCGGTGCTATAATCAGTAAAACATCTGCAAACATCATGGCTATATGGTGTGTCAAATAACTCTTTGTAAATATATAATCAATCGACGAAATTAACGAAAAGTTGAAAAAAAATATTTCTTGCGAGCATTTAAAAATAATCTCACCAAATATTTTGAGTGCCGCAAAAGATGCAATAAATAAAAAAGCCGTACCAACCTCTTGACTTTTTGGTACATTACCTTCCTCACGTGCCTTGCGTTTGTTTTGGTCGGTTGGTTCTTCTGTTTTCGAATCTTTATACTCAGCAAAAAAACCTAAATTAACTGGCAAGAACAGCTCAGTGCTATTAAATTTTTTATATTCGTTAAATTTATCCATTGACTAAGCCATCCCTTTTACCAATTTAATAATATTTTCCATTGCCTGCGAAAAAAGATTGTCGTATACATCGTAGAATATGGGGAAAATAATATAAAATACCATTAGACCTAACAACAATTTTAAGGGTAAGCCTACAACGAATATATTCATTTGAGGCACAGCCTTAACCAACAGGCCGAGAGCAATATCAATAATTAGTGTTGCACCAACAATTGGCATGGATACTTGAAGCCCAATTACGAAATAAGTTGCGAGTATCGCCAGAAGTGTCGTTGCACTGTGTTCGTTTCCTAATATAAAGGCAGAACCAATGGGCAACAGCTCATAGCTATAGAACAATACCTGAATAAAGGCGTGTAACCCACCCATCTCAATCAATAAAATTCCCATGATCATAAACAAAAGATTACCCGCAATAGGCACTTGAATTTGTGAAACGGGGTCAAACACGCTAACCATAGAAAATCCAATTTGCATATCTATCAATTGCCCTACAAAATACATAACGCTAAAGAAACAAAAAACAGTAAAGCCAATTGTAAAGCCAACAAAAAACTCCTCAACCATAAGCATTCCATACCCTAGTACAGAATTAGTATAAGAAATATCGACCACCTTATTCGTTGCGAAAAGTAAATATGCCATTAAAATTGAAAAACCAACTTTTGCGTTCATTGGAATATTAGAACCAGCAAGAACAGGAATAATTACTATAAATCCGAGCATTCTTACAACTAATAATAAAAAAATATCAATACTCGAAAAAAATTGTAAAATTATTTGAGTCGTCGTTGGTTGCAGCATAAAACACTCCGCCTTTTTTCAAAAAATCATTTAGGTCGCATAAGTTCTGGCAGTCTTTCAAAAAGTTGAATCATGTAATCTTGTAAAGAGGTCAACATAAAAGAACCGAAAATAATGAGGGAAAACAAAACAGCAAGTATTTTTGGAACAAACGCAAGTGTTGGCTCCTGAATGGATGTAAGCGTCTGAAATATACTTACTAAAACACCGACAACCAAACCAAAAATAAGTGGCGGTGCAGAAACCTTAATGATAACTAACAGTGTATCTTGAACAATATCAATAATTACGCCTTCATTCAAAAAGATTCACCTCTTTTTATAAACATAACAGTTTAGGTTCACATTACTTAAATGTGCCAATAATTTGTTCAATAATAAAGCTCCAACCATCAACCATAACAAATAACATTATTTTAAATGGAAGTGAAATCATTGCGGGAGGCAACATCATCATTCCCATTGCCATAAGCACAGATGCAACGATCATATCAATCGCAATAAACGGCAAATAAATTAAAACGCCAAACTTGAAACCTTTTGTAACTTCACCAAGCATAAAAGCTGGTAGCAATACCCGATTAGGCACTTCTCGCTCCGTCTTATATGTTTCACCAGCTAGTCCCATAAACAACGCCATGTCCTTGTCTTCCACTTGTCTAAACATAAATTCTCGAAGCGGATCCATGCCAAGTGTTAATGCTTCCTCTTGAGAGATTTGTCCGTTTGAATAAGGAACAACAGCCTGTTCATTTATTTTTGTAAATGTAGGTCCCATCAAGAAAAAAGTTACAAAAAGAGCCAGGGCAATTAAAATTTGATTAGGTGGCATCTGTTGTGTTCCTAGCGCCGCACGAACAAAGTGCAAGGCGATTAGTATACGAGTAAAGCTTGTCACCATGATTAATAGCGAAGGTGCCAGTGCAATTATCGAAAATAAAAACAAAATTTGTAAAGTAGTAACAACCTGTTTGGGGTCATCTGTTGGAGACATATTGAAGTCGAGTGCCGGTATCGGCAATATTTCTGTAGCAAAAACTGCTTTCGGAATAAAAGTACAAAAAAATAACACAAAACAAACTAACCCTAACTTGAGAACTTTCATATATACATTTTTATACTGCATTGTATATCACCCCAGATTAAGATTTGTCTTTGTGTCTATATTGATTTAAGTATTTCTCAAAAGGTATTTTGACTGCTTCAGGTTGAAGCGGAATCTCGTCCTTCGGTATCTCAGCAATAAAGGTAATCTGCTCTTTTGTTACACCAAGCAAAAAATATCTCTCGCCAACTTTCACAAGTTGTAAACCTGCTTGAAGCCCAAGGCTCACGCCTTCAACAACTTTAAGATAAGATTTACGCTGTGTAAAATTCCTCGCAGAAGCTACCCATTTTGTGGTATACGCCGCCAAAACAAGAATGAAAACAAAAGAAGCAACTATGACAAAAAGCTGGCCTAACGTTCCTTGTGAGCTAGACCAGCCGCTGTTTGCTTGTAGAAATGCTAAATATGGAAACATAAAGTATCTCCTTTATAGCTAACCAATTACCTTTTTAACAGCATCAAGAACTCTGTCAGGTTGAAAAGGTTTGACAATAAAATCTCTTGCACCCGCTTGAATCGCATCAATAACCATTGCTTGTTGTCCCATTGCAGAACACATAACAATCAAGGCATTAGGGTCAAACGCTTTGATACCTCTGGCTGCTTGGATACCATCCATTTCTGGCATGGTAATATCGAGCATTACGAGGTTTGGGCTAAGTTCTTTATATTTTTCAATTGCTCTTAAACCATTTTCAGCTTCACCAATAACATGGTATCCGTTTTTAGTAAGAATATCTTTGAGCATCATGCGCATGAACGCCGCATCATCAACTAACAATATTGTTTTATCAGACATCATTTTCTCCCCTTAAAATTGTAATACATAACGAAAACTCAACTTAATCTATATACGTTCATCAACGCTAATGATATCAATAATTCTAATACCAAAGTTTTCGTCAATAACGACAACCTCACCCTTTGCAACAAACTTACCATTCACTAAAATATCAATTGGTTCGCCAGCTAATTTATCAAGTTCAATGATGGAACCTGGAACGAACTCAAGAATCTCTTTAATCTTCTTGCGAGTTCTACCGAGCTCAACAGTAACTTCCAAAGGAACATCCATAATGATTCCGATGTTCTCTTTCTGTTGCATGACGGAGCCTACATCAAAATTTTGGAACTGCACCGGCTGAACATTTACGTTTTGTTGCACTGCTGACTGATATTGTTGCATCGGTGGCTGTTGATATTGACCATACATATCCTGTTGAGGGTATGGCTGGTACTGTTGTTGAGGGTATGGTTGTTGTGGATATTGTTGTTGCGGTGGATATGGCTGTTGTTGCTGATATTGTTGTTGCGGCGGATACGGCTGCTGTTGTGGATATGGTTGCTGTTGCTGTTGTGGATACGGTTGTTGCGGTGGATATGGCTGCTGTTGTTGCTGTTGTGGGTACGGCTGTTGCTGTTGATATTGTTGCTGTGGTTCATTATTTGAAAAATTATTGTAATCAGTAGCTTGTGGTTGCATTGTTTGTTGAGGAGGCTGTTGCACCGCAGGTGCGGGTGTCGGCAATGGCACTGGTGTTGCAGGACCAGGAGTTGCCACTGTCTTCATCATATCATTTCTTAACTTCTCAACCATATCTAAAGCAAACTCATGAGGTAGAATTTGCATAATTTCACTATCAATTAAAGTACCAATTTCCATTTTAAATGCAATGCAAGCAACAATTTCATCTGGAGCAAATCCAACGGTATCGAAGAAAGAATCATCATCAAAATTCAGGATAAAGGCTTTTGGTGTATCAATATCAATCTTTGTCTTAATCATAGACGAAATTGACGTTGAAGAGGAACCAACCATTTGGTTCATGGCTTCACCAATCGCACTCAAATCTAGGTCGTTAATCGGCTCTGACGTATCAATGTTGCCGTCTCCACCCATCATTAAATTTGTTATAATTTTTACGTCATCTTGATGTAAAATAAGGATATTGGAACCCCTAAGTCCTTCTTTATAATCAACTCTAATACCAACACAAGGTCTTTCATAGCCACCTGTCATTTGTGCCCATGTCATGATCTTTACTTTTGGTGTGGTAATCCAAACTTTTTGGTTTAAAAGTGCAAATAAAGTAGTTGCTGCCGTTCCCATGCTGATATTTCCAATTTCACCAAGGATGTCTTTTTGCTCACTCGTAAGAGCGTTGTCAACATCAGGGTAAGCCGAGGATAAATCCGCACCATAACTCGAGTAGTCCTCCATATCAGACGATGAGTCGTAGCTTGAACTACTACCGCCGCCAAGCAGCGCATCTATTTCGGCCTGTGATAGCATATCGCCCATGTTTGTTAATCCTCCTTCTGAATGAGAGATGTAATTTGTATAGCATTTTTACCTCTGTTAATACCAGGTTTTGCATAAAACTTAAGTAGGCTGCCTACCATTATTCGTAAATCGGACGTAATATACGAGTCCAACGTAAGAACATCTCCTTTTTGCAGATGAACAAACTCGTCTACAGTAATTGTGGTTTTCCCCACAACTGCTGAAATCGGAACAAGCGTGCGTTCCAATTGATACTCAAGATCATTTTTATAAACCGTATTGTCTTCAACCTGTGATTGCCTAAACCAAAATTTAGTATTCAGTCTTTTCATAATAGGCTCAATAACCATATGAGGTATACAAAAGTTCATAAGTCCTTCGGAGGTACCAATTTTCATGCTAAGCGTTACAAGTGCTATCATTTCGTTAGGTGAAATGATTTGTGCAAATTGCGAGTTGGTTTCAATTTTTTCAAGTCTCGGTCTAAGCTTTACAACATTTTCCCAAGGCTCTATTAAAAAATTCAATAGCTGTGAAATGACACGATCCATAAGAATCTTTTCAATTTCAGAAAAGTCTCGAAGTTTTTTCAAACTCTGCCCTGGCCCGCCTAAAATTCTATCTATAACAGAATAGCTTATATTTGATGATAATTCAAGTAAAATCGAACCTTTTAATGGTTCAAATGCTACGATTCCCAGAACAACAGGATTTACAAGCGAATTCATAAACTCGTTATAAGTTAATTGCTCCGCATTTGCTACTTCAAGGTGAACAGGCGTCCTTAAATATGCTGTTAAGAACGAAGAAACCATTCTTGAATAGTTATCAAATATAATTTCAAGCGTTCTAAGTTGCTCTTTGTTAAACTTTGAAGGTCTTGCAAAGTCATAATCTTTTGCTTCTTTTTTTTGGGATTGAGTGGCTGGAATCATAATTCCACTCGAATCGCCGCTTGTTAACGCTGACAACAGTGCGTCTATTTCACTTTGAGAAAGAATATCTCCCACACCACTACCCCTTTCAAAAGTTATTTATAGAACCAAAACTTAAACTTACTATTGAAGTATCATATCCGAAATCTTAACACGCACTATTAAATTTGAGTCAAACTCTTCTTGTAGGCTGGTGGCTATATCGCTTTCCAAAATTTCTTGGCCATCCGGACGTTTAAGTTCCTGATAAGTTTTTTTTCTGACAACATTAAGCGCTACCGAACGTGCTATCGGCTCTTTTTGAGTCAACAAAGAAACTATCTCTGGACTACCTTTTTTATCAGTATTGTTTACGCCAACACTAATATTTAAACTGATAACATGTTCCGAACCATCGGCACTTGTCAATAAATTTGTCCTAATTGGATCTGCCCAGTTTAAATCAGAAATTTCTGATTCTTTCAACTTAACCATTGGAGCAGCTTCGCCAATTTTATTTTCTTCTTCCTTATTTTTAGATGTCAGAAAAAAATATGCAAATCCAGCAGCAGAAGCAATCAGTACAACTACCAACACTATTATTATAATTAACATTGGTTTATTTTGCAATTCAATACACCTCAAATCAATAATTAAGTTATAGCTCTATTGCATTTTGTTTTCTGTATTATTTGAAGACTTTATTTTTATTTCTACACGCCTGTTCTTTGCTTTATTTTCTGGCGTATCATTTGGGGCAATCGGCATATACTCGCCTCTTCCACTCGCAGAAATTCTTGAAGGAGAAAAACCCTTTTCGTCAATAAAGAACTTTCCAACATTAATTGCCCTAGCCGCAGATAAAAACCAATTGTCTTTATACTCAGGTGTTGTCATCGGCGTGCTATCTGTATGTCCTTCAATCTCAATATCGTTGTTTTGAAAGTTTAACATTCTGTCAGCAATAAAGCTTAATGTGTCAATCGCTTCTGGTTTTATATTTGCGTCACCTGGATCAAATAAAACGCCATCTTTAAATCTAATATTAATTTCAAAATCATTATACTCTAAATCAATCTTATTTTCAAAACCATTTGATTCAAAGTATGTTTTAAGTTCTGATGCAAAACTCTCAAGTTCTAAATCTTTCATAATCATATCTTGTATATTGTGATTGGGAGCATTTGCAATATCGGGGTTCGCTTCGCTTGGAACCGCATCACTGCTTTCTACTGCTGGGAGATGAATAATTCCATTTCCTAACATATCACCGATCCCCTCAATAACAATTGTATCACTGTCTGACTCTGGATAGCTATTAGAAAGTGCGGAAGCCATTGCTGTGAATTTCCTCGAGTCCACATTTGAAATGGCGTATAGCAAAACAAAAAAGCAAAACAGCAAAGTTACAAGATCAGCATACGTTGCCATCCACGCGCCTATACTTGTTTTTTCTTCTTGAGGTTTCCTTCTAGACAAGATTAGTCATCATCTCCATAATATCTGCCTCTGCGTGTATCTGCACCAATATTCGTCCTAAGCATCGGCGAAAGATAAGATTTAAGTCTTTCCTCAATAATACGTGGATTTTCACCTGACTGTATCGCCAAAATGCCTTCTATAGCTACTTCTTTTACAAGAATTTCCGACTGGCTAAAAAATTTTAATTTATTTGCAACAGGTATTGCAAAAAGATTAGCAAGGATAGCACCATAAAACGTCGTTACAAGGGCAATTGCCATGGAAGGACCAAGCGAATCTGGGTCGTTCAAGTTTCCAAGTAACATAATCAAGCCGATAAGTGTTCCAATCATTCCCCATGCGGGTGCCATTGAAGCAATATTTTCCCACACTGTTCTTGACTGCTTATGACGCTCTTCAATAAAGGCAACCTCATTTTCTAAAATAGTTCTTACAAGTTCAGGGTCTGTACCGTCCACAACAAGCATGATGCCTTTTTTCAAAAATTCATCGTCAACAGCCTGAACTGTTTCTTCAAGTGCCAATACGCCCTCTTTTCTTGCAATATTGGACAAAAGAATAATTCTATTTATGGTATCAGTAAGTCCGTTTTCAATTGGCTTAAATATAATTGAAACTGATTTTAAACCATTGATTGCAACAGGCAAAGTAACGCTTATAAGTACACTGGCAATACAGCCACCAAAAACAATCATTGCTGATGCTGCATCTACAAACCCAGTCGCTTTTGCAAGACTAAACCCCGCAGTCAACAGGATTGACAACACTGTACAAAAAACTCCAAGTGCTAACCCGATAATTGAACCTAAATCCAATAATTTCACTCCCTGTTTGCTCTTAAGTAAAATCTGTAAATATCTTACGTTTGTACTCAATGGTACGACGAATAAGCTCGTCACATGATTCCTTAACCATTAATTTTTTGCCAGTTGTCATGGTAATTACTGTATCTGGAGTCGAGTCAATCGTTTCGATAAGCTCACTATTAATCACTTGTTTGCTTCCGTTTAGCTTCGTAATGGTTATCACAGACTCACCCCCTGATTGAACTCATAGCTATTTATGTATCAATCATATATTATATCACTAAACCTACAAAAATAAAAGTATAAATATAAAACTTAGTGTCAGAATATAAAACTCTGACACTAAGGTCATATGTATCCAAAATTATCGTTTAAGGTTTACAAGTTCTTGAAGCAAATCATCAGAAGTTGTGATAACTCTTGAGTTGGCTTGGAATCCTCTTTGTGTTGTAATCATTTCAGTGAATTCTGCAGATAAGTCAACGTTTGACATTTCCAGAACGCCGCCAAGTATTGAGCCACCGCCCGATTGAACCTCTTGACCTACACTGTCAAAATCCCCAGAGTTTGCTGTTGTTACAAACAAGTTGCTACCAACTTTTTCAAGACCCGCTGGATTGGTGAACTTTGCAACAGGTATTTGGCCTAAAATTTTTGTTTGTCCATTTGAATAACGTCCAATGATTTTGCCATCAGTTCCGATATTCATACCATTCAATCGACCAGGTCCATTACCGTCAGCTGCCGTTGCAGTTGCATTTGAGGTTTCATTACCAAATTGGGTTACATCTGTAAAGTCAATTAAGATAACGTTTTCGAGGTCTTCACCATATGGCTTTCCAAATGTTGAAGCTGGAGTTAAATCACTTGCAGCCTCTGGGTCCCCTCCAAGGTTTGCCCAAAATTGGATCGGAAGTTTCATTGGTATTGTAGCATCCGGTGCAGCAGTAAGTGCTGCAGTACCGGCAACTACCGCCGTTGGTAAACCATTCACATCAAATGTCAAACTTGCAACCATTACCGCATTCGGATCAAGGTTTGGATCATTAGCAATAGTTGCTTGTTTAACTCCAAATTCAATTTTTATTGGATCATCTCCTGATGCAGGAATGATATTAACATCCATTCCTTTGCTTCTATCTCCATTGGGATAAGCAATGCTTTTAAGGCTATATTGCCAACTGTCAATTGTACTGTCCGTACCCTTCACAAACTTCAACTGAGCATCCATAACATAAGCGTTTCCAACTGAGTCATAGAAAGTCATCGAAGATTCTTTAGGGTCTACGGAATTTGCTACAGCGTTAATATTACCTTTAAAATCTATTTCTGAAGTCAAATTTGGCACAATATAATCTTTTGAGCCTGTAATTTGAATCGGCTTAACAACACCTTTGGCAACATCGGTTCCCTCAGTATTTGAATCCCAGCCCATAACTTTAAGCCCTGTATTATTTACCAAGTTACCAGATGCATCGATATTTAAAGCACCGGCTCTAGTAAAGTATTGTCCAGAACTATCACCAACGATAAAGAATCCCTCGCCTTGAATCATCAAGTCAAATGGGTTATCGGTTCTTTGTGACGCACCAATTGTCATAAGTTTATCTACCGAAGCCGCCGTTGCACCCAAACCGATTTGCATTGGGTTTACACCACCACGATTGGCAGAAGGGTTTGCAGCAGAAGCATCGCCCAAATTCTGGCTAAATACTTCAGCAAAAGTAATACGGCTTGCCTTGTAACCTACAGTATTAACGTTTGCAATGTTGTTGCCCAAAACATCCATTTTTGTCTGGTGAACACGAAGACCGGAAACACCAGAGAACAAAGAACGCATCATAATTATTGACCTCCTATTGTATATTGCTGTAATTTTGTATTCCTTCAATCAGTCGGGAATACCAGCCCCCATTAAGGTCCAGCCTAAACAATTACAGCACCATCGATATTTGTAAAAACATTTTGATTTAATTGATTCATAGCCGTAACAACCGTCTTGCTCTTCACATTTACAACCAATGCTACATTATCGACCAAAACAAGTGAATCTTTTATGCCTTTTTCAGATGCTTTTAAAATTGCATTTTCAACTCTTTGGAGTTGTTCATTTGAAAGGCTTATTTCTCTTGAGTTGATTCGCAAGTTAGCGTGTCTTGAAAACTGTATTGGTTGACTCTCAAATATTTTATTTTGTAAAACACTCTGAAAGCTATTCTCACCACTACTTTGTATATGTGTTGGCTTCTGGTCGGTTTTGTCCGCAGTTTTTATGTTCTGTTGCAATATATTATTGCCATAAACTTGCACAAAATCACCACCCCTAGATAACTATATTACTATATTACTCATTACTTGCTGGGCTTATCCCTTTAAAATCGGTAAACGAAACTTCTTTTCCTGCAATATTCATATAAGGTTTGCCTTCTCTGATTGTTACCGATTCAACTGCACCTCTTACGCCGCTATAAGAAATTGTTTTGCCAACCAAAGCCAAAGCGTCCGTAGCATAATTAATTTTCTCAATTTCTGCTTCATAACCACCCATTTGTAAATAAGCCTTGCCGTCCTTGATATTGATGCCCTCGACTGGTTTTGTAATTGTAACCATATTTCCTGTGGAGTCTTTGACAACTGCGTTGATTTCTCTGCCGATAAGCATATTGTTTTCTCCAACAGAAACAACTTCCTTCGGAAATATTTCTTTATCTCCAACAACTAGTATGGTTCCGCCTTTGGCGTCAAATTTCACATAATCCACTTTTCCTTCAACGAAACCTGTTGCATTAAAAGTTGCGTCAACTGTTATCGCTTGTACAACCTTGCCAATTAAATTAAAGCTTTGAGACGTGGACATATTTGTGTTTAAATTTGTGATTGGGTCGGTGTAAACTGTCGCAACAGCATTTGCTGGAACTTCTTTGCCATCTACAAGTAAAACCGCTTCGCCACTTTTCATTGTAACTGAACTAACAACACCTAAAACAGTTTCTTGGCTACCTGTTACAGAATTTTTGACTGAAGCTTCAATCGTTTTTCCAATCATTCCAAATGCATGAGACTGTGCATTGGTCTTAACCATATTTTGCGTTTGCTCAAGTGTGGTAAACTGAGCCATTTGTGACAAGAACTCTTTGTCATCCATTGGACTAAGTGGATCTTGATGCTGCATTTGTGTAATCATAAGCTTTAAAAAAGCATCTTTATCCATCGCACTGTTTGGAGCTTTTGCTGTCGACTCGTTTTGTTTTGCCTTCGTCGCAATATCTTGTTTGTTATAATCAAACCATAATCCATCTGCCATTTCTTCACCACCTAAATATTTTTATTATTCTAACTATGCAGTAAATTCAACGCTGCTATTGTCAGAGGTTAAAGTTTTTTGCTCAGTTTCCGCAGCTTCTTCCTCTGATATACCATCAATTATATTTTTAATTCGTCGGCCCGACTTTTGTTGGTTATGCATAAATTCGTCCATGCGTTGGTCTTGCGAATTCTGCCCCACTGTGACTTCCAAACGTGAAACATTAACGCCCTGTTGTTCAAGCGAGTTTTTTAAAGCATTAAAGTTTGCTTCTATAATTTCTTTTACTCTTTGGCTTTCGGCAACAAATTGAGCTGCAACGATTCCGTTTTCTGTTATCACTTTTAATGTAACGTCACCGAGGTGTTCTGGCCTTAGTGTTACCCTTACTTCCGAAATATTATTTCTTACATCAACCTTAAGTTTTTCAAGAAGTTGGTTTATGACTTCTTGTGAATTTGCCGCACGTGGAGCCTGTTGCATTCTTGTAACACTCTGTGTGTATTGCACTGTTTCTTTGACGCTAACAGTTGTGATTCCTTCTAGTTTGGCATCAAATGTTTCTAGTGCTTCTTCATCTACGACTTGCGGGTTGATTGCAGTTTGTTGTGCTGTCGGAGTTGAACTTGGTGTTTGCAATGCAATTGGCTTTGCGTCTTTCACATTAGTTTGTACTGTGCCTACATTTTCAGTTTTAGACTCAACATTGGCTGTTTGTGTTTGAGTATTAGCTTTTGAACTTGTTTGTTGTGTTGGGTTTTGTGGCGTCTCTCCCGTGTTTTCAACCCCAGTTTCTGTTTGTTCTAACGTTTGTGCAAGTTCTTGCGGCTGTTGTGATTGAACTGCTAGCTTGGCAACATTGTTTTTTTGACTTGTAAAATCATTCAACAGCTTTGCAAAGTCGACATTAACATCTTTGAATTGCTCAATTACATTTTTAACTTCTTGAAGCATCTGCTTGATATTTGGAATTTTTAACAGATCCACAGGATTTGAGAGATTTAAAGCTTCTTGAACGAACTTAGTCAAATTCTCCACATTAAGCATTTGTTCTGGTTTCATTTGTAAAGCGGCTAAAGCTTTCATCACTTCTTCAATAGGAATCTGCATGATTTCGGCAAGTTTTGTACAAAGCTCTGCGGCTTTTTGTAACATTGCCTCATCCGAAACAACTTCTTCAGTTGGCTTTGTCTCCGTTGTGCTCTTTGTTTCTGAAACTGTTGAGTTGTCACTTTCAGATTTATCTCCGCTTGTCTCGTTGCTTTGATTTTCTTCATTTATTGCTTTATCATCTACCAGTTTATCTTTTATTTTCGCATCGGACTCATTGCTTGGCCCTTCTTTTGCTTTCACAACTTCATCTTTTGGCTTGCCTTCTACAACATTCTTTCTGGTGTCAGGTTCATTTCTGCTCTCAGCCCTTGGTTCTGACTGCGTTTCCTTTTTAACATCTTCTTTTATTTCATGTTTATTCTCATTCGTCGCCTTGCTCATAAAAGCCTGAAAATCCATTCCTGATGATGCTTTTTGCTGTACACTTGCTTCCTTTTTTGCTGTTACCGTAGATAAAAAAGTATTGCTAATTGAATTTCCCACTACTCCTCCTCCTTTTTTGTTAAGACTGGGCGGGTGCTAATCTCTTGTATACAGATGCAGCTTTATCAGCTGGCATTGCCCCGAGTATTGCACCGCTTTGTGCAGCATCAATATTTTTC
>JAVBKL010000114.1:0-3014 GCA_031554055.1 Eubacteriales bacterium | reverse complement strand
TTTGAGAAGCCACCTGAAATTTCCATTGACAGAAGAAAATCGCTTTTATTTGAAGGAGCCCAGTACAGTTATGTTGGAGTTGAGAAAGGCGTATACGAGTACGAGCTTAAAATTGATGGAGAGAAGTTTAATACTTGGTATAACTTTGTGATTGATGATTTTTCGAAAAATGACACTGCTAAAAAAATGAATCTTGACACAGACGTCATGAGGAATTTTTCTGTTAGCAGTGAACTGACTGTTAAATTGTATGAGTATGAAGGAACGCTTCAGCGTGCGGATATTAGTACGAAACTGCAAAATGATGCGAACTGTGTGGTTAAAATAGAATTTAAAGGAGAAAAAAATATTTTTGATAAGTTTGCCGCCGACATACACATAGAGAATCCAAGTGCCACCAATCAAGTAGAAAAGGGATTCTCGTTTAACAATGCCATAAGCCCTTATGTTATGCTTGATGAAATGCCAACAAATACAGAAATTACGGTTAATTACGAGGGTGATAGCGTTGACTCGACGTTTTCAAAAGCGGAAATTTTGTTAAGTGGAGCTGCAGTTGGAACTACGAATATAAGATGGGATTTTTCTTGGGATAAAAAAGAGACAACGCTCGACAATTTTAAATTTGATAGCGAGCTCAAACAAAAGGACGCATTTATTAAATTGAATGTTCTTGGAAATGTTTTGCAGGACAAAGAAAACAAGAAATTTCTTTCAAGCTTTAGTGACATAAGCTATCAATCGAATGATTATGATGGTGTTGAATCCATTTTGGCTCTTGAACTAAAATGCAATATTAAGGCTGTCCCAGATGCAGTAATTGATTTTGATAGATCAAACGCAACAAAGTTGCTTGAGCTTACACCGATTAAACTTTTAAAAATATATTCCAATTTTAGTAAAGATCCTATTATTGGAAACCTAATTAAGGGGATGTAGCGTTGGATTTTATTTTATATGAAGATGAGTATATTTTAGTAGTAGATAAACCAGCGGGTATGCCCTCACAGCCAGATAAAACTGGCTGTGAGGATATGACTTCATTGGTGGAAACTTATATAAAAAAGACACCGATAACCATAAACAGACTTGATCGACCAGTTTCGGGGCTGATGCTTTTTGGCAAACAACCAATTGAGCTTGAGATTAAAAAAGAATACTTGGCTGTGGTATGTGGCGATGTTCCAAAAAACGGTGAGCTTGTTAATTTCCTTTTAAAAAACGAACGTTTAAATGTTTCGAAAGTTGTAAATAAGAATACAAAAAATTCAAAAGAGGCGAGGCTCACATTTGACAAGCTTGATTCAATTCGAACAGACGAGGGAACTTTAAGCCTTGTTCGAATTAATTTGCAAACAGGCAGGCATCATCAAATTAGGGTGCAATTGAGTCACGCTGGGTTTCCGCTTTGGGGTGACACAAAATATAACGAACAGTTTGCGAGAACCAAAGGTTTTGTTAATATTGCTTTGATTGCATACCGAATTTCTTTTTTTCATCCAAGAAGAGCCGAAAGGATAATTCTCAAATCGGCTCAAAAGCAGTCTTTCCCATTCATTTTATTTTTTAATAATCCAGAAAATGATTTTTAAAAATAAAATGGGTAAAAGCACGAATATTGCTTTATTAGTAATAAAATATGTGCTAGAATCTGTATACACAAACTGAAACGGAATTTTGGAGGTTGTGAAGTGCCTCATTATAAATATAAAGCGATGAACCAAAAGGGCAAAGTCATACGTGGTGATTTAACTTGTGCAAACTTACACGAGTTTCACAATTCAGTCAATGATTTAGGCCTTTTTTGTATTGATGTAAAAGAGCCAGAACATGAATCCGATTTTTTAAAGTCGACGAAGACAATTTTAAAACAAAAACACTTGAGCCTTTTTTGCAAGCAGTTTTCCTCCATGCTTAGCTCTGGGTTACAGATTTCGCAAATCATAAATATCCTGCAAGAGCAATCTCAAAACGGAGTTGTAAAAGATATTCTCGTACAACTATATCAATCAAATCAAAAAGGTATGGACCTATCAGAAGCGATGAGAAGTATCCCTAATGCATTTCCAACTTTTATGGAGAACATGGTAGAAGCAGGAGAAAAGAGCGGAAGCCTAGATGTAGTCATGGAGAAGCTTTCAGAGCATTATGAAAAGGAGATTAAACTAAACGGCAAGATTACCCAAGCATTGATGTACCCGATGGTGCTGTCCTTTGTTACGGTTACGATTGTGATTTTGATTTTTACACTCGTTATTCCGAGACTTTTGGGAATGTTTGGCGGCGATTTGTCAACCATGCCATTTGCAACTAGACTAATGATGCAGTTATCTAGTCTATTTGTTAACTATTGGCCAATGCTGTTATTTCTTGTGGTTGCCGTTGTAATTGGTGGAACCTTTGCTTTGAGATACAAACCTTTTAGGTTTCAGTATGACCGATTAAAATTGTCTTTGCCAGTAATAGGTGCTTTAAACTCAACAGTCCTAGCGGCGAAGTTTGCAAGGACATTAAGTATGTTATTTTCTAGTGGCTTGCCGATTGTTCAATCAATTGAATTGACAGGAAGTACGCTTTCGAACATTTATGTAACAGAAATGTTAAACGGTGTAATAGGGGATATAAGCAAAGGTGAATTGTTATCAGTTTCTCTTGACAAGCTTGGTGTTTTTCCGCATTTGTTAATCACGATGTTTACCGTTGGAGAAGAATCTGGTTCGCTTGATGAAATGCTTTTAAAAACGGCGGAGTATTATGATACAGAGTCTGATTCGGCAATGCAAAAATTGGTTTCGCTAACAGAGCCTGTAATGATCATTATCTTAGGGGTTATTGTCGCAATAATCATAATTTCCGTAATGCAGCCTATTTATGGCTTATATAACAATATGGGCAAATAGCTGAATTTATGATGGGGGAATTTTTTTGGAGCTTGTAATTGACATAGGAAGCAACAACATTAAGTTTGTTGAAGGTCAATATGTTCGGCAAAAAGTTAAGGTAAACAGAAGAAC
>JAVBKL010000109.1:0-4046 GCA_031554055.1 Eubacteriales bacterium | reverse complement strand
CAATGATAGGGTATTGCTCCAAGCCAATCATATTCTATATCTCTATATTCCTCATAAGGTTTCAACATCCAATCAACCCCCTATGATTTCATTCAACAAGCCGTCAGTTTCCGCTTCAAGCTTTTTAATATCCGCAACAATTTCATCAAGCGAACGAAGTTTTACAGGCTTATAAAAATACTTTGTAAAACTAAGTTCATAGCCAACCTGTGTTTTCTTTTCATCAATCCACGCATCTGGTGCAAACGGCAACACTTCTTTTTCAAAAAATGCTTTTATGCCTCCCTCATAACTAAATGGTATTTGCTCTGTATCTGTCAAGTTTGAATCAGCTTTTATATTACCTTTTTTGTCGGTAACAACATTTCCTTTTTCATCTTGTTGCGGTCTGCAAACGGTAATTTTCCAGTATCCAAATTCACTGTTATCAAAAATTTTGCTATACTCATTTTCTTCGAAATTAAGATACAAATTGGCTATCTGCTTTCTTTGGTCTTCTGTTATTTCGCAATTTTTTTCTCCAAGGTTTTTTCTAAGCGGTGTTTTAATTCCGGTAGCATCAATTAATTGAACTTTTCCTTGTCGGTGCGCTGGTTTTCTATTTGTCACAATCCAAATAAATGTACCGATTCCTGTGTTATAAAATGTTTTTTCGGGCAATGCAATAATCGCTTCTAAATAATCATTTTCAATAATAAACCGTCTTGCATTACTCTCGCCTTGTCCTGCATCGCCTGTAAATAATGATGAACCATTATGTACTTCTGCAATTCTGCTGCCAAGCTCTGTGTTATGTTTCATTTTCGCAATGTTGTTGAGAAGAAAAAGAAGCTGACCGTCACTCACTCGTGGTATCATTGAAAAATCTGGTATTCCTGCAAAGTTTGTAACAAAACGGGTGTCTGCTATTTCTTTTTTACCGCCAAGCCTATCGGCATCGACTTTCCAAGTTTTCCCGTAAGGTGGATTTGACATCATAAAATCAAACTGATTAGATGGAAACCCATCTGATGAAAGCGTTGAACCAAACGCAATATGTTCCGCTTGTTCTCCATCACCTTTAATCAAAAGGTCAGCTTTGGTAATGGCATAAGTTTCTGGGTTTATCTCTTGTCCAAACAAATGGATTGATACATTTTTGTTTGTTTTTTCTGCCAGCTCATGCAATCTGTTTTCAGCAACAGTTAGCATACCACCAGTTCCACTTGCACCATCATAACAAGTATATGTGGCATCTTTTATCTTATCGGAAATAGGCAAAAACACAACGTCTGCCATAAGCTCGACTACATCACGAGGTGTAAAATGCTCACCGGCCTCTTCATTATTTTCTTCATTAAATTTTCGAATAAGTTCTTCAAAAATAACGCCCATTGTATGGTTATCAAGTGCAGGAAATTTGATTTCTCCCTTGTCATCAAGCACTGGATTAGGACTCAAATTTATTGTTGGAGACACAAATTTTTCAATAACTGCTCCAAGAATATCTGCATCAATCATTGTATCAATTTGATTGCGAAATTTGAATTTTTCTAATATCTCTTGAACGTTCGGCGAAAAGCCGTCAAGGTAAGCAATGAAATCTGATTTTAGTTGTTGTCTTTTGGCTCTTGCCGTTAAATCCTTTAACATAAAAGGCGAGCTGTTGCAAAATGATTGTTTTGCCGCTTGGCAAAGTGCGTTTGTCTGGTTTGCAATCTCTGCCGCATCAAGTTGGTTTTTCATATTTAACACATCTTGTTTAGTGTCTATAAGAACGGCATCTAAACGGCGAATGACTGTCATAGGCAAAATAACATCACGATATTTTCCTCTCACATAAACATCTCGCAGACAATCATCTGCAATACCCCAAATAAAACTCACTATCTGATTATAAGTTTGATTATCCATTATATCCTCCAAGTTTAGTAAAGACTCATTGTTTGCTTTTTATATATTTTCCATCTTTTATTCTTGCGTCTTTTGGTTTTTCTGCTGTTCGCGGAATAGCATAAATATTTCCAATTCGAGTAGCACCAGCGATTCTATTTTGAGTACAAAGTGCTTGAACCCGCCGTATAGAAATATTCCATTTTTCAGCCGCTTCTTTTACTGACATATACTCCATTTCAAACCTCCAACACAATGGGTTAAACAATAATATTACTACAATTATATGCGTGATTGCGTATAAAGTCAATAAACTATATGGATACACTTAATATAGAAGTTTTGTTTTACACCATATGTAGCCAACAATATAAAAAAAAGAAAGGCAAGCAGTAACCCAATTTTCCTAATGGAAACATGAATTGAAATTACTCATTGGGAAACTTCTCTTGCTTAAATATCCTTTGGAACATAGAATTATACCTCGCAAATAAGGTGAATGAAGGGCAAACTGTGCCGTCGCTATCTGATATGGAAATACCTTAATATTTGAAGAAGCATAGACAACAAACAGGTCATCGATGTTCTCAAGTTCCCATGCTTTGATAATTATATGAAAGGGTGTCTGCATTATCTCAACACCCCCTGTCTTTAATTGGAGTAATCGGTGTATCCATAAATCATACACCCACAATTAAATATTTATCATTATAGTAAAAGGCTGTATGGTTTTCCAAGATAATAATGAATAATTCGACAAGACCCACTCTGCCAATGACGGCAGAGTGGGTAATCGTTTTCGTTAGACGCCAATTTATATATTATCTAAATGAATATAAAAAGTTCCGTTTTACGGTTCTTAAAAAGGAGGGTTAAATGGCACTTAAAAAGTTACTTTAAAAACTCATGTTAACGACTGGATTTATACCATTATGAGTTGCTATAATTTTTATAATGCCTTTGAAGGGAGGACGATATGGTGAACATAGACTTTGATAATATCAGCGACGAGCTTGTCTACAAACTCTTTGAAGTAGAAGGAAACGAGGCAGAAGCTTTGAACGACATCTACCTTGAATTGTTTGAGCTTATCGGGCGTGATGCTATGTTGAAATTGTTCAAGCACTATCGGGGCGATAAAGTGGATTTGCCGATGAGGATCTATCGCTCTGAATATATAGCCGACATAGCGAGGGGTGAAACAGATCGTCGCGTGCGTGCCAAGATTGCTCGAGCAGGTGGTTATACCGCAAAAGCAATTGAAAGTATGTTAAGCAGGCGAAAAAAAGAAGATGAGATTGAATAAAAGTTAATTATGAAAAGTATGAGGAGGAATAAACCATGTTTTGTCATAAATGTGGTAGCCAATTGCCAGAGGATGCAATTTTCTGTAATAAATGTGGCATAGAAGTAAAAAGAGCCGAAACCATACAGCAAACTGCAAGTGAGCTTCATTCTACATATCAACAAATACCAGTGGAGCACACCCCATCGGTCAAGCTGAGTCCTGTTGCACCCATTGCCACGAACGACTTCAAGGAATTTGTTGATAGCCATGTTCGATCAAATACTAAATTTCAGTCGGCAGATGATCTTCTGAGTAACGGCAAGCCGCTTCAATTTGCATGGATATGCTTTGGCATTGGTAGTATCGTAGGACTTGTTGCTATTTTCCCCATTGGGTTACTTATTGGCGCTTTGTTCGGCTATGTGGTGGCATTTGTTATTGGTCTTACCAGGCGAATAAAAATGTTTTCACAAATCAACCCTATTGCTGTCGATATTGATCTCATAGACCTCAACCAGTTAGTCCATTTTCTAAATTTGCATCTAAAATATCTATCACCGAATTTTTACAATTGGGAATGCTATGGCGATGATACTGTTACTTGTAAATTTAATAGAAAAGCAGAAGTGTTTATTACCTTTTCGATAACATCAAAAGGCAGGAATGCTTACACTATTAGCGCGCGCAAATCATCTGTATGGATAATAGCAACAGGCTCAAGTATAAGTCACACAAATGCTGGTTTTAGTGAATATCGATGCGGCTATCTAGCAACACCTATATTATCGGCTGCTGTGGAATATTATATTCAGTCAATTGGTTCACAAGAAACTAATAATACAATTCAGGAGTAATTAACTAGGGGGAATAAAATGTTTTGTCAAAA
>JAVBKL010000180.1:0-3814 GCA_031554055.1 Eubacteriales bacterium | reverse complement strand
AATTACTCTTGACTTTGCTGACGTTAAAACCATTATGTCGGGCAAAGGCATTGCTCACATGGGTGTTGGTCGTGCAAAAGGCAAGAAAAAGGCAGAAGAAGCTGCAAGAGCAGCCGTTGGTAGTCCGCTTCTTGAAACTTCAATTGACGGAGCACGTGCCATGCTGATTAGTATTTCAGGTAACAAAAAGCTTTCACTCACAGATATTAAACATTCGATGGAACTCATTAAGAACATGGCGGATGAAGAAGCAGAAATCATTTTCGGACATTCCGTTAATGAGGACCTGGACGACGAAATGGTTATCACTGTTGTTGCTACGGGTCTTGATGGTGGAGAATTCGACGGCGATTACCATAGACAGTCAAGTTCACAAGCGAAGTATTCGCAACCTGCTGAAAGTCCTGCTCGTTTTTCTCAAGGCATGGAGGAAGGTTATCTTTCTCAACCAAGGGATATGGGTCAACCTAGACCAACTCCGTCGGATAGAACAAGACCACCGATGCCTCGCACAGAACCGATAAAAGAGTTGAGTATTTACAATGACGACTTGGATCGTGAACGTGATAGCAGCAGAGATCGTGATCGTGGTATTAAAATTAACAACTTAGGCAAGGATATTAACTTGAGAAACATTCTCCCTTGGGAAAAAGACAATAAAAATAAAAACAGATATTAAGAAATTTTAATTTAACGAATATTTTTCTAAAAAAAGCCTATCCTAGATTTACTAATAATAATCTAAGGAGGGCTTTTTTAATGAAAAAAATTTGTCTAATAGCCTCTTTGCTCATGACGATGACACTTGGTAGCACACAAGTTTTCGCAAGTGTTCCGTCGCTTAATGTTAATGCAAAGGCGGCACTTCTTATGGAACCGACGACAGGTAAGATTCTCTTTGACCAAAATTCTCACGACAAGTTGCCACCGGCAAGTGTTACAAAAGTTATGACGATGTTGCTGATCTATGAGGCGGTTGCGGATGGCAAAATTAAATGGGACGATGTCGTTACAGTGAGCGACCATGCGGCTGGTATGGGCGGGTCTCAAATATTTTTGGAACCAATGGAACAACAAACGGTTCGGGATTTGACAAAATGCGTTGTAGTTGCATCCGCAAATGATGCGGCTGTTGCAATGGGCGAATTTATTGCGGGCAGTGAGGAAAGCTTCGTGGCAATGATGAACGAAAAAGCAAAATCGCTAGGAATGAACGACACGACATTTAAAAACGCTTGTGGACTTGACACAGAGGGACATATTACTTCTGCATACGATATTGCGGTTATGACGAGAGAACTCGTAACGAAACATCCCGAAGTGCATGAGTTTTCTACCATTTGGATGGACACCATCGTTCACAAAACTGCAAAAGGAAACCAAGAATTTGGAATTTCAAATACAAACCGTCTTTTGAAAAATTACAGCGGTGCAACTGGACTTAAAACAGGCTCAACAGCAGATGCACTATATTGTATTTCTGCCACGGCAAAAAGAGATTCCCTTAACTTAATTTCTGTAATCTTGGGAGCACCCAACCCAACGACTCGTTTTCAAGAGGCAATGAAATTACTGGATTACGGTTTTGCGAATTACTCCATCACACTTGGCGAACCTGTTGGAACAGAAAAAGGTGTAATCAAAATTTATAAAGGCGAAAAAGAAGAAGTAACCGTGGCGGTTAAAAACCAAGTAAATTGCCTCGTCAGCAAAGGGAATAAATCGGAACTTGAGAGCAAGGTAGAAATGCTCGAAGCACTGAAAGCACCTGTTGCCCAAGGTGCAAAGGCTGGCGAAATTATTTACACGTTTGAAGGCAAAGAAGTTGGTCGAAGCGATTTGGTTACGACAGAAGGAACCGTAAAAGCTGACTTAAAAGATTTTATTTCGAGGCTTGCAAAAAAATGGCTAGCAAATTAAATTAAATTTTATATAAGAGAGGAAATATTTTGTTCTCCTATGAACACAAAATATTTCCTTATGTTTTTATTTAAGGTAGAGTCTAGCTATGCAAGCATTTACTGCAATTACATAAAATGTTAGATTACCATTGCGGAATTTACTAAAAAGGTATAAAATTAGTCATAGATTGGGGGGAGTTTATGGGTGACACAAGTAAGGTTTACAAGGGGAATGTTATTTTCACGAAAGAAGCGAGAAGGTTTACATGTATTGAACATGGACATTTAGTAGTTGAAAATGGAAAAGTGGTTGGCTCATTTGGGGAGCTGCCAGAAAAGTTTGCAAATTGTGAGGTTGTTGATTTTGGCGATAATTTAATTATTCCTTCATTTATTGATTTACATTTGCACGCTTCACAATTCGAAAATATAGGACTGGGACTTGATAAACAACTATTGCCTTGGTTAAAGGCATATACTTTCCCAGAAGAATATAAATTTAGAGATTTAGAATACGCAAAATTGGTTTATGATAGATTTGTAGATGAACTAATATTAAACGGAACGACAAGGGCTGTAGTCTTTGCCACAGTTTTTAGTGAGTCCACAAGCTATTTGATGGACACCATGCAAAAACGTGGCATCGGCGGGTACGTCGGAAAAGTAAATATGGACAGAAATTCGACCAAGTACTTAAATGAAGATACAGATGTTTCAATTTCTGAAACAGAGAAGTTTCTCTTGAAATACGCAGATACAAATTTGAGAGTGAAACCAATCATTACGCCAAGATTTACGCCGACTTGTACAGATAAGCTTATGTTTGCTTTGGGTGAACTTGCTGAAAAATATAATGTTCCTGTCCAGTCTCATTTATCGGAAAATTGTGACGAGATAGCTTGGGTTCGGGAACTCGTTCCGAGTGCAAAAAATTATGCAGATACTTATGATAGATGTGGTTTATTTGGTCAAACACCTACAATTATGGCACACTGTGTTTTCCCAACCGAGGATGAAATCGTTCTCATGAAAGAGCGAGGCGTTTTTGTTGCACATTGTCCGCTTTCGAATATTGGAATTTCGAGCGGATTGGCACCGATTAGAAAACTTATGAAGTTTGGGATTAACGTGGGGCTTGGAACTGATATTTCGGGTGGACATAGTATTTCGATGATTGATTCAATCGTTTCAGCTGTTCAAAGTTCGAAACTATATAAAGTTTATGTTGATAACGCAAGCGAATATTTAACTCTTTCAGAAGCTTTTTATTTGGCAACAAAAGGCAGTGGAAAGTTCTTTGGTAAAGTTGGCAGTTTTGAACAAGGCTACGATTTTGATTGCTTAGTCATTGACGATAGCAGAATAAAAGGAATTAATCAACGTTCTTTGAAACAGCGGATAGAACGTTTTATTTATAACGGAACAAATGAAAACATAGTAAAGCGATTTGCTTTTGGAAAAGAAATAGTCTAGGAGGGTATTATGGTTCGAAAAATTTTATTGCTTGGTAATACACAACTTTATGAGGTATCGGAAGAAATTAAGGAATCCGAACTTGAGTACATAAAAGAAGTGGTTGGAGATTTGCACGACACAATCACTGACTTTAGAAATAAAAATAATTGGGGAAGAGCGATTGCAGCACCTCAAATTGGAGTAAAGAAAAAATTAATCTATATGCTCATAGATAAACCGGTTGTATTTATTAATCCAGTTATGGAGTTTGGAGAAGACAATGCTGAACAAATGGAGGTGCTCGACGATTGTATGTCGTTTCCAAATTTGTTGGTAAAGCTTTGGAGGCATAAGAAAAGTAAAATTTATTATAAAGATTTAGATTTTAAAGACTGCGAAATGGAACTAGACGAGGACTTATCAGAATTGTTACAACATGAATATGACCATTTAGACGG
>JAVBKL010000200.1:0-2796 GCA_031554055.1 Eubacteriales bacterium | reverse complement strand
AATTCCAAAAGATAACTATCCGTTGCTTCAATTTCGAATATCGATTTCGACTTACCAAAATACAATAGCTTGCCTTTTATCATACATTCTCTACCTTCCTTATTTTTACTTTTTAGTGTTGCTAAAAGTAACGCGATTTATTGCCACTCACAAGTTGCAGGTGGCTTCGCGGTAATGTCAAACATAACAAACTCGATCTCTTCAAATTGCTCTTTTATTTGAGAAACCAGTTGGCTCATACAATCTACCGAAACATCCTTGCCAATAAAAGCAGGTCGCCCTGTCATGAAATCATTTGTAATAAACGTCCGAACGGCTACCGAATATTTTTTTGTTAAACCAATAGGCAACAAAACAGAAAACGTTTGACTGATTTTGCAATGAGCCAGCGCCGACGTTGTTAAATGATCCACTTCCCGAAGCAGTTCAATATTTTCATCAGCCATGTACATGCTATGGCAATTGATATTCGCTAAATCGCTTTCCGTTAACGGCTTTTGATTGAGGATAAGCGCCACACGATTCACCGAAGGGATCGCGTCCGTAATTTTTTTAGCCAATTGTGCAACCGCTTCGTGATCAAACGAACAATCAAATCGATCGAGCGTGCTTCCAATCACAGCCAAATTTCCAAAGCTTCTCATGTCCCCTTGAACGCCCACCGATTGGATTGGCAAGACCTTCCCGTAATAAGCAAAGCCACTCTCTTTTATGATATCATCCATTTGCGTATTCCATGTATCTGGAATCGTTTCAAATTTATCTTGACACATAAGCCTAACCGCCAACCCCGGTCCTGGGAACGGTTGGCGCGATGCGATTTCTTCATCAAGCCCAAGGATTCTCGCCACTTGTCTGACCTCATCTTTGTGCCAGTCTGCATTTGTTTCGACAACCAACCCTTTTTCTCTTGCGCGCCTAATAATATCCACATCGTTATGATGGGTTTTAATTTTATGCGCATACACACTGACATCTGGGTTTCCGCTTTCAATTAAATCAGGGCGCAATGTGCCTTGTGCCAAAAATACTTGATCAAAGTCCAAATTTAGTTTAAGCGAAGCATTTTGAACCACTTTAATAAACGCGTGGCCAATAATGTTGCGTTTTTCTTCTGGATCGGTCACTGTGTTTAATGGACCAACTTCTTTTCCATCAATGACAATGGTCTCATTTAAGAAAACATCTTTCGCGTCAACCCGAATCAAATTTTTAAGCCCCAGCTTTTGAAGCGATTCGCAAATCAGATCGCTCTCATTTTTTCTCATAAAGCCGTGGTCAACATGAATGGCATAAATATTTTCTGGTTTAAGCGATTTGATAAGCAAAGCCGCCGTAACAGCCGAATCAACGCCGCCGCTTACCAAAACGATCACTTTTTCATCTTTTACTTTTTGCTTAATATGGTCTATCGCAATGGCAATTCGATCATCGAGGGAATACGTTTCACTAAACTTACAAATTTCACGCAAAAAATTTTCTAGCATGGTCATTCCATTTTCTGTTAAATCAACTTCTGGGTGGAACTGAACTGCATAAATCTGGCGAGTGGTATCGCAGATACCAGCAATAAATTCCGTACCCTCTGTCGATTCAGCACAAGATACAAACCCGTCGGCTAAATCTTTCACCGAATCACCATGGCTCATTAACACAAGCTGTTTTTCCGAAAGCCCAGCAAACAACGGGCAATCAGACGAAACCGTAATATAAGCCTGACCATATTCTTTTTTTACCTCAGCAGAAACAACGCCACCAAAAAAATCATTGATGAGGTGCATCCCATAACAAATTCCCAAAATCGGAACTTGTAGCTTAAAAAGATTGTCGTCACACTTAACAGCCTCTTTGCTATAAATACTTTCTGGTCCGCCAGATAAAATAATACCCTGATACCCACTGAGTTGTTCTGGGTTTACATTGATCGGGAAAATATCACTTTTCACGCCTAGCTCTCTTACTTTCCTATCGATTACTTTGGTGTATTGTCCACCACAGTCAAGAATAGCCAATTTTTCCATTTTCTTTTGCTCCTTACGTTGATGATAAATTTTAATGACGATAACGTAAAACTATTGTTACTTTTCATTTTAACATTTTTTCGTTTAAAATCAAGAATTACTGTATTACAATTTTTTATACAGTGCATGAATTGAAAAACATTTTAACAAATGCTTGACAGACGGAAATAAAAGTATTACTGTTTTTTCACTTGTATGGCGGGCAGTAATTGATTTACATTGCACCTATGTGGAAGGCGAAAATGTTTTACACCTTCCCTATACCATATATCTTGTTTCGAAAATCAAAAAAATATGATATATTGAGAGAGAATAAATGAATGGAGGAAAATAAATGATTCATTACACCAAGCAAGACATCATGAAGAAAGTTTTGGAAAATGATATTAAGTTTATACGGCTTCAATTTACGGATATCTTTGGTCAACTCAAAAACGTTGCCATTACGGCATCCCAGTTAGCAAAAGCACTGGATAATAAAATTATGTTTGACGGGTCCTCGATAGACGGCTTTGCAAGAATTGAAGAATCGGACATGTATTTATATCCCGACTTGCAATCGTTTGTCATACTCCCTTGGACACCTGCCCCTGGCAAAACGGCGCGTCTTATTTGTGATGTACATATGCCAGATGGAAAACCGTTTGTCGGCGACCCAAGATATATTTTGAAAAAAACACTAGCCGAAGCCGCAGAGCTTGGTTATTCTTTGGATGTTGGTCCTGAATGTGAGTTTTTCCTTTTTAACACAGACGAAAAAGGAAACCCAACAACA
>JAVBKL010000189.1:0-41469 GCA_031554055.1 Eubacteriales bacterium | reverse complement strand
ATCTTCAGATGGCAACGAAAACTGTTCACTAGTAGTACATCTGTGCAGGTTTATAATTTTCTTCTTTCCGTTTTTTTCTATTTCCAGAATACCCGTATCAAACATAGGTTTAATTTCATGAAACTCGTATTTTGTTTTAGTCTTTACATAGAGTTCGCTGATCCGTTTTCTACCCCATTCTTGACAATCATCAACAATAATCAATAGAAAGGCAAAATTCATCATATCCAAATGATATATATCATGACATGTATGAGATGATATAGCGCGTAAAATCTCGCGGCGGATATAGAACTGTCTAACATCTTCTTCGTTAAATTCATAATCTTCATTAATACTGTAATCAGATTCCAAAAAATACAAAAGAAGCTTATATATAATGATTGCACTTAAAATACCATGTTTAGATTTTTCTAATGATTTTTGGAATTTAAAGTAGTATTTTGGTTGCAATCTAGCAACATACTTTGCGGTTGTGTCTTGAAAATCATTGTCAACTTTGTCTAAGCCTTCACATATAGTAGCCAATACTTCTTTTTTGTGCATTTTAGAACTTAAAAATCTGACAACAAAATCATTCATATTGTTTTGAACACCATTAAACGATAAATCCATTGATACAATAGGATTTACAACAAAAGATTTCATCATATCTTTTGTCTTATCAATAATTTCTTGCGACTTTTCCAATGGATACCCTAAATCATGTGTTAATGAAATAATTGACCATATGCTAATCTTTTCCAATGGATTGACTATAACATCTTCCCCAATATTTATGCCCTCTAAATACTCGGCATTATTTTCCAACAAGCAGTCTATACCTAACAACCAAGTTCTAAAAACATGAACCACATGGTCTCTGTAATATTTTCCGCCTCCATATAAGAGAGATTCAAACTCCGTGTATTTATCAAAATAGTCTCCTAATTCTGCTACTCCATAAGCTATTGGACTTTTTGATTTATTAGTTAAGAAAGGTTCCCTTTTGTCGAAAAACCTCAAGCATTTAATTGATTTTTCAATAATTAGTTTCCAAACTATATTGATTTCTTTTGAATATTTATAAATCTGAAATTCATCGTCAATATCATCCCTAATATTTATTTTTTCTATTATCTTAATTATATCCACATCGAGGGGGTGCTTAACTACCCCTTTAGCGTCATCATATTTTTTCACAAGTTCAGAATCAGAACACTGGAATTTAATATCATTGATATTTTTTGCCTTCTCAATCAAGCTATTTATTAGTTTTAGATCTCTATTTGCCATCCTCTTTCAACTCCTAATTAGCACTTTTTATTAAATATTGACCTACACAAGTTTCGCAATTTTTAGCACCTAAAAATTGCTCTGAAAACTCACGCACATACTGCAAATAAGACGAAGTTGTATATATTTCTAATAGAGGCTTATCATGTATATTTTCAGGACTAAAATTTTCTAAATTCATTGCAACCTTATTGTTTTTAAATACTTCACACGGAAAAACATATCCATCATACTTAATATTCAACTTTCCAGAAGCAGCTTCGCATTTATGACAATTGTTATCAAGCGATAATGGAACTCCAATTCTAACATCGATGTCTGATTTTTCTTTTAAAGTTACTAAAGAACTTTTGAGATTCAAAAAGTCTTCGTCCGTCAACAATATATCATCTTGATTAATTAGTGCTCTACCATGCGGGACAAGCCTTAAGAAACTTATTTTAGAAACACCTAGTTTCTCGCAAAGGTTAATCGTTTGCTCAATCTCGCCTACGTTCAATTTCATTGGGACAAAGTGAGCTTCGGTAACAATGGATAACTCATTAGCCATTTTCACAGATTGTTGCATAATATCAAAGCAACCTAAAGTCCCCATAACTTTATCATATGTAACAGAGGTAGCCGCCTCAATATTAAATATAAGTTTGGTGACAACTCCAGCAATTTGTTTAAGAAAATCATGACTTAAGCACACCTTGTCAAATTTATGATTAAATACAATTCCACTTGTATATACATAACAATTTAATTTTTTTCTATTAATATAGAGTATCATATCAACAACGTTAGGATGCAGAAATGGTTCCCCACCAGACAAACATATGTTTTTTGCACCTAACTTTAACGCATCATCAATAATTGCCGTAAATTTTTCATATTCAAGTATCTCCGTACATTGTTCATCCGACAATGAAGAACAATGTACACATCTATTTGGACATCTTCTAATTATCTCAATAGACATTTCATTTAACATTATATGATCCCTCCAAATCAAAACAAACTCAATTGTTCATATCCTGCCGTTGTTCCTTCTAGAGGAATATCAACAAAATATTTAGAAAAATAGCCTTCTGGTAAAAAGCAAATTCGTTCCATTGCATCAATTGGCAATCGACTAGTACCAAAAAAATTCTCAAAACTAATTTTATCTATTACATATTTCTGTATTCGTTCAAATAAATATGACGGTTTTTCAAAAACTAACTCGTTATCAAATGGCTCGGTTTTCCGTCCCCATTTTTTTGACATTTGCATTTGAAGTAACTCCGATTGTTTATCGTCCAGTATCTTAAGGTGTTTACAGTGATATATCATTGCCGCAATGGATACTTTCCACTCTCTTTTCAATCTCAGAAAGTAATCTAACTTACAAGAAACAATTGAGCTCGAAAATTTCGCTGGTGGCATGAGAAAATGGCTAGCAAAAAGAGAGGCTTCTTTTTCTATTTCCTTTGCCCTAAATTCAAAATCAGTCTCAGATAAATTCCTGTGCAAAACTAAATGCCCTAATTCATGTGCCAAACTGAAACGTTGTCTAACAGCTGTACCTTTATATTCGTTCAAAACAACTATGGGAATATTGTTAATTATTCTAGAATATGCATCTGTATGAAGCTCCGAAGAATTAATGACAAACACAAAGATTCCATTGTTTTCTAACGTGGATATCATATTTTCAATTGGTGAATCACCTAACCCCCAATACTGCCTTAAGAAAGCAGCCTTTTCCGAAATACTCATTTCTATATCAATTTCAGGCAGGTTAATATTTGAAATACTCTCAAATGAGCATATGCCGTGCAAAACCTCATAACTCCATTTACTCACAGTCTCAGCAAATTCAATCTCAGTCTTTGTTGTGGAACTAACTGTTCTAAAGAAAAGCAAAGAGTTTAATCCAACTGGAGTTACTGATTTTTTGGTTAAAAATTGCCTCGGAACATCCAACACATTCATAATCTTGTCAATAGTTTCGGGAGATGGTATACTTCTACCACACTCATATTTTGAAACTGCTTGTTTGGTTATTCCAAGATTCAAAGCTAATTCATTTAAGGTCATTTTTTTAACAATTCTTATTTCTCGAAGTCTTTCGGGATTAAATCCTTCCATAAACGCACCACCTTTTATTACTTGCGACTATGTCTAGTATAGCAAGTTTTGCGTGATTTGTCAACCGGAAAGTCAACTAAAAAGAAGTTTTGTTGTGATTTGTCAACCACGAACAAAACTCGATAAACGTGGTATTTGTTGTATAAGCTTATGTTTAACTAGATTCATCGGTGCATATCGAATACGAAACCTAACTTAAATGCTAAAGTCAGTCTTTTTTGCAAATCAGTCCATTCCACCAATGGTTGTACTTAATTTTAGTCTTAATGAAACATAGGAAAAAATCATGAAAATAATTTCAATATCTTTTTACATATGTTGACAACAATTCTCATCTATCGACAGCAGTTCTTACCACATCAGTTGTTATTTTGTCAAAATTCGTTATCACGACCTACTTCATACGTTTGCCACCTCTATATTGCGAACTGCTTTAATGCGAAAAACCTAAACGAGATTTTAGATTGCTACATGTAGCGAAAACGGCAACAATTTGAACTACTCAAGCCCTTGTTTGTTGTAAAGTAAGAAAGCCATGACCTCACGCTTTGCGTGAGGTCATGGCTTTCTTACAATCTATTTATTTATTAATCAACAAAGTCTTTGTCTGTGCAGCAATTGTTATCATTGCAGCCACAGTCTTCTTCATCATCGTCATCGCAATCGCATCCACAATCACAATCTTCATCATCATAATCTTCTTCACAGCAGCACTCGCCCTTGTTAAGCTTGCAAATAACAACAGCAGCAATTGCAGCAAGTAACAATCCACCAACAACCGCAACCATCACATACGTGTTGTTTTGTTTTTTTGCCATACGTTTAATGAGAGCTTTAATCTCGCCCAACGACATTTCTTCTTCAAATAATTTTTTCATTTCTAATCCTCCCGATTATAAATTTTAAAAAGTTTGTTTGTGCCGCTTTTAATGTAAACTGCTTTTAAAATAAAGCTTGTTGTTTCTCATAAATTCGTCACTTCGCCGAAGCTCATTGTAATCATTGTAGGCTTTTTTCATAATCTGCTTCTCGTCATAAAACTTAAGCAAATGGTACGCCTCATGCTGCTTGTAATACCCAGCGTCCGAAAAATATTCTTCTGCCTGTGGCTTACAATAAAAAGAATCCGTAGTCATTAGATACCAATGCACCGTCTTGTTAATGGTGTCGTTGTTTCCACGAAAATTGTACTGTGTTTTGCCAATGTATTTCACAATCTTTGCAGTAACTCCAGTTTCCTCCTTAACCTCTCGGAGGGCAGTCTGCTTAAAGGTTTCGCCGTCTTCAAGCGTACCCTTGGGCATAACCCAACCCATGTACCTCCCGTTTTGGTTTTTGTATAGCAAAAGGACCTTGCCTTTATGAATTACAACACCACCGCAGCTAACCGCTTCCGTCACAAAAACTCCTCCGATTCTGATACTGATTCCTGTATTGTCGAGGAAAAAAACCTAAACAACAGAGCTGCCAAAACAATTAGTTGTAAAATCAGTATGCTTGGTGTGTATTAAATAAAGTATATACCCTTTTGACATTTTTTTCAACTCAAAATTTGGTTTTTATTAGCACTTTAAGAGCCAACTATTTTTTCAGTTTAAAAGGCGATAATTCGATATGTGCCTTCATTTTATTAAAACCGTCCACCCATAAATAAATAACAAAAGCCGCAAAAAACACCATCAGATATTTAAAGTTTGACATTAAAATAAAGTCGTACAGCCCATGCAGCAGAAATGGCATCAAAAATGCGAAAGCCAGATATTTAATTTTATGCAGCGGTTCAAATTTTGCCATTGCAAAAAAATATCCCATCGAAACACCAAACAATGCGTGACCCGGAACCGAGACAATTGCACGAGAAATTGCGGTTTCCACTCCGCCAAGGTCTGGGTTTAATACATACAAAATATTTTCAAGCCCCGCAAACCCAAGTGAAATAAAAACGGCATATACGATTCCGTCAAACCGCTCGTTAAAGTTATTGTTCCGCCACACCAGAAAAAAGAGAATGATATACTTATAAAATTCCTCAACCAGCGACGCACCGATAAAGGCTAGAAAAAATGCCTCGGCCAAAACTCCCAAATTAGGTGAAAAAAGTGTCGCCAAGTTCTCTGTTTGCACAATAGGAACGGTTATAAACACACCATATAACACGCCTGTGCCAAGTAGCTTTAAGGGTTCTTTTTCGTACTTGTCCCGAATGTAAATATAAAAAATAACAATCAACGTCGGTGCCAGTGCCAGTGCAATTAAATTAGATGTCATACTATCACCATATCTTTAAAAGAAGTAAGCTTATTGTGCGTATCTTCGTTGTTTTTATGCACAGGCAACTTAAAGATTTAATATACTATAAGGACAAAGGAGGGCTACGATGAACGCAATTTTAGAGCTTAAAAATATTTCAATGAATTATCAAGAAGCAACTTCCGAAACACAAGCAATTAAAGACGTTAGTTTTTCTGTAAATAAAGGTGAGTTTATCAGCATCGTTGGACCAAGCGGTTGCGGAAAATCCACCCTACTTTCTATCATCAGCAATTTAATCACACAATCATCAGGAGAAGTATCCGTCGTTGGAACCGTCGGGTATATGTTGCAAAAAGACCATTTGTTTGAATGGCGAAATATCTTGCAAAACGTATTGCTAGGTCTTGAGATAAAAAAATTGTTAACGCCCGAAAATATTGCCTACGCAAAAGAATTGCTCAACCGCTATGGGCTGGGCGAATTTAAGGAGCATTACCCCTCACAACTCTCCGGCGGAATGCGTCAACGTGCAGCACTCATCAGAACCCTTGCGGTCAAACCCGAAATCCTTTTGCTTGACGAACCTTTTTCGGCACTCGACTATCAAACAAGACTTTACGTTTCGGACGAGATTGCAAACATTATTCGCAAAGAAGAAAAAACTGCTGTGCTAGTAACGCACGACCTTTCGGAAGTAGTATTCTAAAAAAACCATACAACCGTGAAACGCTTAACTTGTCTATATTGTACACTTCACAAAAACGGATTTCAACCATTTTTAGGAAGTATTAACACAATTGTAACAATTTTTCAGACTTCCTTATGCCCCGAAAACCGCATAAATTGGTTTCACTTTTTAATATGTAAAAAAGCCATGAGTTTTATCCCATAGCTTGAACTTTATGTATTCGTAATTGTTTTTTTGCTGAACAGCAAAGAAAATATTAAAAATACAATGCTTACTTTTTGTTAAATACATACCTAGTTTTTGAACCATACAATTCTCCACTCATGATAAGAGTTTTATTTTGAATTGAAAATTTATAGACTTCTTTACCAATCATAGGAACATTCATTGTTAGTTGATTACCGTCAACAGTATAAGTTCCAGTCATAAAATATGTACTTGATGTAAATTCTCCATTCGACTTGAATATTACAGTATCTTGGTCATCTGCCCACTCGCCAACAAGCGGATTGCTACTTGATGATACAAAATAGAAAATTATCAATAAAACTCCAATTATAAGCAAAGTCTTTTTCATTACAATTCTCCTATCTACACTAATTTATAAATTTTGCTTCAAATATTCCAAAACCTCCACCTTTTATATTTCCGTAAGAAGCGTTCGCACTTCCAGCCTTGCATTTGATTGTCATTTCAGTAGCATTGGTTAGGTCAATTTTTATTGGAATAGGTTCAGTTATTGTAGAAGAAAGTTTATCGATTGCAAACACTTGCTCACCATCAACAAATATATTAATTACACCAATATTTTGATTAGATGGCTTTGTGTTCCATATTTCATTCACATCAATTACTGCTTCAAACTCGCTATATTTTCCATTTAGTAAGTAACTCTTGTTAAATTGATAATATTCATCACGAGAATATGTTGTGTTTGCAAACTCAACGTTTATCCCATGAATATATTTTTTTCCCACGTTTGAGATAAATTCGCTTACATTCGACCATCTTACTCCTGTTTCGTCTGCGAATGTTTTCATATTTTCCAAATATGTAACATTTCCAGACGGTGGCTTTCCTATATACACTGACGCATTTTTAGAATCCCATTGTACATTTTTTCCTAATGACTCTGAAACAAAACGCAAAGGTACATAGGTCTTACCCTCATATATAAATGGTTGGTCGTTTACCGTCTTCTCTTCACCGTCAATGTAAACTTTGATATTGTTATAATATACTTCAATAAATTGTGCTGTTGAAGCTCCAAGTGCTGTTACTCCACTTGCAACTAGAGTTCCAATAATCGCTCCTGTAAATAACCATTTCAATCTTGCAAATCTTTTCATCTGTTTTCCTCCGCCCATTTTTAGTTTTGCTTGTACACTCTCGCAATTGCTAGTTATGTTTTAGAAGATAATACCGCCTTTCGTTCATGACTCATTTTGTGTCATATTTTATCAATTATAATATCACATGACGTGTATGTCAATACTATTGTCAAGTTTAAGACTCTTATCGTGTCTTTGGCTGAACTGAATTTAATAATCGGTTATAATGCTCTAAGTGAGGTGTCTGTATGTTTCATACACGGTTAAAGGAATTACGAGAGTCAAAAAACTTAACTCAAAAGCAACTAGCGGAAATCTTAAATATTTCTCGCTCTTCCTTGTCTTCTTATGAGGTTGGCACTAGAGAACCCGACTTTAGTATGCTTATGCAGATAGCAACTTTTTTTAATGTCAATCTTGATTCTTTGTTAAGTTATAACGCTAACCCTACAACCGTCTCTTCCGAGTATTCTAGTATTAACCCCGATTTATATAACGATATTGAATCTCTTAGTGAAGAAAGTCGAAACGAACTTCACAAATATATAAATCTTCTCAAAATAAATGAAGCTTATGACAATGAAAAAAGCACTTGTAATCATAATAATATTTATAAAAATGGAAAATCTTCTTCTTAAAAGAATGACATATAGATTATTGCTCAAACTAAAAAAGCTATGAGCATTTTAAACTCATAGCCTATCTTTTGATTTATTCATCTATTTTAAAAACACTATTTCTTCTTAAATTCGTGTTGAACCGTGGAACTCATTATTTTTCCTCGCATGGTTAATACTCCATTTTCTATTTTAAAATCATATGTATCTTTACCGACAAGCGGAATATTCATGGTTACTTGATTGCCATTTACGGTATACTCACCAGACATAAAATATACACTTGATGTAAACTTACCGTTTGATTTGAATTCGACAATATCTCTCTCATCTTCCCATTTGCCTACTAACGGATTGCCACTGCAACCTACACATGAAAAAGCGATAATAAAAATGGTTATTGCAATAAGTATCTTTTTCACTATAACCCCCCCTCATTTTATATGTTTTCTTCATAGATGCAAATTTTTTCAATTTCTCCAATTCTATATGCTATTCTTGGGTGCGATTGCTTCATTCTGTCAATCGACTTTTTCGGTGCTGTCATTGTATAGTCATAAAGTTTATATAGTCCCGATATAAGGCTTTCTCCGTACCCTAAGCTATAACTATAGTAATCGGCTTTATATTCTCTTTGTCTTGCATTATTCATTAGTAGTGCTGTGCCGATAGATGTAAATATGAATATTCCAATCCCGATTATTGCTCGCATTAGACTTGTTATCCAACCAGTAGACAAGGTGCTATCTTGTGCGGTTATCGAGCGTTCTATTTTAGAAAGTAGCAATTGTGCCAGTATAAACATTCCTGTAAACACGGTATTTCCAAGTGTAAATATAATACTTATTATTGTGTCTCCGTTTGCAATATGCCCGAACTCATGGGCAAGAATACTTTTTATTTCTTCATCTGTCATCAAATCCAATAAACCTTTTGTTATTATGATGGATTTTGAGCCTATTGCAAAAGCATTCGGTGTTATTGAATCGATAATATATATTTGCACGTCTTTTTCTAAGTAGGGGCTTTGCTCTAGTGCTTTTTCGTAAACTTCTTTATATAATGGTAACACTCTACTTTTTTCTTTGATTGTTGCAAGTCTTCGGCAATCTTGCAAACTTCTCATTATAAACTCGCCAAATTCACTTATAGCTATTTTAATTGATACGTAATATATTATTATTAGCCATAATAACGATTTGAATGTAAATGCGTTGATTCCCCAAAACAGCAGGAAATAAGCTATTATCCATATAAAAAACACTTTGTTGTTCTCGATATAATTCTTATATATAAAAGAATCTTGTTTCATTGGTTTTATTGCAGTTACCAATAAAGATAAAATGTACATTATTCCGTCTTTTTCAATAGTTTCTATATTTTCAGTCGTATTTATATGTTCTTCGGTATTATATTCTTCGCTCATAGTAGTTCACCGCCACTTTTTGTCTTTAGATGATTTATGAGCTTATTTTTATTTTTAGAACGGTTTATTTATATTTACTTTTGTGTGTTTATTTTCATCTCTTGATAGGTATATTGCTTTTCCTGTTCTAAGTGATTTTATCTCATCAGGGTGATATATAAATTCCCTTACAAGTTTAGCCGAACCAACACCAGTTGCAGAAGTGTCTGAATTGTTGTTACTGCCTATTTGGTGTGTTACTTCCATGCTTTGTGCTGTGCCTATGATTTTCGACCAAAGTTCTGCCCCTTTACTGCTGTTTTGTCGCATAATTATATAGTTATTACAGTTTTCTATTATCTGCTCTCTAAATGCTTCACCCGAAACTATTTCAAGGTCTGCAAGACTTTGTGTAGCTGGTATCACAGTTACATTTGCACTTCTTGACTTATTGATAAGGTTTACAAGTGTTGTTGAAGCATATGTATTGATTTCATCAAGTATAAAGAATATACGTTTATCGTTATTACCAAACAACTTGCTTACTGCTTTGTTAGAATCAATGAGTACAAGTTTTCCGAACATTGGCGAAACTTCGGGATATAAAAGAGGATTCAATATAAATAATATTATTGAATTTTCTTTAAGTGCTGTATAAACGTCAATACCGTTATCGTCAAATATAACACCTAATTCACTTTCAGATAAATTTAAAAATCTAGCTGCTGCACTTTCTGCTATTTTACCGCTCGCTTTTGATATTTCGAGATTGTGCAGATGTTCGTGTTTTGTTATTTTCTCTTGTTTCGTCAATGTTGCACTTAGAAATTCAAAGGATTCTGTATTTAGGTTTTTAAGTATGTTGTTAAATGTAAACGGAATACCTAAAAGCTCCATAAGTACAAACAACCTTTGTAAAAATCTTTCTGTGTTCAGTTTATAATGCTCTTCCGACCATTCAGACATATTTATAAGCATATCCTTACTAATAGTTGATGTTGATTCTCTAAACGGGTTATATTTATCGGACTCTTTTGGATTTACAAGATTTATAACATACAGTTTTTTATTATGCTGACCCACAAGTTTTTTTGTGATTTGCAAAATAGAACCGTCCCCAATATCACCTTTGCCGTCAATAATTAATGCTGGGTAGTCTTTAGTGATAGCGGTATTTATAAAGTTTGAAAGGCAAACAGTTTTTCCACTTCCAGTAGTACCGCAAACAAATATATGCTTCGCTTCATCATTTGTATAAACACTTTTACCGTTTTGATTTGTTCCAATAAGTGTTAATTTATCTGATTCTATAGTAGTTTTTAAATTATTTGTGCTTTTTTTGCCATTAAATGTTTCATTTGCAACGATATTATTATTTAATACAACTGTTTTTTCTCTTGTATTTAAAAGCCTTATCTTGTAAGCGTATACTTCAAATATAATGATTGCAACAACAATTGCTAAAAGTATCATAAATATATAGCTCCCTAGCGTATTTATAAAACTGGCAATGGATATAAATTTTGCTTGCAAATATAATCTTAATGCTTTCAATCATTATCTGATAATAGTCTACTATGTGTTGCAATTTTATTTTTCTTCATTTTAATTTTCACTACTAAGTGCATTAATATAGTCTTGTATTGATTCAAGCTCTAATAGTTCTATGTTCGTATATTTGCTCGAATTATTTTTTAGTATCTCACGTATTTTTATTTTGCTATTTGGTACAATCCAATATTGAATATCATAAGTCATAAAGTTTTGTTTTATAATTTTCTCAAAACGCTCTTTTGCTTTAAGCGATAGCTCCACCTCTATACAATAGGTTTTGCCATCTTCTTTATATACGAAGTCTGGAAGATGTGTTCTTATCGTAAACCCTTGCTCATTTCTAAGCTGTTTTTCCGTAATTATATTTGCTTTAGAAATATCCTTATCTTTCATGAAATATATAATTGTGTCTGTTACTGCCACATCATGCTCAATCTGGTCAAGTCTTATTTCGCTAATAGGTAGCGAAATATTAAATTGTTTCTTTGCTTTTTGGGTAATACTGTATATTCCCGATATTCCATATAAATAACGTTTCCGTTCTAAATACTCTGCCCCAATCAATTTCGACAACCGTCTATCACACGCTCGCTTACCACTAAACCCAGCAATAACTTTTATTTGTCTTCCAAGCACACATTTTAGCCGACTAATTTCAAATATAATATCTCTATCTCTGTTATTTAATATTATCCGACTTTCAGATTTGCAATTTTTATTTTTATGGCATACTTTATTTTTTTCCGATATACCATTTTCTTTCGTGTTGCTCTTTTTTTCTGTTCCGCTCTTTTTTTCTACCCCGCTCTTTTCTTTTTCTTCTCTACTTATCTTTCTTAACTTATCTACTAACTCTCTTAACTCTTCTTTCTTCTCTTCCATACGTACCACTACCCCACTAACTACAACACCCGATACGCTCCGCCTACTGATTTTATTTTTTTACTTTTACTTATGATGGTTTCTTTTGTTGTAGGGAGGGAGGGGTCTGGGTGTGTTTTTCACGCAGACCCCTCCCTCCCTACAACTCATAAGTTAAAGAAAATCAGTGTTTAGGCGGAGCGTATCGGGTGGATTTTTATTACTATATTTATATGCGTGCTCTTTTTAATAAAGAACACTGTAATCCATAGCAAAAAGAATAGTGTTTAGTTGCTTATATCATGGATTCTTTGAATTTTGCATTGGTAAATTCACGTCATCTTCTATTTTACCTGTTCTTTCTAAAAGAACAACATCGTCATTATTTATCATAAAACCGCCTTTAAAAATGATTATCATTTTAAAACTATTAATTATGACTTTTAATTATGATTTTTTATTATCAAAACACAAAAAATCCTTATAAGTAATTTCACATATGGTCTATAATCACACTCTATCAGACGCTTAATGTTATAATTATATCAATTGGAATATAAAACTAATAAAAGAGAGGTTTATTTTATGAAAAGCAAATGCTACTATTTATCTCAACCAGATTATCTAAATACAAAAAATATAAATACTTTTATTTCGACTAAAATTACGGATAATTCATATGATAAAACAGAAGGCGATAATTTTTCTAATATTGTATATGACTACTTTTCAGAAGTTGACGAAAAAAATTATTTAACCTCAATTAAAACTATATCAAGAAACATGATTATCGAGGGAAGTTCTTTTTATAAAAACATTTCAAAGAAAGAACTTAACGAATACCAATCATATCTATCAGTTTTTTTATTTGAAGCTTTTGCTATTTATTGTTATAAAAAAGGATTTAAAAAGGACTTACTTGATGTGATATATTTAATTAAGCATTGCGGTAATGATGAATTGGATATTTTGCTCCAAGAAGTAGAAGAGTCTTATAAAATATTCAAAAAAATTTACGAAATCTCAATAATAGAAACAGTAAATTTTAATGAAGTAAAATCTAATCTTTTAAATTCTTTACAAATATTTTTTACTTCAAATGATTTTGAAAAACTTTAAAAAAAGAGCGTATTTGTACAATACGCTCCCAAAAATATGTAGTTACTTTTTTAAGGGTGTGCTAGTCATTTTTCCTGAACCATTAATTGAATACGTACTCATTGACTCTTGAGCACCCTCTATCTTGCTCAACTTTTGAAGCGACTGTGTATAGAGAGTATCTTGCGTTTTTTTCTGGTCGGCTTTAAAATCTGAATATGAATCGTAATCTGACATAATATATTCCTCCTCATATTTTATGATACTATCAACAGTTACAATTAACATATCGTCATTAAATAGTAAATACTTAAGTGCTATTTTATTAAATATCAAAAAAGACGCTCACACTTGAACGTCTTCCCATCTTTCAAACTATCATTATAATTGGCAATTCGGTTGGCTCATTTCTTGTATATCCTATTTAAGATTATGAACTCCGTTGTTGTGTGTGTTATCCTTAAACTAAAATTCGTAAAATTCCATACTGTCGATTACTACTCGTCCGTAATGTTCATCTTTTTGCTTTTCGTTATGTACAACTATTTTTTTTATAAATTTATGCAAAAATTGTTGTCTTTCTTCTTGATTTAGTACGTTCCAATTGTCTTTGAAGCTTGCTAAAATATCCGCTCTTGAAACAATAACTTCTTGGTTTTCTTCCTTTTGGTTAAGTAAATTTAATCTTATTTCTAGTTGATTGCGTTTTTCGTTACTTATTTTTATCATTTCTTGATAGGCTCTAAAATCTATTGTGTTTGACACAAATAACTCCATTACCTCATTTATTTTTTTCTCTAAACGCTTAATTTCAATAAATATACCGTCTCTTTCCGAATCATTGAAGTTTTCTTTGTTCTCTGGCATTTCTGCGTTCTCAACTTCTGTAAAATCTTCAATTTTTGATATGTATTGTTCAAATGCTACTTCAAGCTTTGCATGACTCATCGTACTTGCAATACAAGCATTTTTTAGAGCATTTATACATCGATAGCTTGGATAGCCTGCTTTTACACCATTACCACGTCTGTTATAATTCCACTTTGAAGATAATTTACTGCCACAAATAGGACAATAAAGTATTCCGCAAAAATATACTTGTTCTCTTGGTCTTTTCGTTTTTGTAATTTTACGTATCTTCCCAATCTTGTCTTGTACTTGATAGAACACATTCTCATTGATAATAGCTTTGTGTTTTCCCTCTGCTTCAAAGTAATTAGAAATATCATTACAAGAATACCTAACTTTTCCTACGTAATTTGGATTTTTTAGAATAAGCTTAATGTTTTTTGACCCCCACTTTCTATTTTTTTTGGTGGGAATCTTTTCAGCATTTAATGTACACGCAATCTTAGTCAAGGAATAATCGTCATGTAGGTACATATTAAATATGCGTTCTACTATTTCTGATTCTTCTATATCTATTTCTTGAATTTTATTTCCTATTTCTCGACTATATCCATAGGAAACAATCCCATTGCACATACTATACCCCTCTTTTGCCTTTCTCTCAAATCCTAGCTTTGTCCTCTCAATAAGATTTTCACGTTCAAATTCTGCAAATATCCCTACTATTTTTAAAAACATTCTACCGTTTGCTGTTGACGTATCAATTGATTCCATTAGCGAATTAAAATCACAATGATTTTCATTAAATAATTCTACTAACTCAATTAAATTTTTAGTTGACCTTGTTAATCTATCAACTTTGTAGACTAGAACGTTATCGACCTTTTTACTTACAACGTCAGCTATCATTTGCTTGACGGCTGGTCTATCTTCAATATTTTTTCCGCTTATACCCTCATCAATGTATACATTGTAGACGTCCCAGTCTTTAATACTTGCGTAACTTCTTAATTTTTCGTCTTGTGCTCTTATCGAAAAACCCTCTCTTGCTTGTTCTTCTGTGCTAACTCTAACATAAATACCAGTACTCATAATGTCCACCCCTTAATAATTTTTTTATTAAGCGGTTTCACAGCTTTTCCTTATTAAGTTGCATTAACTTAGGTACAGACGTTTTGATAAAGAATTTTATCATTTCCCTTTGTAAATTCTTAGGTAGTATAATTTTCTCTTTCATATCTGTATTATCAAGCTTCATTGAATCACCAACCATAATTTTGTTCTAATATAATTATAGTCGTGAAATCCCTGAATATGCCTGTCCATAAGGTTTTGAGCCTATGGTTTAATTAAAACTCACCCGAGGCCGTCAGCATCTCAGATAGAATTGTTGTGCTCACAAAAAGACCGGCAACTGTCTTAAACATTCACGAGATCAAACTAACCAATCCAGATAAATCTCCCATGCGAGCCCGTGAAGCACCCGAGTTTAGAATTTACTTTAATAAAATTTGGAAGGAGCTTGATGTGCGTGTTTAATCATATTCCAAGCGAAGGCTCAAAAGAACATCTTGTCTACCTCCAAAAAATCAAGAACGAAAAGCACAACGTGCTGTTGACACAATTTTTTATTGTTGCGGCTTTTTTTATTTCTTGGGAAATTGCGGCACGTGCAAAAATTATTGACCCCTTTATTTTTAGCCAACCCTCAAGAATTATTACCGCTTTTGTAAAAATGCTTGGCGACGGCAGTCTCTTTCTTCATGTTGGCATGACGGTTGGCGAAACAATCATAAGTTTTGCACTCAGCATGTTTTTCGGCACGCTCATAAGCATATTTTTGTGGTGGAACTCTTTTTTTAGAAAAGTTTTAAATCCATACCTTGTTGTGTTAAATAGCTTGCCAAAAACTGCTCTTGCACCAGTTATTATTGTTTTAATTGGAAACAATGTCAACTCTGTAATCGCAACAGCCGTGATGACTTCGATTATCGTGACCATTTTGACGGTGCTCTCAGGATTTATGGAAGTCAACAAGGACAAAGTCAAGCTCATCCAAACTTTCGGCGGCTCAAAATTTCAGATACTCACAAAGGTCGTTCTTCCGTCTAACATTCCGAGCATCGTAAACGCTCTTAAAGTTTCCATCGGGCTTTCGTTTGTTGGTGTGATCGTTGGTGAATTTTTGGTAGCCCAATATGGGCTTGGGTATTTAATTGTGTACGGAAGCCAAATTTTTAAAATGGACTGGGTTATGTTGAGTGTGATTATTTTATGCTTTTTAGCGGCGTTGTTTTATCAGTTGGTTTGCTTTTTGGAAAAAAAGCTTACCTAAGTTTTTTTTAATATAGATGGCAGTAATTGCCTCACGTTTATGGAGCTGAATCTGTAACGCAACAATACAGAATCAGCTTCATAAATACAATAACTTTTACGCCGCCAATATGGTAACTTTTTTTATAGGAGGAAAGTCTGAATTGCGCACAAAAATAGAAAATACGCCTTTTTGATACACTTTTCTAGCGCACAAAAAACGCCCTTATAGTTGTAAACTATAGGACGCTTTGCGTAGAAAAAGGTAATAATTACGAATATATGGGATTTATTGGTTCGAATTTGAAAATGCTTATTTTGTGGGGTTAAGCAGTTTAAAATGAATTAAGTCAAGTTCCATTTCGTTGCGTGTAAATCCATTTTTCTCAATATGGGTTTCCTTAAAACCTAAACTTCTAAGAATGGATACGCTTGCAGGATTAGCTGGAACTGCTTCCGCACATATGCATGTTGCATTTGTATTTGTCGCTACATAATGCAGCAATGCTTCTGCTGCTTCATAACCAAATCCCTTTCCCCAATTTTTTTTGTTAAACTGATAATAGAAACCATGCTCTCCTTTTTGGAAATCAACAGTTGGAAAGCCACATATTCCAATAGCCTTATCATTGTATAGAATCGTAAAGTTCTTGACGGTTTCATCTTCGCAGTTTTTCTCCATGAAAAAGTTTATCTTTTTATTACATTCTTCGTACGTATTTGCTACTTTTGAATAAGTATATTTTATTGCTTCAAAATCAGACCATAACTCAAATAAGTCCTCTGAATGCTCTAAACCTATTGGTACTAATTTCAGTCGTTTCGTAGTAATCATATCATCACCCCAACCGCATTATATAAATTTATTAACATCGGTAACCTATTTAATTCATTCGTAGGAAACAAAACTAACCTTGAGATGGTTACCTTAATTACTATCTTACGATGATTCAATTAGGCTGACAACAAAGTATAATACTTTTTTTACAAACTCGTTTATGATATCTGTACGGTACGCATAAGATCAGGGTGTTAAGGTCAATATTAGTAAGCAAAACAAGACCAAAGGAATTTCCCTCCAGCTTGCACTAGATTTCTAAAAAATCTTGCTTATATCTCTTTTTGCGTGAACAATCCTATGAATTTCTACATAATCTTCAAGCACAACATAGAATATCAAATAATTATCAATGACCAATCTTCTATACTTGATGCTTAATCCTGCTGCTGAGCATTCCTCACATGCCAGTGGAAATTGTTTTAAGCCGTTAATCTTCTTAATAATTCTGTCATACAGACTCAAAGCGGCTGTTTCGCTGAAATCTGAAAGATAATCTATCATTTCCGATAAATCAATCTTCGCTAATGGAAGCATTTTTATTTTGTAGCTTTTCAACTAGCTTCGACCTCATTTTTTTTGAGACTTCGTCGAAATCAAGTCTGACATCGCTGGTCGTTGCCTCCAGTTCGGCTTCTTTAAGCTTAAAATATATCGTGTGCTCTAACTGCCTTTTTTCAAACGCTTCTATGCTCATAACAACCATGTCACCATATCCATTTTTCGTTAAATATATGGGCTCAGATGTTTCGTGAACAATCCTTGATATTTCAGTAAAATTGTTTCTTAGTTCAGATACTGGCATAATCTGTGGCATCATTATCACCTCATTTTTATTATAGCTAAATTTTATCATAATTAGGATAAGCAATCAAGTTCTTTATTTCAACGCACATAAAACCCATTGGTAAAGTGTTCAACACTATACTGGACACAATCTAAATCTCCACAGTTACTGCGACACCCATAACAATTCCAGCCTTATGATATTTATCTGTATGTAGTATCAGGGATTCAAAATGGATTGGGTGATGATGTCTGTCATCATTCTTTGTTTCCTTGCCACCCTGTTTTATTACTTTGTGTCTTACATCGAAAAAAAAATAAGCAACAAGCAGGCGTAAGTTGCAAAAGAAACAAAAAAACCAGCGACTTAGCAGAAAATTTCATAGCGACACCGATTTGTTTGTAGATGGTGTAGGCACTCGAAATTTTTGGCTATTCGCTGGATTTTTTGTCAATCACTATGAATTGGTTTAACAAATTGTTCTATCGTGTCCTAAAAGGGAAACGCAATCTCTATCACTTCGTTGTCAATCTTCCTCTTACCATCAAAACCAGGTCGTATGGAAACCAAGACTTTATCTCCAACTTGTAATTTATTTTTATTTCCCATGAAGTCATCATATTTAAAGTAATAATTTTTGTTGGCAACTTTAATAAAACCTGATTTTTTATCAGGGTTTAGTCTATCCACCACACCAACCTTTTCACTTAAATATCCACTCTTTATGATCTGAACCCAGCTCACTTTTGTTTTTTTGTAAAAATTTTGTAGCTCTTCTGCGTTTTCAATGATTTCAAGTTTGTTCTGGTTAATATATTTTACATCATCCGAACTTATTTTCCAACCGTTCGCTTGCCTTGTGCTATAATTCATAGTGGCTGCATCATGTGCCGCTTCTCTAAACCCATTCTGCTCAAATAAAATACTGAGCTTTTTAAAAACTTTTACGAGCATCTGAAAGTCCTTTTGGTCTTTCCGTTTGCATAAGGCTAGAAAAGTACAAAAAAGAGCAGCACGTTGGTCTTGTAACTTCTCATATATTTCTGCCATACAACTATAAACGTACCACTCATCTTTATACTTGTTATGCTCTATGTAGTTCTCAAGGGCTAACTGATACTCCTTCTTTATTTCGTATGCCTCTCCACGCTTGCTAAAAAAATGAGGCTTATTTTTATAAATTTCTGAAGAACTGTTAATGGCTACCGTACATCTTTCGATACACTGATCCAGATTGCCTGTGTTTAACAATAGCTTAACATAGTCATATTGCATAACCTCATATTTGCTCCATGTTCCCTTTTCATACTCTTCTTTACTTATCGATTCAAAATCAACATAACCCATGAGTTGTAGCTGCATCTCGTCAGACATAAACCGAAGCTTATTTTCGCTTTTTAGTTTCTTCTTTGCGAGTCCTATGGCATTTATTGCAAACATAGAATTCCCTTCTATTGCTGGCATATTAAAAATCTCTTGCATCAATTGCTTTCCCTCTATCTCATTTTCACAAGGTTTTAGCATATCATAAAGATACCAGAGATATGAACGCGAGGTATATTTACCGATCTTAATATCAGCTGGTAGCGATGCGTAAAGTGCAGTTCCTTTCTGACTTTGTCCATCCTTTCTATATTTGGAAAGAAGTGTTGAACAGTCATAATCGGACATACCCTCTTGGTACAGTTCTACATCATCCATTGGTAACCTCTCCCATCACTTTATCATAATATACTTTTAACTTTTCAAAATTATATTGGTTGGCAATGATTTCAGCTTTTTCATCTTCAGATGTAGCCCTCTTTGCTAGTTCTGTTGCTAAAATCAAAAAATCAAAATTCTCGTTGGCATATTTTTCAAGTTTACTATATATATTCTTGAGGTCTTGTAAGTGGTCTTGCGTGAAATGCTTCGTATTTTTGTTTCGGTTTTCAAATATCGTCTTGACCGTATAAAAAACGCTCTCTTTTATTGCCTTGTCAAGCTTTATTGTAAATTCTCTTTTGCTGTTACAAAATATAGTCAACTTCACAGAATCTTGTTCATTATACAGCACTTTGTAAATAATAGAGTACGGAGTTGTTTTTATTTCTTTCATTACGATCTGATTTTCTGAAAGTTTGTTGCTTAACTTTTCTACTTCCGCTCTAATCACTTCATACATGCGTCCCGCCCCTTTTCTGACCGAATACATAGTTGTAAGCCAATTTGTAAAACTTAAACTTCTGTATCAATGGCAGACAATTCTGTATTTTACCAGTTTCATTAATGACATTCACAATGTAGTCGACATTGGTTATGATTTGTATGCTTTCATGATTCTGCAAAAGTTTAAGCTGCGAACTAAGTTCGAACATAATTGTTTCATTTTGGGATCCTTTGTCCTCTAACACCCTTGTGTTACCGTCAGAGCGAATAGAAAAACCTTCTTTGCCCTGTTCCAACTGCAAGATATGCTCAAAGGCATATATTTCTTCTTTGGTCGTGAATTTGGGTATAAAAGCCACATGACCAACTAAATAACGCAAGAAATGTATCGCTTCACTTTTTTTAATTTTTTGAGAATACCATTGAGTCGTATAAGATTTTAAACACAAATAGCAGCCACAGTCTGGGATGCAGTCGCACTTTAACAAGCTATTTAGAGCAGCCTCTAGCAATTTTTCCATATTGCCAAGGATGACTTTGAATTCAATATTCTTGCTTCCGGTTTTGTCGTATAAAATGACATATCTACTATGAAATGATGATTCCCCACATACAGTAACCTCGTCCAAAATGATACCAAGTTCACTCTCATCAAGACCATACTCATACTCAATGGATTTACCAAGAGCAACTATAAAGCTTATATACTGCTCTTCAGCCATTACATTTCTGTCAAATTCAAAAACAAGTGAATCTTTTTTAAGCTGATACCCAAAGAGCATTGGCTCTTCCTTTTTGCCTGCACTACAAGAACAAATCAGCTCAATGGGCATATTACCGTAATAATAAATACTCATTGGCCCCTTACTAAATTTTTTGTCTCCCGCTTTTGGAATCAGCACTTTGGTTTCTCTCTTTACAATTTCCTTTGCAGGCTTAATATTTCCAGTTTCTCTCGTACAATCGAATACTGTTCCCAAAAATACTTTTCGCCCATCCATGCTCTCAAACATCTCTGCATTTTCTGGCAAAGAAACTCTATAATAAGCTGCTCCAATAAACATATCAGTTTCTGGCACCAGTTCCCTGTATGCAAGCTCCGGTTCACGAACCGAAATCTCCTCCTTCGTCTGTGAATCGATTAGCTTCACACCGTCTCTTCGAAAAACAAAGTCAGGAAAAATACCATTATGATACAGATCATTTGTTGGAGAGTTTTTGTGCAGCCCATAATTTTCTAAAAGCTTATCTAGCAACTTTTCATGCGTTCCTACTTGAGTTGTGCGCGAAAATATGCTTTTTATTTGCTCCTCCGTTTGGGGATAGCTTTTATTCATGCGAGACAATAAATATGTATTTACATGCTTATTTAAAACATATATGTTGCGTGGATTAAATTTAGGTGATAAAATTGTTCCTTCGATAATGCTTTTTGGGTGATTAAAATAATACCAATCGTGATTGCTGCTTTCTTCGCAAATGGTAACGACTCCTGCAAAATGGTCTTCTCTCCTTCCCGCTCGACCCGCCCGTTGGGCGTAGTTAGACGGCATGGGCGGAACCCCCAACATAAAAACATAATTCAAGCTTCCGATGTCAATTCCCATTTCCAAAGTTGGCGTTGCTATAAGCACTTGTAGTTTTCCGCTTTGAAAATCCTCTTCGACTTGCGTTTTTTCTTGCTTTTTAATTTCCGAACTGTGTACGCCCGCATAAAACAAATGATTCTCAACAATATCGTAGATAGAACCATAGACAGAAGGTGGAACCTTTAATGAAAACTTTGTGGGGTTCAAGTAAAACACCACATTTGCATATCTCCCAAACTCTTGCAGTCTCACTGAATCTGAGTCAGGCATTTCTACTTCAATCATGATGCCTTTTTTTGATAGCTTCTTAAGCCCCTCAATAATGCCAAATTCGCCGATGCTTTTCACATCTGCTGCGTACTTGAGGCCTTTATTGGAAAGTGAGATAGCGTTATATTCGGAGCTTAGTGACAAGCCCCTACTCTTTTCAGCATGGAATAGACCCAATTGGATTGAACTTGGTTGCAATGGGCGCACTTCTTTGACAAAAGCACCCTCAAGAATACCGATTTCGACTAACCGCCGCAATGTTTCGTCTTCTAACTCTTCTTCAATTGCAAACTCAAAAGGCTTTTTCAAAAATAAGTTGGTGGAGATGCTTCTCAAAAACCAAACCTCAAAATCATTAAGAATGGATTGAGTTTGAACATCATAGTCACACAAGACAGTGGCAAGCTGGCTCTTTACGTGTTCTCGCAGCGTTTCCAAGTTGTACTTTTCTTCATTTACAAAAGAAACCACTTCATAGAAAAACGAACTCATCATCTCGTCATTTAAAACAGAACTATACCTACCACATTTTTCACGTTTATCAATGAATGAAATTATTCTTCGGTTGTCCATTTCTAGGCTTGACAAGATCTCCTTGAGCAATAAGGACAAAAACGACATATCGTTTTTTTTCGTTAGGGTAATAATATTGTCCTCAACCGTGTAGTTATTAAAGCTTTCGTCAAAGTAAACCCTATACACTCCCTCTTCACAAGCAGTTATCTCCAAGCTCTCGTGCTCATTGGATACATATGTATTAAAGTGAATGGTATCGCTATATGTTCTGGGTTTGTCTGTAAAATCTTGTAGTTCCATGGGGTTACTGGATGACGACGCCTCTGCTAAAAATGGATTGGCTATCACTGGCCTTTCGTACTCTATCATTTTTCCATCAAACAAAACGCTTTCAGTAACAGAGCTTAACTTTCCCAGTAACAGGTCGGGGTCTTTTTTACTCACCGGCAGTATTAATTCAGAACAACTGGGACAAATGGAAGTATTGTTGGTATAGTAACTTCCGCAGCCTACGCAACGTTTTAAAACCCGACCAATCTCTAAGAAAAACAGATTGATTCTAAAATCTAAAACTGGATTTTCTGCGTGGCGTTTATTCACTTCAAGTACCTGACTGAAATAGGCTTTTAGCTTGCTTTTGCTAACACTTAATTCTTTGGATAGCTCTCCTAATGTTTTGCTTTCGTCTGAAAGCAATTGCTTGATTCGATTTGTCATATCAGCGTCCTTAAGCTGATTGTAGGAGGAGTCATCTGAGATGTAGTTGTTTACAAAACTAGCATAGACTGGCTCGATAAACTGATTGCTCTCGGTTGTAAACAAACAGTTTATAAAATTATCAATGTCGTTTAACTGCTTTTCGATTAAATACCCATCATTTTTGGCACCCATTCGGTTTCTGCTAAGGGTGGCACTACAACCAATTTGGACCACATCTGGTCTGGCTAGATACTTCACTCGGTTTAAGAGATATTTAATATGCAAAGCCTTGTTTCCGTTATAGCTGTGCAACTCGTCCAAAACAATATATTGCAGAGTTTTTTCACGTCCCCATATATTTTGATAGCGTTTATTGACAAGTAATCTATCTAGCATAACATAATTGGTTACCAAAATGTCTGGCCTCTCAAGTATGATTTGTTCTTTGTCTTCGGATTCACCGCTTATTACCTCGACAGTTACACCTGTATTTTCGGTATATCGTTTAAACCTTCTTAGCTGATCGTTTGACAATGCATTCATGGGATAAACAATCAGAGCTTTGACTCCTTTTTTATCCGCATTTTTCAAGCAGTAATCAAATATAGGAATGAAGAAAGACTCTGTTTTTCCACTGCCCGTTCCTGTTGAGACAATCGTACACGTCCCCTGCAAGATACTCTGCATGGCTTTTTCTTGATGAAGAAAAAGTTTCCCTCTAAGGTTAAGCTTCTGTGGTATGGCGGGGTCTAAACCATGTTCTGTGCAAAATTCTTTTAACGTTGTTCCCAGTTCATAGTTTCGGTTTAACGAAAAAATCAAATCATTGTTTTTGGTGAAGCTATCAACAATGCTATCACAGGATATTACACCTTGCAACGCGATAGCGTCCTTGAGCCTTTGTCTATAAATATCCATTAAATGAAAGCAAATATCAACTTTGTTCATGGTCAATCCACTCGCTTTTTTAGAATAAGGTAGCAGTATCTTGTCGTGGTTTTGGGAATAAGTCCAGTTTCAGAAGTAAACAACTTTTGTACAAACATGTCTGGCATTTTAAACGGGAGTTTGGCTATGCCTTCGCCTAGTGCTATAACATCTAGAAAATCTGTGCTAGCTGCTTTTAATCTTTCCATATGTTGCTTGGAAAGATTATACTCCAAATCTACAATGGTAAAAATGGCGTCTTTTTTCATGAGTCGAAGTTTTTTTATAAATGCTACATAATTGTACTCTGATGAGCTTATATGGTTTAGACAGTTTTGCATAAAAAACAATTGGCTGTTAAATATGTTCGTTTTGCAACGGTTGAAACCCTTGCAAGCAAGTTGACAGTCGTTTGTAACATCGCAACCCGAGGTGTGGCTAGCTCTAAACAGCTGCATATCTGGAATTTTTTTCATAAACTGGGTCGTTATGGCCCGTTGGTTTACCCAACTTTCCTCTAAATCCAACATTTCAATATGGATTTTACAGCGTTGTTTTGAAAGTGCTGTTACACAGCCCAAAACCTCTGGCCCTGCACCCACAGCAAAAAATGTCAACTTTAAATTACTGATGCCAGAAATTTGAGGCAGCAAAATGTTTTTTGTAATTTCATAAATGGGAAATATGTAGTTTGGGAAATAACATAACAAGTATGCGTTTCTGATGTCATTTTTTTCATAGGGGGTTTCTGGCCGATTGCTCTTATAACTATTTCTAAGCTCTAAGATATTTTTTTGTATTTCGGCCAAACTTGCAGGAGAAGCTTCAGAAATATTACATCCATAAGCTTTTTCAAATATCTCGTCATACATGGTTTCAAAAATAATGGCCACCCCCGCTTAAAACAAACTCAATTGTTCTATTCCTTTTTTACCCATTAAGAAATGATTGGTTATTTTTTCATCACCTTGCAATTCACTTATTAAGATCTTGGATTTTGGGTTGTGAAGCATGTGATTTTTCTGTATGACAGGTGAGTTGTAGTTTGCGTAGCAATAGGCACATCCATGTAAACAGGAGTTATACTCGCCGATGTCAACACTCTTGACACACTGGCAACCCTCTCGCATCTTGTCTTTTTTTAATGAGCGGAAGTCTTTTCCTGTTAGATCGGATACCAAAATTGGGTCTATGCATTGCCCCTGTTTTACACCTACCGCACTAAGGTCAATTTTTTCAGCACAGCTATACACTTCCATGCCATATTTATTTGCAATTTGCGAGAGGTTTGAGGCAATCTGAACCATATCTTCTGCTGTAATTCTTTGCAAGAGCAGTTCGTTTTTATTCTTTTTCACTTCTTTATAGTCATCTACAAAACTAATAACGCATCTGTCGGTATATCCGCTTAACTTTGATGCCATGGACTCAAACCATTTGTAATGGTACTCCTTTGTATAATACTCGTTAAGCAATATGGGGTCATACCTCCAGATGACCTTTGTGGTTTTGGATAGTTCGATAAATGTTTTGATTAGCTCATTTTTAGAAACTACATTACGCTCAACTTCTTGGCCATACGAAGTCAATGTAAATTGAAAGTAGTACTTGTAACCCTCCAAAAGCTCCAAGCCGCCCATCATATTCTTGGGATTTTTTGTCCAAAAAACAAAGCAGTCCACACTTTCTTTGTTAATAGTAACCCTACTCACTTGTTTTCTGTTGAAGGGATTTTTTATCAAAACTTCGCCCGCGCTAAGACGGTTATAAAACCATTCACTGTAAAAAGCAGGAATATCTGTTCGGCGGCTAGCACTTATGATCATGTGGGTTCAGCCTCCTTAAAATGGTAAGTCATCATCATCAATGGGTTCGCTCATACTTATCGGATAATTTGGTGCATTCGTTTTATAAAAATGTGTTTGCAATTGGTTCATCATTTGATTCATCAATTCGGCCTTCATGTTTTGAAGCATTCTTGCTTGCTTCTCCTCCATTTTTTCAAATCGCCTTATTAGCGTGTTCTCTACGGATTCTAGCCGCTTATTGAACAAGGTAGCCTCGAGGTTTGTTTTTTCTTGTTGCCCTTTTAACAGTTTTTTATATTCTTCGTTGACAGCTTTGAGGTTGTCCGAAAAAACTTTTATGTTTTCTATTGTTTTTGCAGTTGTTTCTCCAACTTTATAAGTTTCCTCAAAGTACTCAAGGTTAAAATTAAATTCCGCAACCACCTCTTTAAACTGCTTGATGGTTTCGTTCAAGTGTACACCAACTTCAATTTCTTTTTCTAGTTCGCCAATTAGTTTTTCGTACATGGCTAAAACCTCCCGTGATGGTTAATATGTAGCGATTCCTTGGTTTCTAAGAGAGTTTGCCCTATTTCTTTGGTTAGGCTCTTTCGTATGCTCGTTTTTTTGTGAATATGCTTCATAAAAATTTGCATGAACACATTTTTCCATGAGACTTTGCTCTCCCCTATAAGTTTAACAGGGTCTATATTGAAACGTTTACAGCGGTTGTATATTTCTTCATAGCCGGTTTGTGAATAGGTAAGCGCCTTAATCGCATTCACAAAATCCTCTTCTTCAAAGTAACAGTCTGCTGCCAACTGATATTCATTGATTTGCATGAACATCTCGGCGGCTTCTTTCCTTAAACCATTTTGTCGGTTCAACCGTGCCTGACATCGCAAAATTTCTAAGCTATTTACCCCAAGCCCACCACGCTTGAAATTTGAAATAGCCTGTTCATAAAAATATTCCCTTTCTAAGCGGCAACCCTCTTCTATAAATTGATCATCTTTTGATTCTCTTGATAGCGACAACGATTCGTGGTTAAAGCTAAATACATTTTTAAAATGTTCAGAGAAGTGTGCGAGAAACTCGCTTGGCATATCCTCTTCGTAAAAGCAGACGTTCTCTCTTGCTCGGGTTATTGCCACGTACAATACATTAAAAATCTGCACGTACGAAAGCTGCTTATTGTTTTCAAAAACACTTTTCCAGAGCTTTTTAAAAGAAGAGATGATGTTGTAGCAAATTATATAATCATTTTCGAGGCCTTTTATTTCGCTGACCGTAAAAACGCTCGTGCTGCTGCCTAACGAATTTTTTGTTTCTACATCGGGTACTATGATGGAAACAAAATGTCTGTTCGAAGCCGATTGTATTAACTCATCAAAGTTTCTTCTGTTATGAGAAAGCAAAAAAATATTGCCTTTAAAATTCCTTTTGGGTTGCTCAAGATAATTTTTTACAGGATGTGCCACAACGGCAGCCCTTAGAGAAAAGAGCTCTTGTGAAAACTGAATCACGGAAAGGGGATTGCGATAGTTACTGACCAAATGCCGTATGTTAAACCCTTTAAACCCAAATCGAAACATAAAAAGCCCAGATACTCTGTGCTCATCAAAAAAAGTGGGCTGAATTGTCTGGTTAAAATCGCCACTGAACAAAATATTATTGGGATAACGAACCATTTTATACATTAGATAAAGCTGTTTTTCTGTCAAGTCTTGAATTTCGTCCGCTACTATATAATCAAACTGTGGTTGTCCCTCAATTTTGGCATAAGCCATGGATGCCAAATCATTCTCATCTATTTTTTGATTTGCACTTTTCCAGTTTTCATAAATTTGAGCCACTTCGTAAATATAACGCTTCTCTTCTTGCGTGGCAAATGAATAATTGCTCGGCAACCTTAAATAAGCCGTAAGATCTAACAGCTTTGTCTTGTATATGCTTTTCTCAACTTTGTTAAAGATGAGATTGATGTCTCCTCGCAAAATTTCAATGTTTTTTATTTTTGAGTATTTGGTGATGTCAATTTTAAAAAGTTCCGTACAATGAATTCGCATCTGATTATTATTCACACTGGCATAATTGTTTTTAAAAAGAAAATCACAAGTTTCTTTTTGCAATTCATCTTGATCACATTCATAATCAACCCAATCTGCAAAAAAGAGTCCCTTTATAACGCCACGTATCTCACGCCATATAAAAAAAGGATCTTGCTTGAGCTTTTTCCCAAGAGGTAAAGAGCCAATGCTCGACATATACCAAATCTTGAACTCTGGAAAGTCTACGAACGTTGCTTTTGTTGTATGCGATAGCAAAAAATTATTGAACTTGTAAAAATCTATCTTGTCAGAAAGATCCTTTCCCTCTTGGCTACAGATTTCATTGAACAGCGAAAGACTTTCGCTTGTTAACTTTTCGGAGTATGTAAAATAACCAACGCTTGCATATTGATGGCACAGTAAAAAGCATTTGTTTATGCCTATTGTGGTTTTTCCACTGCCTGCACTTCCGAACAAAAACAACGGCGAAAGATTTTTCTGTATGGTTTCGTACTGTTCATCGTTTAAACAATAATTCGCCTTGGCGTTTCGTTCATCGAGCAGCCTTGACATGAACTCCACATTAATAACACGTGAAATAATAAGGTTTGCGTTGTATTCAAAGTTTTCGTATTCGTTGTCAATCGCTTCATCCCACTGTTCTTCATCAACAACAGGTTCAGCCCGTTGGTACACCTTTGACAAGTTTTTCCCCCTGACTGTTTGGCTATCATGATTGCAATAATCCAAAAAGACAATAACAGTCTTAGTCGTGTCATAAGAAACCAAATTTTCGGAGGTAAATGTATATAGAATTCTGTCCTTTAAATTAACTCTAAATTTAAAAAGCTCTAAACCAAACCGATTGTTCAGCAGCCTTCTTACTGAATAACCCTTGGGCATACTTCTTATATTGTAGTCATTCTCTATCAATAATTTCTGAAAATTCGAGATTTCTTGAAGAACGAAACTCTTTTTATGAATGGGTATACTCTTTAAAAAGTTCTCTAAAATAACGGCTTGCAACCTGTCACCAGCTTCCAATTTCATTTTATTTGATTGTACCACAAGCCAGAAATCGCTGCAAGAAATGGATTTTTTTGTCTTTTTTGTCTTTCCACTGAAAAGAACTTTTGAAAAAATATAAAATTAGGCTTGACATTGACGCTGCGTAAAGGTGTATGCTTTCATTATAGGGAATTACTTGGAGGCGATTGAATGGAATACACCGTGCAAAAACTAGGGCAACTGGCACATATAAGCACAAGAACACTTCGGTACTATGATGAAGTTGGGATTTTAAAGCCGGCAAGAATAAGCTCATCTGGATACAGAATTTATGGAGAACGGGAAGTCGCAAGGCTACAGCAGATTTTATTTTATAGAGAACTTGGCATCGGCCTAGAATCCATAAAAGACCTCGTGCTTGCACCTGATTTTGACGGAGTCCACGCACTAAAAGAACATCACGAAAAACTTTTAGAAAAACGTGAACAGCTCGATGCACTCATTAAAAATGTTGAAAAAACAATTGCTACATCAGAAGGGAGAATCACCATGAGTGATAAAGAAAGATTTGAAGGTTTTAAAAAGAAAATGGTCGAGGACAATGAAAATAAGTATGGCAAAGAAATTCGCGAGAAATATGGCGAAGAGAAAATCAATCGTTCCAACCAACGTGTCCTCAACATGACACAGGAAGAACATGATGTCATCACAAAACTTGGCGAGGACGTGATCAGCACCTTGCTCGAAGCGTTTAAGACAGGCGATCCCGCTTCCCTACTTGCCCAAGAGGCAGTAACCCTTCACCAAAAGTGGCTTAACTTTTACTGGAACGAATACAGCCTTGAAGCACACAAGGGGCTTGGCGAAATGTATGTCGCCGATGAACGTTTTAAGGAATACTACGACAAGCATCAAGTGGGGCTTGCAGAATTTTTGCGTGATGCAATCTATGTTTTTGCGGATAAACAACAAAGCGTATAAAAACAAATTTGCCGACAAATTATTTTGTCGGCATTTTTTTATTAGTCTTATGGTATAATTAGTCCTCTTATGAAAGATAATGCTAATAAATGCAAACAAGGAGGATTTTTATGATCTACCCCCATCAGCAAAAAGCAATTGATTACATAACAAATAAATTTTCATCCGAACCGCAAGTAGACGCCCTTCTTCTCTCGGGTTCTATCGCCCATGGGTTTAACGATGAAAAATCTGATATTGACATTCATATTGTTGTGTCAAACGAGGTTTTTGAAAAAAAACAAGCGGAGCACCTCGTTACTTACTGGGAAGATGCGTCCGCTTTTTATGAAGGTGGCTATTTTGACGGAAAGTACATTACACTGGATTACCTTTCTCTTGTTGCACTTCGGGGCAATGAGCCTACAAAGTTTGCTTTGCACGACTCCAAAATTTGCTTTGACAGAAGTGGCAAAGTTTTGGATCATTTAAATAAAATTGGCACGTATGACACAAAAGGTATCAAGGAAAAATCCATTCGGTTTGTGTCACAGTTTGATGCATGGAAATGGTACTGCGACGAAGCAATCAAAAAACAAAACGTTTACTTGCTTGATTTCTCTGTTTCAAAACTTATTTTATTTGGCGGAAGATTAATATTGCTTGACAACCAAGTTTTCTTTCCGTACCACAAATGGTTGCTTAGGGCTTTAGAAAATGTTGAAAACAAACCCCAAGAGCTCATGCCCGCCATTGAAAAAGTATTGTCCGACAAAACACCCGATAATATCGCCACGCTTTATCATTTGGTGAAAAACCACAAGGACTGGTCAGGCGGAACACTGTATAGCTGGCCCTCGCATTTTGTTCATGATGTGGAGCAAGTTTGGATCCGTGAAAACGACTCCATTGATAATATTTAAAGCATCTTATCTCTTTTCTTTTTCGTTAATTGCCATGTTCACACAGCTCATGATGATAGAAACAATTAATGCGGTGAAAAATCCGCTTACTTGGAACCCTGGTGCAAGTCCCGAAACAATCATAATCATAATTGCATTGATGACCAAAGAAAAAAGACCCAGTGTTAAAATTGTAATCGGTAACGTTAGAATTAAAATAATTGGCTTAATGACTGCATTTACAATTCCTAAAATAAAACATGCAATCAATGCCGAGCCAAACCCACTAAGCGTTACCCCCGGCATTAAAGAGGCAACTACATACAACACCGCTGAACTTAAAAATAAATTCACTAAAAACCTTCCCATACGAGCACTCCCTCACTGTTTATATAAATTAGAATACGTGCTCCTATATGAAAAGTATGACATTATTTTTTTCCAAACAAAATTCTAAGTGTCTATTCTATGGGTACCATTTCAATATTAATTTTCGGGAACTCACTTTTTTTATTTAAGCAAAGCCGTATCTATAATTTGATAGTTTGCTCGATGTATATACACACTCTTGCCGTCTATGTTGAGCCTTGTCATTTTTGGCAAATCAGATGGGATGCTGATATAAACATTGTCCCCCTGAAATAATCCAATCGGTGTACCGAGCTGGCTACTCACCAAAACCACCCTACTCTTGCCAATATTATTGCTCACGCTATTTATAAATTTATCAAACGGTATAAACCCAACCGCATCTCGAGAATGTATCGCGCTAAAATCCTCTGGATTAAAGTCGGATACCATCTGCACACCGTCTTCCACAAAAATCAAAGTATTGCCCACGCTAAGCATTTGGTGCTCGTCTATGGTTACATCCAGAACTTCTGATTTAAAACCTGTCGATTCCGTTTCATTGTTTGCATTGTTTTCTAGTAAGCCAACGTTGATTCTGCTGCCCTCTGTAGAATTTGTGCGGCTTCCATAATTGTCATACGTGCTTATTTGGAAATGCTGTCCAATCAATGAACCCTTTGTTGTACTGATCCAGTCGCTAATTGCCGCACAGCCTGTTAAAGACGCCGCCACAACAATTCCGCAAATCGCCAATAAATATTTCTTTTTCATAAAAGTCTCCCCCACTCAATTTCTTGTTGATATATACGCACAACCATTTTAAAAGTTTATTTTCAATGTCGAAACTTTTTTTGAGTTTTCATAAATTTTATGTTTACAAATAGGTGAGAATTATGTATAATCAAATTTGAATAGAATATTTGTTCGATTGGAGATTTTTTTATGGAAAGAGCCATTTTACACATTGATATGAATAATTTCTATGCAAGCGTTGAATGCTTATACCGTCCCGAAATCCGTGACTACCCTGTCGTAGTCGGCGGAAACGAAGAATCTCGCCACGGAATTGTACTTGCCAAAAATTATCATGCCAAAGCATTCGGAATTAAAACGGCAGAAACACTTGTTGAAGCTCGAAAAAAATGTCCAAACCTAGTGGTCGTTCCTCCCCACTTTGACAGATACTTGCTATACTCAAAAATGGCAAAAGAAATATACAGTGATTATACCGACCAGATCGAGAGCTTTGGTCTTGATGAAAACTGGCTCGATGTAACAGGGAGCCAATCCTTATTTGGGAGCGCTGATATCATTGCGGATAAAATTCGGGAGCGAATCAAATTTGAACTTGGCGTAACTGTTTCAATCGGAGTAAGCTTTAACAAAATCTTTTCAAAGCTTGGCTCTGATATGAAAAAACCCGATGCCGTTACCATCATCACCAAAGAGAACTTTAAAAAGAAGGTTTGGCCACTTCCCGCCGCAGATTTGCTTTATGTAGGTAGACAAACCGAAAAAAAACTCACACTCTCCAATATAAAAACCATCGGCGACCTAGCCAATTCGGAACCTAAATTCTTGTCAAAGTTTTTGGGCGTAAACGGATATATGCTCTGGAATTTTGCAAACGGAAACGACACAAGCCCTGTAAAAAACGTTGAGTCTGGCTTTGGACATAACGGAGACTCTGGCATAAAATCAATTGGAAACTCCACCACCGCCCCAAGGGATTTAACGGAAGCGGATTCCATAAAAACAACGCTCTACATTTTAAGCGAGAGTGTCGCCGCAAGGTTGCGAGAGAATCGTTTAAAAGCAACGGTGATTCAAATAACCATTTGCGAGAACACATTTTTGGTGTATGAGCGTCAATGCAAAATTCCGTACCCAACAAGCGACTCAAACGAAATTTTTAGAAATGCATTCGACCTCGTCATGCGAAACAAAAGCCAAACCCCTATACGCAAGCTTGGCGTGCGTGCGTGTAACCTTGTAGACGACAGCTTCACACAACTTTCCATTTTGCCAGATGTGCAAAAAATGCAAAGGCATGAAGTTTTAGAAAACACGATTGATGAAATCAGGGGGCGATTTGGTCATCATTCCGTACAACGAGCAATTATGTTAAGCGATGAAAAACTGTCGAAAGTAAACCCAAAAGATGACCACGTCATATACCCTGTAAGTTTTATTTCAAAGTAAAGGAGCTTGCTTTATGATTAAAAAATTTGTATCCGTTATCAGTAAATGCGATACCAACGGACATATCACGCCGCTGTCCATACTTTGGTCTGGCAAAGATGGCGACAAAACTTTCGAAATTGATAAGATTTCAGATACCAGACAAGCTGCAAGTTTAAAATCTGGTGGCTGTGGCATGAGGTATACGCTCACAATAAAAGGGAATGAGCGATACTTGTTTTTTGATGCGGTTGAAAAAAAATGGTTTATAGAATTTATCTAAATCGAATTTATATAAATTGACGTTTTTCCAATATTTATATATAATAAGATAAACTTTATAAAAGGGAGCTGATTTTTTTGGTAAGACATATAGTGGTTTGGAGTTTTAATGACGAGTTTACACCAGAACAAAAAAGAGCCAATGCAGAGATGATAAGAGATGAGATTCGGAACTTAAAAAACTTAATAGCAGATATTTCGTTTATTGATGTAATCATCGAAGCACTGCCAACTGGAAATGCAGATTTAATGTTAACCAGTCTGTTCGAAAGCGAAGAAGCTCTAGCGAGGTATCAGGTTCATCCAGAGCATGTTCGGGTGGCAAAAACTATCATCACTCCGCTTGTAAAAAATAAATTAGTTATGGACTATCACGAGGTATAAAAATGAAATATGGTTTTATAGGAGCTGGAAACATTGCAACAGCATTGATTCACGGTGCTGTTAAAAGCGGCAAAGTAGACCCCACTGACATCATCATTTATAATAAAAATACAACCGTACAAGAAAAAATAGTCGAGCTAACTGGTGTTATTGGATTTTCTCGTGGAGAAGATGTTGCCACAAGCGCTGATGTTTTGTTCTTTGCTGTAAAGCCGAACGTTTTAGTCGATCTGTTGCCCGCTTATAACGAAGTACTTACAGAAAGCAGCAAACCACCAGTAATTGTATCAGTGGCGGCTGGTGTTGAATTAAGTTTGCTTACGAAGTTATTAGAAGATAAGACCCTACCCATCGTTCGGGCGATGCCAAACTTAAACTCATATGTAGGCGAAGGCATCAGTGCGTATTGCGGCAACGAAAATGCACTTGGCTGGCATAAAGATATCGTCGCAAACTTCTTAAAATCAAGCGGCAAGGCACTTGAACTGGAAGAAAAGCATTTCGGGACATTTGCGGCACTTGCCGGCTCAAGCCCCGCCTTTGGATATTTATTCATTGACTCGATTGCAAAAGCGGCGCATAAGCACGGCATGAAAAAACAAGATGCGTTAAAGATTGCCGCACAAGCCATACTTGGCAGTGCAAAAATGCTCTTGGAGTCAGACGAGCACCCTGCTGCATTAATTGATAAAGTATGCTCCCCTGGGGGAATGACCATCGAAGGTATTGTAAGCCTACAAGACAGAGCATTCGAAAGCACCGTGGTTCGCTCACTTGAAGCTGTGATAAACAAAAACAATCATCTGCTAACCAAGTAGAAGACCCAAAACAGTATCAAATATAAGACCTCCGCATAAACTGTAAAATAGTTTATCTAGGGGGTCTTTTTATGTTGACACCAAAACCATTTGCGTACGACACAACGACCGTGTCACAAAAGCAGTTTAATGAACACGTAAAACTATACGAAGGTTATGTATCAAAGATCAATCAAATTGATGCGGAGCTCGAGAAAAATCCAAATGAGAAGGAAGCCAATGCAACTTATAGCAAATACCGTTGCTTAAAGAAAGGCAAAAGCTATGCACTGAATGGGGTAATCTTGCATGAGGCGTACTTTCAAAACCTAGGGAATAAAAAAACTGCACCCCTTGTAAGAAGTGCAGAAATTATTAATCAGTCTTTTGATAGCTATGAAAACTGGGAAAAAGATTTTATCGCTTGTTGCAAAGCCGCAAGAGGCTGGTGCATATTTGTTTATGAGCAACGAACCAACAGCTTCTGTAATATACTGCTCGACAGCCACGACGACGGCATGGTTTGCCTCGCCTATCCGCTTTTGGTAATGGATATGTATGAGCACGCTTATTTCCTCGACTATGGCATAAACAAAGATGAATACATACGAAACTTTTTAGATGCAGTCGACTGGCGTGTCGTTGAGAAACGAGCCGAAAAGCTTAACAATTTTTAATTGATCACCTTCGCCATAAAGACGGTTCCCTCCGAAACGAGGTAATCGTTTTTTTTGTAAAAATCAAAAGCGGGAATGCCACGTTGCGTAGAAATGGTAACAAGTGTGACGTTCTCAAGTGACGCTTCCACTTCTGTTAGAAAAAAAGTTCCCACACCGTTTCCTCGTACCGCTGAATCAATTAAAATTTCTTTAATATCATAAGACGGATGTAGCAAGTAATCCTGAACAACACCCATGCAAAGACCAACGATCTTATCTTCAACGCAGCAGACAAACCCATAAAACATGGGCGTGTTTAAGAGGTCATTAAAGTATCTGACGATATTCTCTCTCTTCATCCATGTGTAATTAAAAGGCGGGTTTTTAAAGTTTCTCACAAATAAATCAACGGCTTGCTCCAAATCGTTTTGCGTATATGCCCTAACAATATATTGATTCGAATTTGTCAAAACTCTCCCGCCTTTCCTATCTCATACTACATTCCAGAATCTTCTACTATGATTTCGAGTAACTTAAAGGTATCGTCCATGCTAAGTTTACCTGCTGGATTTGCCGTTTGTCCTTCAAAAAATCCGAGCTTAGCCGCTTTAAGCATTGCTGTTTGGAACTCTGGCTTTGCCTTGCTTATATCCTTATAAGGCGATGCGGCAAGCGTACCAAAATTTTTAACAGAGGACTTTGTTTTTAGTTCATACAGTCTTACGAGTGCATTGACTCCTGCATCTCGTGCAACTTCTGTGCCTGTTACCAAAATCTTGGATTTTCCAAGAGACTGAAAATCTGCATCGCTCATATTCTCATTTAAGCTTACCGACGATTTGTTTCTTGCAATGGCCGCCACTAAATTATTGAACTGGCTCGCATTAATATTTTGGCTCGGGTTATAAGTCTTTAAATCCTTAATATTAATTTTTGTAAGTACCGAATAAGCCGAATCAGAATTGGTACCTGTCGTTGATGTTGGCAACGGTTTTGCAATGGCTGCATAGCTACCGATTTTTTTGGTACTTAAGCTGATTGTGCCTTTAAATGCATCTATGTGCCCTTTGATTGGTTCCCAACCCTCGCTATTGCTATCAGCCATGTATGTTTCTACATTTTTCTCAAGCGTTGTGTACCTGTTTGCAAGCTTTAAATCAATTTCCATTTCTTTTGCAACATTTGCAAGACGAATTACTCTTGTTGGCGTATTCACCTGCACAGTTAATCCATGTGGCACGGATGCATATTCTTCCTTATCTGCGAGCTTTGGTGCATTCTTAGGCTCTTGGTTGAGTGTAAGTTTTACACTTGAGTTTTGAATACCAAAATCCTTTAAGGCATTTGTTTCGCTTGTTCTAAACGATGATGGTGGGATAATCACGGTCATATTGTCTGCTTTAATCTTAAAACCAATTTTTCGATCCTCTAAAGTTTTTACAATTGAATACGGAATTTCAACGGAGCGAACTTTTACCGGCTGAGAATTATATCCTGTTAAGTCGACTTCATATTGGTAAGCTTTAGCATTTATTAACTGGGAAATAAAACGTTGGTCAACGCCCATGTCTTTGGTTCCGTCCACACCTACACCATTTGATCTAAAACGATAGTTGAGTGCATCGAGTGACGAGTCGTAAGTGATTTCAATATCGGAAGCTGGAACAGGGAAAGTTCTCTCTTCCACATCACCATCGTACTCACCCGGCCACGGCTGTGTTCTAAAATGGATGGATGTTTCTGACCACGGTGATTCTTTTCGCCTAATCTCGGTTGAATTGGCTGGAACTGGTTTAAGCTGCGGAATACAAACTTCCGTTACATCAAGGAAGTCGTCCTTTTCAGAAACTTGAACACGGTAAGCATACTCAACTGTAATTTGGTCGCCCTCTTTAAGCATGGTAAGGATTGTTTTTGCACGGATATAATACAGCCTATTGGCAACAAGTTTATTATACTTTGCCATGTACGAGTTTACCTGCGTACTTGCGTTGATGACCTCAACGTCACCGATTAAATCCGCCGAATCTGTTTTTCCTCCGCCTTCGATGTCCATGCTTGCTGCCACATCTTTTTGGTCACGCATCCATTCAATAATCATATAATCACTGAACATCGGTAAAAGATTTTGGTTGGTTTCCTTGTTATAAGCAGCAACGTTATCTTTTGATGCAAGACCAAGCCCACGAGGAGCCGATGGCGTTTCTATGTCTTTTGTTGTTGCATAAATCGGGTTTGACCAAGCAGAGGTCGCCTTTGTGGGACTATCCTTTACGGTTGATCGAATCCATACATAATAATTTGTGTTCGCAAACAAATGATCTACCGAATAATAGTAATATGTTCTTCCATTTGTCGGATCAACCGCAGATGTCGCCGACTTGGCTATATCCGCTGTAGTGATTGCTTTTCCTTTACTTGGATAGTCAGAAATAAGCTCGCCATACGCCATTTCATAATCAAGCGACGGTGACATCGCCCACCTAACTCTGATGCTACGGTCTGTGGTGTCAACTGTTTCAAGGATCGGAACAGTTGGCGTAATATCAACAGGTGGTTTTTCATCGAGCGTCGTATCAATTACATAAGATGGATACCACGCTGTAATTTTGTCTGGGTTCATCTCATATGGCCTAAAAAATACTATATATGATGTATTTTTTTTGATTGGCCCTGGTGTTGGCATATGTTGCTCTTTTACACGATATTCTGGGTATCTCACGTCTTTGCCAGTTGGAACAATCGTGTGCCACTTTGTAGTTGAAACATTGAGGTCTTTTGCGTATGCTTCTGGGCTACTTTCATTTGCAACATAATTGTATTCAACAACATGAATTTCATACAATGGGTCATCTATATTGATAAGCCGCCTTGGCGTCATATCAATATCATCTTGGGCAACTCCCAATTGAAGTGCCACTCGATTAAAACCAACCAGTTCACCCGGTTCTACAATGTCTGGACTACTCATATTGACTTGCACGCTTAACGATTGGGCTTCATCGCCGTAAACAATTATTTTATTACCGTCTTCATCTACACCGCCCACACCCAATCTTGAATACCAACCCTCTGGTTGCGTTGGGTTGCCAAGTGGTGCATCATGCTCGTTGTATATTTCAAACCATTTTTTGCTCCACTTAATTAAAATAGAATCTTGTTGAACCTCTTCCACTTTAAGTGGAGGCTTTGACATCATAAGCGGAGAAGTTGCCAAGTCCTTTGCTGGTGGGTAATAAAAAGAACCATATGAAGGTGGCGAAAACTGTCCCGAACTTCTTGTTGCCACAATTTTTACATAATAAATTTTGTTTTCTTGAAGCGAGAGCGCTTTATACAGATTGTCTGTCTTTGTATAATACCTGTTCACAATTTGCGAATACGCATAAGTGCTTCCATAAGGGTCAATGGAAAAACTTGTGTCATTTACGTTTGAAGCAACAACGGTACCGACTTTCGATTTTATAAAAAGTGGATCGTCAAAGTTTGCCACTTGGTCAGTTATCCAGTATTCATAAGTTATGTCTCTATCAATATAAACTAGATTATCATTTGCATCTTTAATTGAACCATTTTCTTCTGGCTTACTATATGGCTTACGCATAAAAGCTTCCCAAAACATAGTCCATTGTTTGTTTGTACCCTGACTAATCTCCAATACATTCGCTTTATAAGGCGAAAAATCTTGATAAGCAGGGTCGTACGTTGCAATTTTGGATATACGTGCTTCGTTATTAACTGTTATCGCAATATAATAGCAAGTGGGCGACGATGGTCTTGTGGTTAGCCAGAAGTTAAGCTCTTTTGCACTTGCACCACCGATTGTACCGATTTTATCTCCTGCTGTTGGGTTAGACGGATCACTTCTATAAATATCTATGGATGTGATGACGCCCGAATACGTTTTAAGAGAATCCCAATAAATTCTCAACGCATCCGAACCCTCTTCAAGCAAATAAACTGCTGCTTTTATTCCAACTTTGTTCAAACGATATTCTCGAGCCGTATACGAAAGTGCATAGGTTACACCGCCCAATATGATTGTTCCTTTTTTTCTAACCAAATCATAGATACCGCTCGAGTTTCTTACAATCGGCTCCACCATAACGGCATAGTCAATACCAACTTTGAGGGTTTGGTCGTTAAAAGTATATTTCAAAAACCCATCAGCCGTTCTAACCAAATTAGGGTTAGACATTAAAACTTCTTCTGATCTTGTTGTTTTTGGAATCAGCGTACCTTTTCCGTCATCGGGGACTGCATAAATTCTATAGCCGTCAAATATTTCCCGTCCGTCAAAAGTCGGGTTCTCCCAAGTAACAGTCATTTCTGTACCAGAACCCTGTGCATCCCTAACGGTTATGTCTGTGAGGTACAACCCACGCATTTCATATCCTGTAGGGTCATAAGGAGCTCTCCTAGAAGAAGTTGTGGTTTTTCCATCAACCGTTGTTGTATAATTGTGCATATGATACGGTACGACTTTAAGCTCGTATATACTATTATCCAAAAACCCTGTATCGCTAAAATTATAAGCGTATTTATCAGAATCCTCTGCTGCATTGTTTTTAGAAGTGCCATTTGGCGTTTTTGGATAAGCTTCAGACTTCGTGCCGTTTCTATAAAAGATGTCATAACCTTCAACCCTATGAGGATCCGAATCATAGGGCGGGTCTGCCGCAGTATCAATAAGCGGCGAATCCTTTGCTCTGTCCCATAAAACACCCAAGTTATAAGTCTTTTTATCCGTTGGCGAAATATCTGTTAAATAAAGGGAAGAAACCAAAGATTGCACATTGGCAAATGCCTGAAACGGCACCAAACCAAATGCCATTATACCTGCCAATGCAAATGCAGTTGTTTTCTTAAAAAACTTTTTCATTTTCGTCCTCCATAAAGCTTTGTCTTAAACAAATTAACTCTAAATTTTTATCTTCTTGTCAAGCGATCCCAGTATGTTTAGAATGTCCTTTGTCTTTATTTCGCCTCGGGCTTTCATGCCCTTATCACTAAACAACCCTGTTTCAAAAGCCGCTCTTACATACGGTTTATACTTATCATCCAAATCAGTGATACCGGCAACTGTATTGTAATTCCTAACCTTAATACTCGAAACTTTAATATTCGTTTTCATTTCGTATAAGGACATCAAAAGGTATAGTGCCTCTTGTGTTTCTATTGGCTGATATGCATTTCTTTTGGAAACAGAAATCTTTTTATTTTTGTTTAGCCAGTCTGCCGAATCAATGCCTTTTGGAGCACCTGCCATGCGGGCAACGCTACCAATCATCATATCCCTTGTCACACTAGCGTTAAGATTTTCAAGGCTTATCTGCCCAAAGAAATCCTCAAGTGCATACTTTGTTACTATTCCTGTAATTGCCGCGCCGTTTTCTGTGCCTTCCAGTGCGTTAATGACCACGGAGCGACCTGTAAAAATGAATGTTCCCGGTCTATTCACATTAATGGATCTTCCTAGTGCAAAACTCACCGTTTCTTCAAGAATCCACTGTCCGCCCAAAAACTCATAACCATTCACTGTTAATGCTTCATCTGTATTTTTTGCGACCATAACTACGTTTCTATCAAGTTTGGCAAAGTTAAACTTATCTGTAGACATTTTTTCAAGTTCGTTCTCCACAGTTTTGATAAACTCAACGTGCAAAGACTTAATAATACTTGCAACATAGCTTGTTATCTCTTGGTCAGATGCACCCGCTTTTACTTTATCTTTAATAAGCTTGATTACTTCTGCATCTTTCCCCTTTGCATCCACATTGTCTTCAAACTTCTTGAGCATTGCATTGTCCCATGACTCAATTACTTTTGTAACGCCAACCGCTTCAACCTTATAACTTACTTGCTGTGTTGTCGGTTGGTTGCCATCTACAAGAACATTTACATCACGCCAGTTAAACGAAAGCTTGATGTAATAGTCTTTCATTGAGCCACTCTTTACTTTTTCGTGAATTTT